>NZ_CP040244.1:4328148-4629797 GCF_005517195.1 Streptomyces vilmorinianum | reverse complement strand
ACCGCCACCACCTCGATACCGGTGGCCGGCAGCCGGGGCTCGGCCCCGAGTCCCTCCGCGATCCGGTCCCGTACGGCGGCCACGCCGTCGACGAGGGCCTCGGCGAGAGGGGTGCGCGCCAGGACGTCGAGCGCGTGCTGCTGCGCGGTCTCGGTCAGGAGCGTGGCGATCTGCTCCAGCGGCGCACCCCGCCACGCGCCCGTGTCCGGGTCGATCGAGAAGTCGAGCCGGGTGGCCGCGGCCTCCGGCTCGCCGATCCGGTACGTGACGGTGGACTGCACGCTCACGTCCTGGAAGTCGGCGGTCCTGGCGTGGAACGCCATCGCCAGTTCCCGGTCGTTCACCGGCACTTCGGAGAGCGCGGCGGACAGCGAGCGGAACCAGAAACTGAGCCCCGTCCCGTCGTGGACGAGGCGTCCGCGACGGTGGTGGCGGATGTGCGCGGTGGGCGCGGACCGCAGATGGCGCCAGCCGGCGCGGCGGGTGATGTCGGCCATGGGAACTCCCCCTTGTCGTCATGTTGACGATAGGGTGCGTTCCGCTTTTCGTCAAGATGACGAAATCGGGCGTCCGGTCGGCGGGTGCAGGCGCGCCGAGACGTCCTCGTGCGCCAGGCGCCGCAGCGCCAGCAGGATCGGCTCGTAGAGCATCGTGTACGCGACGGTCGCCTCGATCGCCTCCTCCAGGACCGGATGATCCTCGATCACCGCGTACTCCTCCGCCGCGATCGGACGCATCGCGAGGGCGTACCGCCGGATGTGGTCGACGCCGCCGTGGTATCCCAGCGACCGCAGGGTCACGACGGCTCTGGTCAGCGCGGCGAGCGCGGGTGCCTCGTCGCACACCTGCCAGCCGAGCTCGGACAGCAGGCCGCGCAGCTCCGTGAAGACCTCGTCCCACAGCGGCCGCGCCGGATCGGCGTCCTGTGGCGGGGTGATCCGCGGCCCCAGCATGTACTGGGCGATGCCCAGGCGTTCGTGGCGGCCGAAGGCGGGGTCGTCGGCCACCGCGAGGACGTCCCGGGCCTGCTGGACCGTCATCCCGCCGACCGTCAGCAGCGCCCGGATCAGCCGCAGTCTGCGCAGATGGTCCTCGCCGTACTCGGACTGCCGGGCGGTGACGGGGGTTCCGGGCGCCAGGAGCCCCTCGCGCAGGTAGTACTTCACCGTGGCCACGGACACGCCGCTGCGGTCGCTCAACTCGGAGAGGCGCAAAGGTGTTTCACCGTTCCCATCATCTCGACACGGTTATCGAGGAGTTCTACTCCGCGGCACCCGAGGATAGTTCGGCTATCCAGTGACGCGGGACCGCCCGCCGTCGGGGGAGTGAGGCGCCGTCATCCGGCGAGCGGCGCGGGGGCGGGCGCGGGGGACGCCTCGGCGTCGGTACGGGGCTGGGGCAGCGGCCCCCCGGAGGCGGCGACCGGGGACGGGGCCAGGGCGGCCGTCCCGCTGCCCCTCGACAGCAGCACGACACCGCGCGCCGCCACCACCGAGGCGGCGGCCGCGATCAGCCAGCCCCACACCCCCGCGCGGAAGGTCTCCCCGAGCAGCGCCACGCCGATCACCGCGGCGGCGGCCGGGTTGGAGAGGTTCACCACGGCCAGCGGCGCCGCCAGCCCGCTCCGGTAGGCGGCCTGCGACAGAAGGAGGCCGCCCACGGCGAAGGCGGAGATCAGCACCGCGATCAGGGCCGTCTGCCACCAGGCCGGCGTCCCGCCCGGCAGTTCGCGCGCGAGCGCGGCGGTCAGCGTCTGGGTCAGCGCGGAGGCGACACCCGAGGCGACCCCGGAGGCCGTCGCGTGCCCGAGCCCCCGGGCCCGCCCAGGGGCCCGCCCGGGGGCCCTGTGGCGCCGGCCCGAGGCGAGGGCCGCGATGAGCAGCGCCGTCGCCGCCGCGACGATCAGGGCCTCGCGCAGGCTGAGCGCGTCGCCGGGTGCCGCGGGGCCGGTGACCGAGACGAGCCCGACGAGGCCCGCCAGCGTCCACAGCGCGCCGCGCCACTCCGCCCCGGTCACCCGGCGCCGTGCGGAGAACGCCCCGAGCGGCAGCGCGGCCACCAAGGTGAGCGCGCCCAGCGGCTGAACGAGCGTCAGCGGGCCGTAGTGCAGTGCGGCCACATGGGCGAGTGCGCCGGCGGCGTTCAGCCCGACCGCCCACCACCACTGGCCGCGGGCGAGCAGCGCCCGCAGCGCGCCGCGTCCCCCGTCGGACGCGGAGGCGAGCCTGGACTGGGCGACCGCGGCCAGGGCGTACCCGGCGGCCGAGACCAGGGAGAGGAGCACGGCGAGCACGGTGCCGTCGAGGTCGGTCATCGCGGGGCTCCCGCCGGGCGGGGAGAGGCGGCGCGCGGGCGGGGCCCGGGGGCGGCGGGTCCGGTGCCCGGAGCTCGTACGGCCGCGAGCGCGAGAGCGAGCAGAGCCGCCGCGGCCAGGGCGTCGAACCAGTAGTGGTTGGCCGTGCCGACGATCACCAGAAGGGTCAGCGCGGGGTGGAGCAGCCACAGCCATCGCAGGCGGCCGCGGGTGGCGGCGATCAGGCCGATCGCGACCATCAGCGCCCAGCCGAAGTGCAGGGACGGCATCGCGGCGAACTGGTTCGCCATCGAGTCCGTCTCGGGGCTCGCGCCGTACACGGACGGTCCGTAGATCCGTGCGGTGTCGACGAGTCCGGTCGCGGCGAGCATCCGGGGCGGGGCCAGCGGCATCAGCAGATGCAGGGCGAGCGCGGCGGCGGTGAGAAGCGCGAGAACCCGGCGCGACCAGAGGTAGTGGGCCGGGCGGCGCCGGTAGAGCCAGGCGAGGAAGGCGAGCGTGGCCGGGAAGTGCACGGCCGCGTAGTAGGTGTTGGCGGCCCGGACGAGCGGCTCGCCGTGCAGCAGGAGCGCCTGGATCGAGCCCTCGCCGGGCAGACGCACGGCCCGTTCCGCCTCCCATATCCGGTCGGCGTTGTGGAAGGCTCGCAGTTCATGGCCGTTCGCGAGGAGCCGGCCGAGCTTGTAGACGAGGAACAGCGCGGTGACGAGCAGCAGCTCGCGCACCAGGGACGGTCTCGGGGTGCCGGTCGGCTCCGCGGTGCCGGCCGGCACCGCGGTCTGCCCGGGGGTAGCCGTCGGCCCCGGTCCTGCGGGACGTGTCCCCCGTATCCCGCGTATCCCGGCAGCCATGGCGCGGCCCCTTTTTTCCGTCAAATCGGCAGCAAACGGGGGAAGCCTAGATCCGAATTCATCGAGACGCAAGCGTCTCGATACGTTTGCGTCTCGATTGCGCGGCCCCTACTCTCGTAGGTGCAGAGAGCTGTCCGGGAAGACCGGGAGGAATCGATGTCCACGCAGGCGGCGACCGCCGCGGCCCGCCGCGGCAAGATCACCCCCGAGCGGGAGGCCGAGCTGTACGAGGCCGTCATCTGCCTGCTCCGGGAAGGCGGCTACGACGCGGTCACCATGGAGGGCGTCGCGGCCCGCACCAAGTGCGGCAAGGCCACCCTCTACCGGCAGTGGGGGACGAAACCGCGGCTCGTCACCGCCGCCCTCGCCAAGCAGCGCTGCCCGTTCTTCACCGGCATCGACACCGGCTCGCTCGCCGGCGACCTCCGCGAGGCCGCCCACCGGGCCGCGACCCGCCGCGACCGGGACGCCGAGCTGATGGAGGCCGTCAGCCAGGCGTACGTCCAGCACCCCGACCTGCGCGCGGCGCTGCGCGAGACCGTCATCAGCCCCGAGGCCGCCGCGATCGACGACATGCTGCGGCGGGCGGTCGAGCGCGGCGAGATCGACGCGGACAACCCGGCGATCGGCTTCGTCGCCCCCTGCTTCCTCGGCATGCTCCGCATCGAGCGGCTCTTCGAGGAGCGGTTCGCGGACGCGTCGACGATGCGCGTCTTCGTCGACGCCGTACTCCTGCCGGCGCTGCGCGTCGAGGTGTGACCGCCCGGTCCCTCCGGCACCCTGGAGACATGCCCGCCACCACCCCCGACGTGCGCGTCCGCCGGATCTACGAAGCCCCGGAACCCGACGACGGCGTACGTGTCCTCGTCGACCGCCTCTGGCCGCGCGGCCTCGCCAAGACCGACGCCCGCATCGACGAATGGCCCAAGGCGCTCACGCCCTCCACCGAACTGCGGCGCTGGTACCACGGCCCGGAGGGCGAGTACGAGGAGTTCTGCCGGCGGTACGAGGACGAGCTCGCCGAACCGGCCGCCGCCGAGGCCCTCGACCGGCTGCGGGCCCTCGCCGCGCAGGGCACCGTCACCCTCCTCACGGCCGCCAAGGACCCGTCCGTCAGCCACACCTCGGTCCTCGTCCGCGCGCTGAACGCCTCCCGGGCATAGCCAGTACCACGTCGCGCCGGTCACCATGGCCGGACCGCACCGAGCTCCGCACCTGCCCGAGTTCCGCACCTTCCCGCCACGGAGGCGCCGCGTGGACCCGAAGACGCACGAGCTTCTCGAAGCGCTGCAACAAGACCCGTACCCCCTCTACGCACGTGCGCGACAGACAGCGGGACTGACCTTCGTCCCCGAACTCGACGCCTGGCTGATCGCCCGGGACGCCGACGTCCGCGAGGTGCTGCTGCGGCCCGCGGACTTCTCCTCCGCCCAGGCTCTGCGGCCCGATGTCGTCCCCCCGGCAGCCGTCTTCGGCGTCCTCGCGCGCGGCTTCGGCAACCGGCCCACCGTCGTCTCCACCGACGGCGGCGCCCACCGCCGCCACCGCGCCCCGATCAACAGCGGCCTCTCCGCCGCGCGCGTCGCCGCCCTCACCCCGTACGCCGCCGAGGTCGCCACCGCCCTCGTCGACGGCTTCGCGGCCGACGGCCACACCGAGCTGATGTCCTCCTACGCCGGCAGGCTGCCCGGCGCCGTCATCGGCCGGCTCATCGGACTGGCGCCCGAGGACGTGCCCGCCGCGGTGCACGGAGGACACCGCGCCGAGCAACTCCTCTTCCGCCCGATGCCGCAGGACGAACAGATCGCGGCCGCCGAGGACGTGGTCGCCCTCCAGCACCTCCTCGACCGGTACGCCCGGGACCGGCGCGCCCACCCGCGCGACGACCTCTGCTCGGCGATGGTCGCCGCCCTGGCCCCGGACACCGGCCTCGGCCCCGGCACCCGCGAGCTCACCTCGGACCAGCGCCACGAACTCGTCTCCAGCCTGCAGAACTTCCTCATCGCCGGACACCTCACCACCACCGCGCTGATCGGCACCGCGCTGCTCCACCTGCTGCGCCACCGCGACCAGTGGGAACTGCTCTGCGCCCGCCCCGACCTCATACCCGGGGCGGTGGAGGAAGCCGCCCGCTACGACACGGCCGTCCAGGGATTCCGCCGTACGACCACCCGGCCCGTCGTCCTGGCCGGCACCGAACTGCCCGCCGGTGCCACCGTCTTCGTCGCGTACGGCTCCGCCAACCGTGACGAGGCACGCCACCAGGACGCCGACGTCTTCGACATCACCCGGCCCCCGACCCCCACCCGCCACGTCAGCTTCGGCCACGGCGCGCACGGCTGCCCGGGCTCCCAGCTGGCCCGCACCCAACTCCGGCTCACCCTGGAGCTGTTCACACGACGCTTCCCCGACCTGCGGCTGGCGAAGGACCGGGAGGTGGTGATGCGGCCGACCCTGATCCACCGCTCGCCCCTGGAGCTCCCCCTCACCTGGTGACCGGCCGGCGCCGCGTCACTCCCGGAGCAGACGCGGCGCCTCGGCCGACGCGTCCGTCACACCGTCCGCGCGGGCCGCCAACGCCCGGGCCCACCGGACGAGTCCGCCGACATCGATGCCGTACGAATCGGGCTGCCCCGAGATCCGCGCGGCGCCGCGCAGCAACAGCCGCGCCCCACCGGCCGCGTTGCCCCGGGCGGCATGCGTCAGCCCCACCGCCAGCTGGGCGAGCCCCTGCCACAGATCCCGCTCCCCGGCCGGGCCGGTCTTCCACGCGTCCTCGAAGACCTCGTGCGCATGGAACGGCATCCCCGCGTCCAGCAGCCGCTGCGCCTCACGGAGCGTCTGCGCGGGTGTCCGCACCACCCCTTCGGGCTGCCGCGGCACCCCCTCGGCCCCGTGCGGCAGCGGCCGCCCGAGCCCGTCCCGGGGCCGCGCGCTGCGCGCCCGCCCCTCCTCGTCCCGGTCCCTCGGCGCCCTGTCCACGCCTCCATTCTCCCCGCCCCGGGGAGACACCCCCGGATCCCCACGCCCGACCAGGCGATCGGCGGACGCGACGGCGGGCCCCGTGCGTCCGTGCGCCTCCCGGAGTGAGGTAATGTTCTCCTGCACGCCGACACCGGGGAAACACCGGTGAGACGGGCACCGGGACGTGGCGCAGCTTGGTAGCGCACTTGACTGGGGGTCAAGGGGTCGCAGGTTCAAATCCTGTCGTCCCGACTTTTCGAAGTCGCAGGTCAGGGGCCGTTTCAGAGAAATCTGAAACGGCCCCTTGATCGTTTTCGGGGATCGGCGGGGGACCAACTCCGAGGTGAAGAACTGTGGGCTAGGAGAGGGCACTGTCGGCGGCGGGAAGGACCTGTTCGGCCCAGATGACCTTGCCTTCCGGTGTGTACCGGGTTCCCCAGTGCTCGCTGAGCTGCGCCACCAGGAACAGTCCGCGGCCTCCCTCGTCCATGGTGGCGGCGTACCGAAGGTGCGGGGCGGTACTGCTGCCGTCCCACACCTCGCAGGTCAGAGTGCGATCGCGCAACAGACGAACCCGAACCGGCGCGGCGCCGTACCGTATGGCGTTGGTGATGAGCTCGCTGAGGATCAGTTCCGTGGTGAAGGCGAGTTCCTGCAGGCCCCACTCCTCGAGTTGCTCGGCCGCGAGGCTGCGCATGGCGCCGACCTCGCTCGGGTCGAACGGTACGTCCCACTGTGCGACCCGGCCGGGGCCCAGCGTCCGTGTCCGGGCGATGAGCAGCGCGATGTCGTCGGCCGGCCGGCTGGGGAGCAGGGCGTCGAGTACGGCCCGGCGGCTGGCGTGCGGATCCCGGTCGGGGTGGCTCAGCGCCGTGCGCAGCTTTTCCACGCCCACCGCGATGTCCCGGCTCCGCTCCTCGACCAGTCCGTCGGTGTACAGGACGAGCTGACTGCCTTCCGCCAGGTGCAGTTCCATGGCCTCGAACGGCATGCCTCCCAGCCCCAGCGGGGGGCCGGCCGGCAGTTCCGAGATCGTCGTCGCGCCGTCCGGGGCGACCACAAGCGGTGGCATGTGTCCTGCCCGCGCCATGGTGCAGTTCTGGGAGACCGGGTCGTAGATGGCGTACAGGCAGGTCGCGCCCAGGACGCCTTCGTTCGGGGCAGCGCTGTCACCTTCCTGGTCCATGCGCTGGACGAGGTTGTCGAGCCGGGCGAGGAGTTCGTCGGGCGGCAGGTCCAGGGAGGAGAAGTTGTGCACGGCCGTGCGCAGCCGCCCCATGGTGGCCGCGGCGTGCAGGCCGTGCCCGACGACGTCTCCGACGACGAGCCCGACGCGGCTGCCCGGCAGCGGGATCACGTCGAACCAGTCCCCGCCCACTCCGGACTGGGCGGGCTGGTAGAAGTGCGCGACGTCCACGGCGCTCTGCTCGGGCAGATCCTGCGGCAGCAGGCTGCGCTGGAGCGTCACGGCGAGATTGTGCTCGCGGGTGTAGCGGCGGGCGTTGTCCATGGTGACCGCGGCGCGGCTGACAAGCTCCTCGGCCATGGACAGGTCGTCCTCGTCGAACGGTTCGGGCTTCTGCGACCGCCAGAAGTTGACCACCCCGAGCACGACGCCCCTGGCCTTGAGCGGAGCCGCGATGAGCGAGTGGATCCCGTAGCCGACGATCGCCGATGTCCGCGGCGCGTCCTGGGCGTGCCAGCCCGGCGCGTCATGGAGATCGGGCACGAGTTCGGCTGTTCCCGTGCCGTATCCGCGGGCCTGCGGCGTGGACGGCAGGAACTCGATCAGTGTGCCGAGCGGGTACAGCGGGTGATCGGTGCGGATGCCGCTGACCGCCGTGCGCCGCATGTCGGCGCCCGGGCCGGGCTCGTCGCCCTTCAGTACCGCGTCGGCCAAGTCGACCGTGACGAAGTCCGCGAACTGGGGAACGGCGACGTCGGCCAGTTCCTCCGCGGTGCGCACCACGTCGAGGGTGGTGCCGATGTCACCCCCGGCGTCGTAGAGCAGCTTGAGCCGCCTGCGGGCCGTCTCCGCCCGGCTGCTCAGGAGCTGCAGCTCGGTGGAGTCGCGGATGGTGACCGCCGAGCCCTGCGGGCCTCCCTGGGGGCGCAGGGGCCGCTGATTGACCACGAGCAGCCGGTTCCCGGCCTCCAGCACCTCGTCGGTGGCCACCCGGCCGGACAGCAGCAGTTCCGCCATGCGGCGATCCATACCGACTTTGTCGACGGGGCGTCCGTCGGCGTCGTCCGGCAGGCTGAGCAGCCGTTTGGCCTCGTCGTTCGCCAGGAGCAGCCGTCCGTCGCCGTCGGTGATCAGCACCCCTTCGCGGACGGCGTGGAGCACCGCGTCGTGGTGCTCGTACATGCGGGTCATCTCCTGCGTGCCGAGCCCGTGGGTCTGGCGGCGCAGTCTTCGGCTGATCAGCGCCGTGCCGACAGTGGCAAGAGCCAGACCGACGGCGATGGCCCAGAGGATGACCGGAAGCTGGCGGTCGGCGATGCCGGTCACGCTCTCCACCGTCAGACCTGCCGAGACCAGGGCGACGACCTCGCCCTCGGGCGAGGTGACCGGCACGACCGCCTGGATCTCCTTGCCGAGCGGCCCCTGCACACTCTCGGTGTGCACCCGGCCGGCGAGCGAGGGCTCGATCGTGCCGACGAACCGCTCGCCGATGCGGTCGGGCTGGGGGTGGCTGTAGCGGATGCCTCGGGTGTCCATCACCACGATGAAGTCCACCCCCGCGGCCTTGCGCGTCTTCTCGGCGAGGGGTTGCAGGACCGCGGACGGGTCCGGCGACCTCAGTGCTTCCCGCAGGCCCAGGGAGTTCGCGAAGGTCTCCGCCACGGAAACCGACCGGTTGCGCGCTTCACGGTCGATGTCGTACCGCGACTGCAGCACCAGGGCCAGCAGAGCCCCGGCGGCGAGCAGCACCACGATCGCCACCTGAAGGACGAAGACCTGTCCGGCGACGCTTCCGAATCTTCTGCCTAGGTTCGACCGCACCGGTACGCCGGGCACGAGAATCGGGACGGGGTCACAATGCCAGTTGTAGCACTTCCTCGCGGCCAGGGCCCCCGGCGGGGTGTCAGCGGAGTTCGTGCCGGTCCGCCCAGTCGGCGATGGCCCTGGCGAGTGCGAGGGGCTGGTCCTCCGGGGTGTGATGCCCGGCGACCACGTCGTTGTGTTCGATCTCGAGGCCGGCGATGTTCTCCGCGCACCAGTCGATGATCGCCTGACCCATCATGACACCGGGGCCGGGCGCGAAGGTGACGAGCAGTTTGGGCACGTCGTCGCTGGCCGACAGCCACCTGTCGTAGGCGTGGATCCTGGCCACGACATCGGTGGGTTCGCCTCCCAACGGCATCGATCGCGGCCACTGCAGCAGAGGGCGGCGGCTTTCCCTGGTGAGGTAGGGGCGCCGGTAGACATCCAGGTCGGCCGGGTCGAGCGGGGTGGCGACGGTGCCGGGCAGCGCCTGCTCGATGAAGGCGTTGTCGTCCAGGAGCATGGCCTCGCCGACCTGGGGTGTCCTGATCGCCCGGAACAGCGTGCGGCCGCCCTCGGGGAACTCCTCCCAGGTCATCGGTTTGACGATGGTCTCGGTGAACGCGATGCCGCGCACGCGTCCGGGATGCCGGGCGGCCCAGTCGAAGGCGAGGGCGCCACCCCAGTCGTGTCCGACCAGCACCACGTCTTCGAGGCCGAGCACGTCGAACCAGGCGTCCAGATAGCGGGCGTGGTCGGCGAACGTGTAGGCGATGTCGGGTTTACCCGACTCGCCCATGCCGATCAGGTCCGGGGCCAGGAGCCGGCCCGGTTCGCCGACGGCAGGGAGGACGTTCCGCCACAGGTGGGAGGAGGTGGGGTTGCCGTGCAGGAAGACCATCGGCGCACCGGCGCCGCGCTCCTGGTGGAACATGGTGGAGTCGAGTACAGGCCGAACGGGCACGGCAACTGCTCCTGTCGGGTGTTGAGGTTCATCAGGCGGCCCACCGGGCGGGACGGTGGCGTGGTCAGGCGAGGCGGAGTTCACCGGAAGGCGGGGGCGGTGCGTGCGGCCCAGTCCGCGAAGGTGCGCGGCGTCCGGCCCAGGACGCGCTCGACGGCGGGGCTGGTCTCCTGTTCGGCCGGAAGCGGCCGGCCGAGGATGGCGAGGGTGCCCTCCACCACCGGTTCGGGCATGAACGCCAGCATCTGCGCGCGCGCCTCGGCGCGGGTCTGCTCGATGAAGCGCACGGGCGTCCCCAGGGCGTCGCCGATCGCCTCGGCCCGCTCGCGCGGGGTGACCGGAGCGGGGCCGGTGAGGTCGTACGTGCTGCCCGCGTGGCCGCCCTCGCGCAGGACCATGGCCGCGACCTCGGCGACGTCCGCCGGGTCGACCGTGGGAAGCCCGACGTCGCCGAACGGCGCGGCGGCCGTTCGGTGCGCACGGATCGACTCGGCCCACGCGAAGGCGTTCGAGTTCAGCCCCCCGGAGCGCAGGATCGTCCAGTCGAGGCCCGAGCGGCGCACGGCGTCCTCGAACGCCGCGGGATGGCGGTAGACCTCCGGCCGCGTTCCGGCGCCCTGGGAGGAGAGCAGGACGACGCGCCGTACTCCACCCGCCCTGGCCTCGTCGAGGATGCCCTGCGGGTCCTCGCCGGCCACGAGCAGGAACAGCGCATCGGCCCCGTCGAGAGCGGTGCGCAGACTCCCCGGATCGGCGAGGTCGGCCCGCACGTGCCGTACAGCGTCGGGCCATTGCGCCGGGCGCCGGGAGACGGCGGTCACCTGTTCACCGGCCCCGACGAGAATCCGCACCAGCTCCTGGCCGACGTTCCCCGTCGCACCCGTCACGACAATCATGTGGACCCCCACGAGTTAGTTAGTTGACTGACTGAGAAGGGAGCCTAGTCGACGACCTGCCGCGCGTCTACAGTCAGTCAGGTGACTCACTCAAAAACGTCCCGGCGATCATCGGGCAAGCGGGAACGGCTGGCGGCCGCCGCGGCCAAGGTGCTGCACGAGCAGGGCGTCGAACAGACCACGCTCGCCGACATCGCCCGAGCGGCCGACGTCCCGGTCGGCAACGTCTACTACTACTTCAAGACCAAGAACGAGCTGGTCGAAGCGGCGATCGACGCGCACGCGCAGAGCCTGCGGGGCATGCTCGGCGCTCTCGACGCGCTCCCCACCCCCCAGGACAGGCTGAAGGCGCTCCTGAACGGCTGGGTCGAGCAGCGCGAGCTGACCGCCCGGTACGGCTGCCCGACCGGAAGCCTCGCCTCGGAGCTCGACAAGCGGGCCGACGGCCTCGACGAGGCCGTCGCCAAGGTCATCCAGGACCTCATCGACTGGGCCACGGCGCAGTTCCGGGCGATGGGACGCGAGGACTGCCGCGAACTCGCGGTCGCCCTGATCGCCGCGTACCAAGGGATCTCGCTGCTCACCAACACCTTCCGCGAACCCGAGCTCATGACCGCCGAAGGGCGCCGCCTGGAACGCTGGATCGACTCGCTCGCCTGACGTACCGGCGGCTGGTTCGGCGTGTTCTCGGTCGGTCACGATCCACGATTCCCGAGGTAGGCCCTTGACGCGTGGGCGGCAAACCCGAGGTTTGACTTGGGTGTTGGGGAGCTTGATGATCACTGCTGGGTCGACCCGCCCCTACGCACAGACCACCACCATCCGAGGGCCGGAACAGCGTTCATGACATCCCCGACAGCAGCCCCCCGCCGCCGCGTTCCCGTGGGGCTGATTCCTCTGGTGTGGACTCTCGTCCTCGGCTCGTGGGGGTTGTCCCGGCAGGACAGTGTGTGGCGGGACGAGGCAGCGACCTGGCAGGTGGCCCGACGGTCCACCGCCGACATCATGTGCATGCTGGAGCAGGTCGATGTCGTGCACGGGCTCTACTACCTGCTGATGCATGGGCTGTTCGAATGCTTCGGGCCCAGTACCACGGTCTTGCGGCTGCCCTCCGTGCTGGCCATGGCGGTGGCGGCGGCCTGTGTGGCGGTCATCGGTCAGCGGCTGGCCGGAACCTGGGTGGGCCTGGGGGGAGGGCTGGCGTTCGGGCTGCTTCCCGCCGTGCAGTTCTACCTCCAGGAGGGACGCCCGTACGCACTGGTCGCGGCCGGGGCCGCGATCTCGACACTGCTGCTCGTGACCGTCCTCCAGGGGCGCGGCCGGGCGATGTGCTGGGTGGCGTACAGCGGCACCGTCCTCGTGTGCGGGCTGCTGAACTGGCTCTCGCTGATGATTCTGCCGGCGCACATGGCGACCCTGGTGTGGGCGCGGGCCGGGCGCGGGGTGTGGGTACGCTGGGCGGCGGCCTCGGCAGCCGCCACGGTGTGTGTGCTGCCGTTGATCCTGTTCAGCCGGAGCCAGTCCGACCAGGTGTCCTGGATACCGCCGCTGACCTGGCACATGATGATCGGCCCCGCGATCCTGCTCGCGATCGGCGGGCTCGGAGCCCTGCTGGACCGGCCCCGGGTGGGCCGACTGTCGGTGGCGGCCGTCGGGCTGCCGCTTCTGGCGGTGCCGCAGATCGGACTGATCGGCCTCTCCCTGATCCAGCCGCTGTTCCTGGACCGGTACATACTGTTCAGCCTGCTGGGTCTGGCGCTGCTGGTCGGTGCGATCCTCGGCGCGGCGGTACAGGCGGCCGCGCCGCGGTTCCCGAGGGCGTCGATGTGGATTCTCCCCGTGGTGGTCGCCGTGGCGGTGGTGGCACTCCTGCCGCAGTCGCTGGCCAAGAGGTCCCCGGTGAGCCGGGTGGACGACGTCCTGGCGATAGCGGCGGAGGTGCGGCAGGTGGCGCAGGACGGGGACGCGGTGATCTACATACCGGCGGCGCGGCGGGACACCGGTTTGGTGTCACCCGACGCCTTCGCCGGTCTGCACGACATCGCGCTGGCACAGAGCCCTGAGGAGTCCGGAACGCTCAAGGGCGTGGAGGCGAGCCCTGATCGGATCCGGGCCGCGATGCTGAGCCGGCGGCGGATCCTCCTGGTGACGGACGCACGGCAGGTGGCGAAGCCGGTGGCGGCGGAGCGGGACAAGGTGAAGACCTCTGTCCTGAAGGAGTACTTCACTCCGGTGTCGGACGAGCAGGTCCGTGGTCGGAGGGTGACGGTGTACGAGCGTCTCGCGCCGGCTCGGTGACGGGCGCACGCGCGAGCCGCGGCAGATAGCGCGGCACCCTCTCCCGGTAACGCCGGAACTCCTCGCCGAAGGCGCCCGTCAGCACGCGTTCCTCGCGCAGCACCTCCCCGTGCATCCATGACCCGACCGGAACGAGCGCCGCGACGGCCCAGCCGGAACCGCCGGCGAGTGCCGCGCCGAGGTGGAGCAGGGCCCAGCCCGCGTACATGGGGTTCCGGCTGACGGCGTACGGCCCGAGGACCACCAGCTGCGCGGGGCGGGCGAGGTCGACCTGCCGCGCGGCACGCACCGACCGGGCGATGAGGTGACCGCCCGCTCCGATCAGAGGCATGCCCAGAAGGACGTGCGCGGATCGCGGTCCCGGCAGGACCCACGGGTGTCGCCGGTGCAGCAGCACGGCGACGGCCAGGCCCAGGAGATGTGCCTCGGGCACCGGCACATTACTCATCCGCCACGACGGCCCCCGGGCCCCTGCGGCGTTCTCGGCGGCCATGACCCGTCCCTCCTGACCGGCCCCTCCTGAGCCGTCCCTCCTGCCCGTCCTGTTCCCATCGTGTCGCTCCGACCGCGCTGCTCGCACGTCGGAGGTGCCCGAGATGGTGCTGGTGGCCGTGTCGCTGGTGTTCCAGCCCGCGGTGATCGACACGCCGGGGGAAGAGGTCGAGCACGGAGCCGTAGTTCGACCAGCTCGCCTCGGCGTCCGTGCTGCTCGTGGCGCCGACCCGCGGGCAGCGGCGGCGGTGATCGCGGCGGCCACCCTCGCGGGCGACGAGGAGGAGGCGCCGCCGCCTCCTCATGTAGGCGGCGCGCCTTGGGTGGGGCGGCGCGCGGCTGTGGGGGGTGCGTGTGGTGGCCACACACACGGCCGGGAACGGTGTGTTCCGCTCCCGGCAGATTCAGAACACTGGCAGCTCTACGGGCGTAGATCAAGGGAGTTGAGGCGCTGTCATGTATCCGTCATAGAGCGGCAATCGAACTCCTGTCGAACCCACAGGAAGTGACGGGAAACGGGTGGTCGGGTGGCCGGGAAGCAGCCCCCGGCGCGGGTTCGCGATGCATGCCACCGCGTCGACCCGGCGCGGACGAGGTCGCGGAGGGACTCGCTCCGATGTCGGCCGCACGGGCCGGAACTCCCGGTTCCCAGGGGGTAGTAATCGCTTTCTGTCCCCGGCATGCTGTCGGCCACCGCGCCGACCCCCGGGCGCTCATCCTCCGGAGGTTCCTCCCCCATGCACTCCTCCGTTCCCGTCCCCGTTCCCGTCCCCGCCTCCCTGCTGTCCCGCCGAGGTCTGCTGCGCGCGGCCCTGGGCGTCGCGGCTGTCGCGCCGCTCGCGCCACCGGTCGCCGCGGCACCCGCGTACGCGGCCGTGGCCGCCGACGCGTACGACACGCTGCGCCTGACGTGGCGGGACCTCCTCCTCGGCACGAACGTCGTCCCGACCGCCGAGCCCTTCGCCTCGAAGCTCGCCGCGCTCGGCGCCGCCGCCCGCGATCTGCGCGCCGCCATGGCTCCCGCGACCGGCTCCCTCTGGCCGGACCTGCCCTACGCGGACCCCGAGCCGGACACGGACGCCGAGTCGTACACGTACTCCGGCAACCTCAACACCAGTTACCACCGCCTGCGCACCCTCGCCGAGGCGTACTCCCAGCCCGGCACGGGCCTCACCGGCGACGCGGCCCTGCGCGCCGAGATCCTCGCCGGCCTCGACCACCTCCACGACCAGGCGTACAACGCGAGCCAGGCCCGCTACGGCAACTGGTACAGCTGGCAGATCGGCATCCCGCAGGCGCTGCTCGACATCGACGTCCTCCTCTACGACTTCCTCGGCGCCGCCCGGATCGCCGAACACTGCGCCGCCGTCGACCACTTCGTCCCCGACAGCGCCGTCGCGAACTACACCGGCACCTCCACCGGGGCCAACCGGGTCGACCTGTGCCGGGTCCTCGCCCTGCGCGGTGTCATCGGCAGGTCCTCCCCGAAACTCTCTCTCGCACGGGACGCGCTCTCACCGGTCTTCCCGTACGTCACCACCGGCGACGGGCTCCACGCCGACGGGAGCTTCATCCAGCACACGTACGTCCCCTACGCGGGGTCGTACGGCGCCGTCATGCTCGGCGGTCTCTCGATGCTGTTCGCCCTGCTCAAGGGCTCTGCGTGGGAGGTCACCGACAGCGGCCGGCAGGTCGTGTTCGACTCCGTCGAGAAGGCGTACGCGCCCTTCCTCTTCAACGGCCTGGCCATGGACGCCGTCTCGGGGCGGGCGATCAGCCGCGGCGTGCAGAGGACGGACACCAGGGGCGTCCGCCAGGACGACCATCTGCGGGGCCACGCGATCATCGCGTGCGTCGCGCTGCTCGCGCGGAGCGCGTCGAGCGCGGAGAAGGCCCGCTGGGACGGGATGGTCAAGGGCTGGATCGCCCGCGACTACTACAGCCCGCTGCTCACGAGCCCCGCGCTCGGCGTCTCCGCGCTCGCGCGCCTCAAGACCGTCGCCGACGGGACGGCGGCGGCGAGCCCCGAGCCGACCGGACACCGGCTCTTCCCCGGCATGGACCGGTCCGTGCACCGCCGCGCCGGCTGGGCGGCCGCGCTCTCCATGGCGTCGAACCGGATCACGTACTACGAGAACGGCAACGGCGAGAACCTGCGCGCCTGGCACAGCGGCTCCGGCATGCTCTACTGGTGGGGGGACGACTTCGCCAACGGCCAGTACAGCGACCACTTCTGGCCGACCGTCGACCCCTACCGACTGCCCGGCACCACCGCCTCCCGCAAGCCGCTCGCCGACGGCGAAGGCGGCGTCTGGGGCGCGGCCCGGCCCGACGTGCGCTGGGTCGGCGGGACCACCGACGGGACGTACGCGGCCGTGGGGCAGTACCTCAAGGGCCTGTCGTCCACGCTCCTGGCGAAGAAGTCCTGGTTCTTCCTGGACGACGCGGTCGTCTGCCTGGGCGCCGGGATCCACGGCCGCGACGGCGCCGGCGTCGAGTCGGTCGTGGAGAACCGCAACCTCGGCCAGTCCGGCGTGCACGCCTTCACCGTCGACGGCGCGGCCCAGCCGACCGCACTCGGCTGGAGCGCCACCCTCACCGGCGCCCGTTGGGCGCATCTCGCCGGACACGCCGGCTACGTCTTCCCCGGCGGCGCCTCGTCCCTGAAGGCCCTGCGGCAGGCCCGCACGGGCGCCTGGTCGGACATCAACAAGGGCGCCGTGACCGATCCGGTGACGCGCCGGTACCTCACGCTCTGGTTCGACCACGGCACGGATCCGACCTGGGCGGCGTACTCCTACATCCTGATGCCGGGGGCCGACCAGGCGCAGACGGCGGCCCGCGCCGCCGACACGGGCTGGCTCACCGTCCTCGCCAACACCAACGAACAACAAGGCGTACGGGTCCCGGCGCTGGGCTTCACCGGGATCAACTTCTGGTTCGGCGGCACGGTCGGCGACGTCACGGCCGGGGCCCCCGCGTCCGTGCTGATCCGGGAGTCCGGCACCACCGCCACGGTCTGCGTCTCCGGCCCCCTGCGCGACGGGGCGACGATCGACCTCACGTGGCACCGGCCCGTCTCGGCCGTGCTGTCCAAGGACGCGACGGTCCAGGTGCTGGCCACCGGCTCCACGCTCCAGCTGCGGATCGCTCCGGGGACACTCGCCGGCACGCACAAGGCGGTGGTCGGGCTCGCCTGACCTGCGGGGCCGAACTCCCCGCACCCGGCGGGGAGTTCGGCGCACGTCACAGCCGGTCTACCAGATCGCCTCGATCCACTCCGGGTGGTCGATGAACGGATTGCGGTTGCCCTGGTACGTGTTGTAGATGACGTCGTTGCGTCGTTCCTCGAAGGCGCTCGGCGGGTCCTGCTCGTTCCACTGCTTCAGGACCGAGAGACGGCCGTGGTAGGGGACGCTGCCGTTGGAGACCGAGTCGTTGGGCTCAAGGTCGGCCCAGGCGTCGTCGCCCTCGTAGCGGACGGCCATGTAGAGGATCATGCGGGCCACGTCGCCCTTGTCCGCGTCGCGCGGCTCGAAGGAGTTGGTGTCCGTGTAGCTGCCGGGCGCGCCGCTGACCGCGCTGCCGCCGTTGTCGAAGTCCTTGTTGCCGCGGATGCTGTTGACCTGGACGTCCGCGGGGCGCAGATGGTGCAGATCGGTGCCGGGTCCGGCCGAGGTGCCGAAGCTGCCGTGGGACTGGGCCCAGACGTGCTCGCGGTTCCAGTCGCCCACGTCGCCGCCGCTGAGTGCCTTGCTGCGCGAGGTGCCGCTGTACAGCAGGATCACGTTGCCGCTGTTGTTCGGGTCCTGGTCGGTGACCTTCAGCGCGTTCCAGACCGCGTCGTACGAGATCTTGCTCTGGCCGCTGATGATGGTGTGGAGCGAGGACTTGAGGCTCGTGCCGGTCTTGCCGATCGCGTTCTTGTAGTACGTGCTGTCGTAGGCCGTGGTCGTCGCGCTCGCCGGAGTCGCGGCGACCGTCGGAAGGGTGAGGCCGATGAGGACGGCGGATATGGCTGCCGCCAGCGCCTTCCATCTGCCTGTCTGCACAGCGGACATGGGGGGTGCCCTTTCCCGGGGACGGACGCGCCGGAACGCGGCATCCGGCTCAAGGACGCCGCGTTCTACGCGTGTTGAGTTCTCGCAAGCGGGAGAGTGGCATGGGGAAGGGGCCCGCTGTGTAACCGGGAGAAGGCTTTTCTGTGACGTTCTCGCATACGACGTAACCCCACTCCGTCGCGCGGGTGGCCGGCCCCCGCGGCGCCGCGTAGGGCCGCGTCCGCCGGGCACCCGCGGGGTGGTGAACGGAGGTGAGCCCGATGGCGTGGCGGCTGCGGCTGACGCTGCTCGGGGTGGGGGCGATGAACTCGCCCCGCTTCGCACCGGCGGGCCTGCTGGTCGCCCACCGCGGCCGGCGGGTGGCGCTCGACGCCGGCCCCGGAGCGGATCCGCCGCGGCGGCTGGACGCCTGGCTGGTCACCGACGAGCACGCCGAGCTCCGTTCGGCCCTGCGGCGGATGGCCGCGGAGCGGGACGTCGAGCCCCGGATGGGTGAGGTGAGGCTGGGCGACCTGCGCATCGGCGCCTTCGAGGTGGTGCACACCTCTCATCCGACCTGCGGGTACCGGATCGAAGCCGGCGGGAGGGTGGCGGTGTGGGCCCCGGAGTTCTGGGAGTTCCCGTCGTGGGCGGGCGGCGCCGACGTGATGTTCGCGGAGGCGGCGGGCTGGGACCGGCGGATCAGGTTCCGGGGCGGGGTCGGCGGCCACGCGTACGTCCTGGAGGTCGGGCGCGAGGCGCTCCTGCACCGGGTACGGCGTCTGGTGTACGCGCACATCGGCCGCCCGTGCCTGCGGGCGATGGACGCGGGGCTGCGGCCCGAGTGGGGTGAGTGGGGCCGCGAGGGCCGGACGTACACGCTGAGCTGCACCGAGTGACGGCGGGGCTCGGCGCATAGTGCCGGCGGGCAGGGGTAGCCGGGCATTGAAGAACGCTCCCACAGCGGGAGGAGCTCCGGTCATGAACGTCAACGACGAGACTCCCCGCGTGGTCGTGGGCGTCGACGGCTCCCCGGACTCGTACGACGCCTTGCGGTGGGCGGTGCGGCACGCGCGGCTCATCGGCGGGACGGTGGACGTCGTGGCCGCCTACGACGTGCCGGGAGCGGTGGGACGATCCGCTCCGCCGGTGTCCGCCGCCTTCGACGAGGAGCAGGCCCGGCAGGCCCTGTCGGACGAGATCCGGACCGTGCTCGTGCGGGCCGGTGAGGTTCCGCTGGTGGAACACGTGGTGCGGGGCAACCCGGCCAAGGTGCTGATCGGAGCGTCGGCGGGGGCCGAGATGCTGGTCGTGGGCAGCCGGGGCCGGGGCGGCTTCGCCAGCCTGCTCCTGGGCTCCGTCAGCCAGCAGTGCGCCCTGCACGCGTCCTGCCCCGTCGTCATCGTCCGTCCGGACGTCATGGAAGCGATGGAGGCCACGGAGGCCACGGAGGCCACGGAGGCCACAAGGGCCACGGAAGCCACGAAAACCACGGAGCACGGCCCGTCGTAGTCCGTTCCGCGGAGGTCGGTTCACGATGAACGCGTCGATACCCCTCGTCTCCCTCGCGGGCGGTCCCCTGCTCATCCCGGCCGACCGGGTCACGGGTCTTCTGCGGCGACTCGCCGCCGGATGGCTGGCGTCGACGGACGCGGGCGAGACGGACCTCGACCCCGGGACCGTGCTGGCCCTGGCCGGAGTGCTGAGCGATGTGGCCGATCAGATCGACGCCGAGTGCATCGCCTTCCTCCCCGTACGGGGTGAGGGAGGCGGCACGTCGCCCCCCTGAGGCCGCAGGCCGCGCTGAGGCGTCAGGGGACGACCGGCCACCCGACGGCCGGCAACTCGTCGAGGGCGAACAGACCGCCCTCCGGATCCCGCGCCACCACCTGGACGTCGTCCGTGACGATGCCGCCGCCGTGCTCGACGACCGCGGCCCTGGCGGCCTCCAGGTCGGGGACCTTGAAGTGGACCAGCCAGCGGGGCCGTGACTGCGGGGCGGGGGACCCGCTGTCGACCGGGCCGCTGTTCAGCCGTGCCACCGCCTGGCCCTCGTGCCGCAGAACGACCTGATCCTCCTCGTACGAGACCTCGCAGCAGCCGGGGCTCCCGTCGTCAGCCCACTTGAGCACCTTGCCGTAGAAGAACGCGGCGTCGAACGCGTTCCTGGTCTGCAGCTCGAGCCACGCGGGCGCCTCACCCTCACCGATGTGCCAGGTGGACAGGACGCGACCCTCCCAGACCCCGAAAGCGGCGCCCTCGAGGTCGGTGGCGAGCGCCGCGCGGCCGGTGGGCGGATACGCGACAGGGCCGACGCCCACGGTGCCGCCGTGGGCGCGAATGCGCGCCACGGCGGCGTCCGCGTCGTCGACGGCGAAGTACACCGTCCACGCCACGGGTACGGCGAACTCGCCGGCCACGGCGTCGATCCCCGCGACGGGCACGCCGTCCAGCTCGGCGACGGAGAACCCCCGCCCGAGGCTGCTGGTCGTGAAGGTCCAGCCGAGCACAGCGCGGTAGAACTCCTGTGCGGCGTGGAGGTCACGCGCCATCAGACTCAGCCAGCACGGCGCGCCGAAGACCTCCGCGGCCATCCGGACCACGTCAGGGCCCTCCCTTTCGCTGCGTGCCATGGCGTCGGGGTCTCAGGTGTTCACCCTGCTGTTGGGGCCGTCCTGGCCGTCGGCGGACTCGTCGTTGAACCAGTAGTCGCCGGCCGCCAGATAGCGGAAGGAGTGGCTGCTCTTGCGGGGCAGCGTGACGGTGACGGCCCGCATGGCGTCCTGCCGGGCGCGGAGGGGGTGGGCGTAGGGGTCCCAGCCGTTGAAGTCACCCACGACACTGACCGGCCCGGGAGGGGTGTCGGCGGGGAGCACGAAGGTGATCTCGGTCCGGGTCTTGCGCTGCTTGCGTTCGAGCACGGGAGTGTCTCCTGTCGGAGCCGGAAGAGTGGGGAGCCGCGCACCATCCTGCTCCCGCGCCCTCCCTGCCCGCACGTCAACACGGCCGTTCGGTCACACGGCCGGACACCACCGGGTCGACGTGCTGCGGCAGATGGCTGAACCTCCGCCTCACGCTCAGGGGGCCGATCAGTCGACATACGATTCCAGCGTGCCCCGACGCCGGATGTCGAGGGTCGCGCAGTGGAACGAGCCGCCGAACGGCGCGTAGTGCAGAAGGTCGCAGGGGATCGGCTCGAATCCCCAGCGTTCGAGCGCGCGCAGGGTGTCGGTGTGGTGCCGCTCGGCGATGACCCGGGTCTCGTCGACCATGAGGACGTTCATGTTGAGCCATTTGCCGCACATCGAGGTGATCCTGAGCAGGTGCTCGTCGATCGGGTTGGGCTCGGGGGCGATCAGGATGTCCCACGAGCTCAGGACGTCGGGCAGGCGGTCGACGTCGATGTATTCCGGGTTGACCAGTGCCTTGCCGGGCGCGAGCACGAGGAACGTCGTATCGATGTGCATGGGCGTACGGCAGCGGCTCTCGATCTCGTGGATGCGATAGCCCGGTCCGAGATGGCGGCGCAGCCACGCGATGCCCATGCGGTTGGTGACATTTCCCCGCGTGACGAAAAGGTCGCGTCCCGCGCGCATGAAATCCGCCGCGTCGAACACCGGCTCGAACTCGGTGAGGATGTACCGCATGGGCTCGCCGACTTCGGGTATCCGGAAATCCGCGTCGAAAAGCGCGTCGGTGAGCTGCGGCTTCGGCGCCGATGTCCAGCGCGCGCCCCGTAGGAAATAGTCCTTCAGGATCTCGCGATAGGAATGGGTCTCGAAATATCGGCACGGCCACGCCATCGGTGTCTCGATGATCTCGTCGCCGACCACGAGCATGCTGTCGCGTGGGCAGGCGTTGCAGAAACCGCGCGACGACCAGTGCGGGGTGGCGAAACGACGCCTGTGGTCGACCGCGTCGGGACGCCTGACCGTGATGTCCAGGGACTCCAGCAGAGCGATGAACTGATCGAGCTCCTCCTGCGCGCGCTCGACCAGCCTGCGCGGATATCTGAATCCGCCGGCAACCCCCTGCATCCGGGCGGCCCAGGGCGGCATGTTGCAGGCCACGACCGGATGATCGCCGGGGATCGTCGCACCTTCGAGGCGCCCGACGATGATCTCCTCCAGCGGGTCCCAGTCATTGTGTGAATTCACCGGCGACAGGGGAGGTTCGGCGGCGTTCGCGGGGGTGTCCGACGGCACCGCCATACGCGTGGTCCACCCTTCGATCCCAGACGTCAGTCACTCGTCATCATGACCATATTACTGAAAGTGATCGCACAAGGGGCGGTGGAGTCCCTCGGGCATTCGATCGGTCACCGGGCCGTACCGCTGAAGCTGAGCGGTGAGCCCGTGACGTTCACGCCCTGGCTCTGCAAACCGTCGATGGATCTGGTCGCATGGTGAACACCGGCGGTGAGGCCGTCTCGCTGCCCGGGGCACGTACGAGGAGAGGCGGTCCGTGATGTCGGACGACCAGAGCAGGAACCGGCCCGTGCTGGAGCCGGCCGCGGCGGAGCTCGCCGCGGCGACGGCCGGGCCGCCGTTCCTGTACGAGATGCCGGTGAACGACGGCCGCAAGGCCGTGGACGAGCTCCAGTCCGGCGCGGTCGCGAAGCCGGAGGTCGACGAGGAGTGGGTGACCGTCGAGGGCGGCCCGACCGGCAGCGTCCGGGCGCGGATCGTCCGCCCGGCGGGACACGAGGGCGGCCCCCTGCCCGTCCTCGTCTACCTCCACGGCGCCGGCTGGGTGTTCGGCAACGCCCACACCCACGACCGTCTGGTGCGCGAGCTGGCCGTCGGTGCCCGCGCGGCCGTCGTCTTCCCCGAGTACGACCTGTCGCCCGAGGCCCGCTACCCGGTGGCGATCGAGCAGAACTACCTGGTGGCCCAGTGGATCGGGCGCGAGGGCGCCGCGCACGGCCTCGACCCGGCCCGTGTCGCCGTGGGCGTGGACGCACTCCGCAAGGCCCTCCACGGCGTCTGACGCGGCGTCATCCGCACCCCGACGGCCGCGGCGGCGCTAACCGCGGGCGGCGGCCAGGACCCGCTCCTGGTGCACGCGCAGGTGGAGGGTCGCCAGATCGAGGAGGGGGGTCGGCACCTCCAGGGCGCGGGCCCGGGCCACCAGATCGCCGAAGAGGTGCTCGACCTCGGTCGGGCGTCCGGCCACCAGGTCCCGGTACAGGGACGGGACCATCGAAGAACCGGTGGCGGTCACGATGTCCAGCGTCGTCGTCCGCTCGGACTCCGGTACGGGACGGCCCGCCGCGGCCGACACCGCCGCCGCCTCCGCCAGAACGGCAGGGCCCAGGTCCGCGCCGCCCGGTACGGCGTTGACCTCTCCGACCGTCCCGCGCATCAGGCTGGTCACCGCGCCGAAGGTGGTGATGAAGACCCACTTGTGCCACATCGAGGTCAGCACGTCCTCGGGCACCAGGGCGTCGATGCCGGCCTCGCTCAACACCGCCCGGATCTTCTCCACTCGGGGCGAGCGCGACCCGTCCTGCTCGCCGATCGTGAGGTGGGCGATCGGCGCGAGGCGGACGATGTCCCCTTCGTCGCCGAGGGTGGTGACCACCTTGGCGACTCCGCCGAGGACGGACCCGGAGCCGAAGCGGGCGTTGAGGGCGTCCATGTGGGCGAGCCCGTTGAGCAGCGGCACGATCGCCGTGTCCGGCCCGACGGCCGGGCCTATGTCCTCGATCGCCTGCTCGAGCGCGGTGGCCTTCACCGAGAGGAGGACGAGGTCGTACGGAGTGGTCAGCGCGTCGGCCGTGAGCAGCCGGGGCTCCAGGGACCACTCCTCGCCCCGGCCGGTGACGCGCAGACCGCGCTCGCGCAGCACCTCGGCGCGCCGCGGACGGACCAGGAAGGTGACGTCCTGTCCGGAACGGGCCAGGAGGGCTCCGAAATAGCCTCCTGTGGCTCCGGCGCCGACGACCAGGATCTTCATGAGTGTGGACCTCTCGTGGAGCGTGCTGTACGCGATGGGGTGAGCAAGGGCTGGAGCAGGCGGTGCGGGCGGGCGAGGGCCGCCGTCACCGGGTCGGCGTCCTCGGCCACGGGAGCGAGCCCGGGGCCGGGGGTCACCAGGATGTCGCCGACCGGGACCGGGGCGCCGCAGCCGGTGCAGCGGCCGTCCCCGGCGATCGGGGCGTCGTCCGTGGCGTGGCGGAACACACGGCGTGGGCCGCCGCCCGCCGCGTAGAACTCCTCGCCCCAGGAGGTGAGCGCCCGGACGGCGGGCCAGAGGGCGACGCCCTTGGGGGTCAGCCCGTAGACCTCGCGGCGTCCGGTGTCGGGGAGGCGTTCGAGGACACCGGCCTGGGTGAGGGTGCTGAGCCGGTCGGTGAGGACGGCCCGGGGGAGGCCCAGATGGACGGCGAACTCGCCGAAGCGGCGCACCCCGTAGAAAGCGTCGCGCACGATCAGCAGGGTCCAGCGCTCGCCGATGATCTCCATCGAGCGGGCGAGGGCGCAGGTCTGACCGCTGTAGTCGCGCGGAAGGGGCATGGCGCAGAGAGTAGCGGAAAGAGTTCGGTGGTTGAACTGTTTTCGTGATGGGGGGCGCAGCCGAGGGGAGCGGGCAGATCAGGGGGATTAGGCTCGGCCCACGATGACGAAGACTCCGCGGACCGGGGGTGCGCACCCGGTGGAACCCAAGGCCGACAAGGCGAGCGTGCGGCGGCACAACCTCAGCCTCGTCCTGCGGACCGTCCACGAGGCCGGCGAGACGACCCGGGCGTCGGTCGCCGCGCACGTCGGACTGACCCGCGCCGCCGTCTCCTCGCTGGTCGAACAGCTCCTGGACCAGGGCTTCCTGGTCGAGTCGGGCAAGACCTTCAGCGGGCAGGCGGGACGGCCCGGAACGGTCCTGAAGGCCGCCGACACCGGCCCGGCCGGGATCGGCGTCGAGATCAACGTCGACTACGTGTCCGTGTGCGTCGTGGACCTCGCGGGAACCGACCGCGTCCGGGTCACCGAGCCCCTCGACAACCGCGCGGCCGCCGCCGAGGTCCTGGGGCGCGCGGCCCGGATCGCGGCGAGCGTGCTCGGACGCGCGGCGGAACGGGACCTGCGCGCGGCGGGCGTACGGCTCGCCCTGCCCGGTCTGGTCTCGGCCGGGACCGTCCACCAGGCCCCGAACCTCGGCTGGAACCGGGTCGAGGCCGACCGGCTCTTCGCCGCCGCGCTCACCGCGCTGCGCCCCGGCCGGTCCGAGCTGCCGGTCGCCTCGGACAACGAGGCGAACGTCGCGGCGCTGGCGGAGCTGTGGTTCGGCGCCCTGGGCGACGTACGCAGCTTCCTCCACCTCACGGGCGAGATCGGCGTCGGTGGCGCGATCGTGGTCAACGGTGAACTGCTGCGCGGCGCGCACGGCTTCGCCGGCGAGATCGGCCACATGGCCGTGGACGCGAACGGGCCGCTGTGCCGCTGCGGCTCGCGCGGCTGCCTGGAGCAGTACGCGGGCCAGTCGGCGCTGCTGCGCGCGGCGGGCCTGGAGGAGGGGGTGACGGGCCCGGGCGGCGTCGAGGAGCTGGCCCGCCGCGTGGAGGCGGGTGAGCCGCGGGCGGTGGCCGCCGTCGAGGAGGCCGGGCGGATGCTCGGGTACGCGCTCTCCGGCGCGGTGAACCTGCTCGATCCCGAGGTGGTCGTCCTCGGCGGGATCTACCCCCGTCTGATGCCCCGGCTGGGCCCGGCCGTCGACGCCGAACTCGCCCGCCGCGTGGTCTCCGGCCTCTGGACCCTCTCCGCCAACCGCCTGCGCGCGGCCTCCACCTCGACGGACGCGGCCCGCGGCGCGGCAGCCGTCGTCATCCGCCAGGTCCTGACGGACCCCCTCGCGTACGCCTCCTGAGCCCCCACCGGCAGGCGCCCGAGCCACCGCCCCCGACTTGCGGCCACCGACCGGCCGCGCCGAGCGACCGGCTGCCGAGCCGGCCGCGCTTGGCCCCACTGAGTCAGCAGTGCCGACCGGCTGTGCCCTGCCACCTCGCCGAGCGACCGGCTGCCGCTTGCAGTCGCCGAGCCGGCTGAGCCTGGCCGCTGCCGAGTCAGCAGCGCCGAGTCAGCAGTGCCGACCGGCTGTGCCCTGCCACCCCGCCGAGCGACCGGCTGCCGCTTGCAGCCGCCGAGCGGCTGCGCCTGGCCCGAGTCAGCAGCGCCGCGCCGGCCCCGCCCTGCCGGCGCCGCCGAGCGTCGGCGACCGACCCGCGGTGCGGTTGCCGAGCAGGCCGTTGCCTTGGCGCCGTCAAGTCAGCCGCCGAGTCGCCACCGCTTGGAGCCGCCGCGCCTGGCCGTCGTCCGCGTCAGCAGCCCCCAGCGCGGCCGCGCCTGGCCGCCGTCGCGAGCCGCGGCCATCGAGCCCGCGCCCGCGGTGCCGTCGCCGAGCCAGGAACACCGCCTCTGCGCCCCCACCCCAGACGCTCCGTCACCCGGCCTCCCGGACTCTCATCCCACTCTCACGTGGGCCTTATCCGGCCATCACCACGCGCGCCTAACTTCGCGCCCATGTTCTTCACCTACCTCCGGCGCGAGCTGCGCCGTCGCAGAAAGGCGGCGCTCGTCGTCGCCTCCGGGCTCGCGCTCGGGATCGCGCTGGTCATCGTCGTCAACTCCGTGGCCTCCGGCATGAAGCAGGCACAGACGCAGGTCCTCGAGTCCCTCTACGGCCTCGGCACCGATCTCACCGTCACCAAGGCCCGTGAGGAACCCAAGGCGGGCGAGCAGGCACAGCGGCCCCGGTTCGAGTTCGACGCCAAGGGGGACGGTGAGGAGCAGAGCAGCGACCGACTGATGGTCCAGGGCTTCCAGACCCTGCCCGCGTCCACCGTCACCACCGTCGCCGAGCAGGACGGCGTCGCCCAGGCCGTCGGCGGCCTCAGCCTCACCAACCTCAAGATCGACGGCGAGTTCAAGCGCGGCGAGATCCAGCGCGGCCAGGCCGCGCCCGCCCAGCCCGGTGGCCCGGGTGGCGGCTCCGGTTCCGGTTCCGGCTCCGGCAAGAGTGACACCGTCACCGGCGGTGGCGCCGCGTTCGACGTCAACTCCTTCACGCTCTACGGCACCGACGTCACCGCCCCCGACCTCGGCCCCCTCACGACCTCGGCCATCACCCAGGGCCGCACCTTCACGACCTCCGAGACCGACGCCAAGGTCGTCGTCGTGGACAGCGCCTACGCCAAGCAGGAGGGCCTCGCCGTCGGCAAGACCCTCACGGTCAAGGGCGTGACGTTCGAGATCATCGGCATCGCCACCGCCGACAGCGGGCAGCCCGCCGCGCAGGTCTATCTCCCGCTGAAGCAGGCGCAGACCCTGTCCGACTCCAAGGACAAGATCACCACCGTCTATGTGAAGGCCGCCGACTCGACCAGGATCGAGAGCGTCAAGAGCGCCATCCAGAAGAACGTCGCCGGCACCACGGTCACCACCTCCGCCGATCTCGCCGAGACCGTCTCCGGCTCGCTCGACACGGCCGCCAACCTCGCCACCAACGTGGGCAAGTGGCTCTCGTACGCCGTCCTCGTCGCGGCCGTCCTCGTCGCCGGGCTGCTCACCTCCTCCGCGGTCAGCCGCCGCGTGCGCGAGTTCGGCACGCTCAAGGCGCTGGGCTGGAAGAGCGGCCGGGTCACCCGGCAGGTCATGGGCGAGGCACTCGTCAACGGCGTGATCGGCGGCGCGCTCGGCATCGCCGTGGGCCTCGGCGGCGCCTACCTCGTGACCGCCATCAGCCCCACCCTCACCGCCGAACTCGGCGCCGGCGCCCTGACGGGCGGCGGCCCCGGCGGCGGCCGGATGCTCGGGGGACCCGGCCTGGCCTCCGTCCGCACGGGCGGCGCCGGCGGCAACTCCCTGGACATCGCCCTGACCGCGCCCGTGAGCGTGACCACCGTCGGCCTCGCCGTGGTCCTCGCCCTCGGCGGCGGGCTCGTCGCCGGTGGCTTCGGCGCCTGGCGCGCCTCGCGCCTGCGCCCGGCGGACGCGCTGCGCCGCGTCGAGTAACCCGAACCCCTTCCCGTACCACAGGAGTTGCACCCCCATGTACGAACTCACCGGCGTCACCAAGCAGTACCGCAGGGGCCAGGAGAGAGTCGACGCGCTCGCCGGGATCGACCTCACCCTCAGCCAGGGCGACCGTCTGGTCATCCAAGGCCCCACCGGCGGCGGCAAGTCCACGCTGCTGCAGATGCTCGGCGGCCTGGACCGGCCCACCTCGGGCAGCGTCATGCTCGACGGCGTCGACCTGGCGAAACTCTCGGAGAGCAGGCTGACGACCGTACGCAGCCAGAACATCGGCTTCGTCTTCCAGAGCTTCAACCTCATCCCCACGCTCACCGCCCAGGAGAACGTGGAGACCGCGCTCGTGCCGCTCGGCGTGAAGGCCGCCGAGCGCCGTTCGCGCGCCGCCGAGGCGCTGGAGTCCGTCGGCCTCGGCGAGCGGCGCGGGCACCTGCCCTCGGAGCTCTCCGGCGGCCAGCAGCAGCGCGTCGCGATCGCGCGCGCCCTGGTGAAGCGGCCCAAGGTACTCCTCGCCGACGAGCCGACCGGCAACCTCGACGAGTCGATGCGCGACGAGATCGTGGAGTTGCTCGAAGGCCTGTGGAAGGAGCATGGGCTGACCTTCGTGATGGTCACCCACGACAGCGCCATCGCCCGCCGCGCCCCGCGCCTGGCGACCATCCGCAAGGGCCGGATCACCCTCAAGGAGAACCGTCACGCCGACCCGGTGGACGCGTAGACCCCCCGGGGGCGGCCCCGCCATGGCCGCCCCCGGTGAGACCCGGATCACCACCCCCTCCGCTGTTCGGCAATGCCGACCGTCGTTACGGTGGCGGCCGATGCCCTCGGGTCGGGACCGCGGGCCCGGCCGCAGGAGTCGACGATGTTCACCTTCACCTCGCAGGACGGTGTCGAGATCCACGTCCACGAGTGGCTTCCCGCGGGGCAGCCCCGCGGTGTCGTCCAGATCTCCCACGGCATGGGGGAGCACGCCGCCCGCTACGCCCCGCTCGCCGAACACCTCGCCGGACTCGGTTTCGCCGTGTACGCGGGCGACCACCGGGGTCACGGCCTGTCCATGCACGCGGGCCCCGGTCACCTCGGCGACAACGGCTGGAACCTGCTCGTCGAGGACCTCGCCACGCTCACCCGGACCGCTCGCGAACGCCACCCCGGCGCGCCGGTGATCCTGTTCGGGCACAGCATGGGCTCGTTCGCCGCCCAGCAGTTCCTCCTCGACCACGCCGAACTCGTCGACGGCGTCGCCCTCTCCGGCACCACCGCCGTCGACCAGCTGGTCGTCGCACTTCTGGAGGCCGCCCAGCGGGCCCAGGAGTCGGGCATCGAGGACGCGGGTGTCTTCGACGCCTTCAACGCCGCCTTCGAGCCGGTCCGCACCGAGGCCGACTGGCTCAGCCGCGACGAGAAGCAGGTCGACGCCTATCTCGCCGACCCGCTCTGCGGATTCGCCGCCGACGACCGGGGGATGACGGACATGGGCGCCGCGGCCGCGAGGCTCGCCGCCCCCGAGGGCATCCCGGCGACGCTCCCGCTCTACGTCCTCGTCGGCGACCGCGACCCGCTCAACGCCGGACTCACCCTCTCCGACCTGCTGGTCTCCCGCTACCGCGCGGCCGGCCTCACCGACGTCACATACCGCACCTACGACGGCGCCCGGCACGAGGTGCTCAACGAGACGAACAGGGACGAGGTCGTGGCCGAACTCACCGCCTGGATCGAGCGCGTGGCCGGCTGAGTCACCCCAGACCCCCCGCTACTGCCATGATGTGCGCATCACGTACAGATGTACGGCGTCCGGCATCATGACCCGGGGGGGTTCGTGGGAACGATCGCGACCGCGCTGAACGAGCTGAGGTCCGCCCAGAAGTCCGCGAAGGGAGTCTCGCTCTACTCCCGCTTCGTCAACCGCCCCGTGGGGCGCTACCTCGCGGCCGGCTCGTACGCCGCCGGGCTGACACCCAATCAAGTAACAGTGATCAGCGCGGCGTTCAGCTTCGCCGCCGTCGCGGGGGCGGCCCTCGGAACGCCGTCCTGGACGCTCGGTCTGCTGATCTGGCTCGGACTCGCCGTCGGCTTCGCCTTCGACTCCGCCGACGGTCAGCTCGCCCGCCTGCGCGGCGGCGGCAGCCCGGCGGGGGAGTGGCTCGACCACGTCGTGGACTGCGCGAAGATCACCGCCCTGCACATCGCCGTCCTGATCGCCTTCTACCGGCACCCGGGGCACTTCGGCACGGCCACGGACGGCTGGCTCCTCGTCCCCCTCGGATTCCAGCTCGCCGCCGTCGTCACCTTCTTCGGCGGGCTCCTCACCGAGAAGCTCAAGCCCCGACCGGCCCCTGGCACCCCGGCCCCCACGCCCTCCACCCTGCGCGCGGTGGCCCTGCTCCCCGTCGACCACGGTGTCTTCTGCCTGGTCTTCCTGCTGTACGGCGGCGGCTCCGCGTTCCGCTGGGCCTACAGCGCGCTCGGCGCCGCGAGCGCGCTGTTCCTCCTGGCCTTCCTCACCAAGTGGTTCCGCGAACTCAGCGCAGTCCGTCGCTGACCCCGGACCTCGGCTCGGCCTCCTGTGTCAGGAGGTCGAGCGCACGCCGGAGTTGGGTACTGGAGGTGTGCACGGTGTACGGGAAGTAGACGATCTCGACCCCTACCCCCGCGAAGTCCCGCTCCAGCCGGTCCCCCTTGGGCGTCCCCCGCCAGTCGTCCCCCTTGAACAGCACGTCGAACCGGACCTGCTTCCAGGTCTCCAGCTTGTCCGGCACGGTCTCCACGAAGGCCGCGTCGACGTACTTCACGTTGCGCACGATCTCCAGCCGCTCGACCAGCGGAATCACCGGGAGGCGGCCCTTGGCGAGCTCCGCCATCTCGTCGGAGACCACACCCGCCACCAGGTAGTCGCACTGACTGCGGGCGTGCCGAAGGATGTTGAGATGCCCGATGTGAAAGAGGTCGTAGGCTCCCGGCGCATAGCCGACCCGGTACGGCCTTCCTGCGGTCATGAGTTGAAACCCCCCAGGTGCGTTCGCGCTCCCCAGCGCGAAGGAGTTTCCGACGATAGCGTGCACGTTCCGTTGAGAAGGGGTGAACGACTAGGGTGAGGGCGGGGTCACGTACGGGGGAGAGGGACGGTCGCGTGGGAGAAGTGGCGGCAGGGGACGGCGGCAACGGTACGGCGGTCATACGGCGGCGCCTGCTGATGGTGTCCACCAACTACGCGCCGGAACACGCCGGAATAGGCCCCTACGCGACCCAGATCGCCGAACACTGGGCGGCGCGCGGCCACGAGACCCATGTCCTCGCCGGCATGCCGCACTACCCCTCCTGGTCCCTCGACCCGGCCTACGCGAAGGTCTGGCGCCGCACCGAGGAGCGCGCCGGAGTCGTCGTGCACCGCAGACGCCACACCGTGCCGCCCCGCCAAACCGCCCTCAAGCGCGCCGCGTTCGAGGCGAGCGTGCTCGCCCACGGCCTCGTCGCACCGCCCTCCATGGCCCGGCCCCACGCCGTCCTCGCCCAGATGCCCAGCCTCGCCGGCGGCATCATCGGCGCCCGCCTCGCCGCCCGTTGGAGCGTTCCCTACGTCCCCGTCGTCCAGGACCTGATGGGCGCCGCGGCCGCGCAGAGCGGCATCCGCGGCGGGGACCGCGCCGCCGCGCTCGCCGCCCGCGCAGAGACGTACGCCCTGCGCAGAGCCGCGCTCGTCGGCGTCATCCACGAGACCTTCGTCGACAAGGTCGCCGCCATGGGCGTCGACCGCGGCCGCATCCGGCTCGTCCCCAACTGGTCCCACGTACCGAGCCCTTCGGCGCCCCGCGCCGAGACCCGCGCGCGGCTCGGCTGGGGCGAGGGCGAGACCGTCGTCCTGCACTCGGGGAACATGGGACTCAAGCAGGGACTCGAGGTCCTGGTCGAGGCGGCCCGGCGCGACCCCAAGATCCGGATCGTGCTCCTCGGCGACGGCAACCAGCGCGCACATCTACGGGAGTTGGGGACGGGTATCCCCAACCTGGACTTCATGGAGCCCGTCGGCGACGACGAGTTCCCCGACACCCTCGCCGCGGCGGACGTCCTCGCCGTCACCCAGCGGGCCTCGGTCCTCGACATGAGCGTGCCGTCCAAGCTGACCTCGTACTTCGCCGCCGGCCGCCCGGTCGTCGCCTCCGTCGCCGCCGAGGGCGGCACCGCCCTCGAAGTGCGGCGCTCGGGCGCCGGCGTCCTCGTACCGCCGGAAGACCCCGACGCGCTGCTCACCGAGATCCGTAGACTCGGCGACGATCCGGCGGCCGCCGACGCGCTCGGCGCCCAGGGGCCCCGGCACGTCGAGGCCCATCTGACCCGGGCGGCCGGACTCGCCCGGATCGACGCACTGATCGACGAGGCTCTGGGGGGTCCGAGCACGTGACACACACGCACGTCTCCGCGGTGGAGGACGACGAACCGGAGCTGCTGCGCGACCAGTTCCGCCAGCTCCTGCGCTACCGCGTGATCATCGGCGCCGGCATCGGGATCGGCCTGCTCGGCGGCGTCTGGTTCGGGATGTCCAACGCGGACACGTACGTCGCCACCAGCCAGGTCGTCCTGCGCGCCCCCGTCAACGACCCCTTCAACCCCAGCATTTCGCAGGACAAGACGCTCAACATGGGCTCCGAGCGGCAGACCGCGCTCAGCACCAGCGTCGCCGAGCAGGCCGCCAGGAAGCTCGGCTGGACCGGCACCGTCGGCAAGCTCCAGAAGGACCTCCAGGTCACCAACCCGCCCCAGAGCCAGGTCCTCCAGTTCACCTACACCGCCGACTCGCCCCAGGCCGCCGCCGACCGGGCCAACGCGGTCACCCAGGCCTACCTCGACCTGCGCAGGAAGCAGTGGACCGACGTACGGGCCACCATGCTGGAAGGCCAGCAGAAGCAGCTCGACGAGGTCGCGAGGAAGCACGACCAGAAGACCAAGGAAGTCGACCGGATGCCCGACGGGGCGGCCCGCGACGCCGAGTACGGCGTCAAGACCAACCTGCTCAACCGCATCAACGAACTCGACGCCCGGATCAGCCAGCTCAAGTCCCTCGACATGTCGGCCGGCACCGTCATCCGCACCGCCACCGCCCCCGGCTACTCCGACGGCCCCGGGCTCCCCATGAGCCTCGGCCTCGGCGCCCTCGTCGGCGTGGCCCTCGGCCTGCTCGCCGCCTGGGTCCGGCTCGTCTTCGACCCCGCGCCGCGCTCCTCCGGCGACGTCGCCCGCGCCGTGCGCGCCCCCGTCCTCGGCACCCTGCCGCGCGGCGCCACCGACGTCCTGCTCGCCGACGACCACACCGACGCCCGCGTCGCCGAGGAGTACCGCTCGGTCGCCTTCCGGCTCGCCTACGACCAGCGGTTCGCCGACCGCAGGCGGCTTCTCGTCGTCGCCCCGCGCGGCTCCAACGAGGCGGCCGTGGCCGTCGCCTCCCACCTGGCCGCCTCCTTCGCCGAGACCGGCAAGGACGTGCTGCTCATCGAGGCGGACCTGCGCACCCCCACGCTCGCCGGGCGGCTGCGCGCCCACGCGGCGGCCGCGCCCCGGTGGAGCAGCCCGGTGGAGGCGGACGAGAACGGCTGGCCCAGCAGGCGCCAACTCTCCGTCGACGCGGGTGAGTCGGGATCCTTCGGCCTGGTGCCGGGCGAGCGGGTGCGCAACGTCGCACGCGCCCTGACCGCGCCCAGGGTCTCCCGCCTCATCGCCGAGGCCGACTCGCCCAACGCCACCGTCGTCGTCCTCGCCCCGCCCGTCCTCAACTACGCGGACGCGCTCGCCCTCGTCGACCGCGTCGACGGCGTCCTCGTGGTCTGCGACCCGCGCAGCGTCCACCGTACGGACCTCCAGCGCATCCGCGAACTCATCGCGGGCGCGGGCGGAACGGTCCTCGGTGCCGTCGTGCACACCCCGGGCCGGCGCCGCCGCGCCGTCAAGCAGCCGGGAGGCCGCCGAGGGTCCGGCGGCCGGGGTCGCCACGAGCCGCCCGGGCCCCCCGCGTCGCCCGCCGCGCCCTCCGGGAGCGAGGAGTTCGCCGCCGAGCCCGAGGAGATCACCCTCGGCGACGGCTCCGACACCGTCGCCCTGCGCTCGCTGCGCGCCGAGGACCTGCGGACCGGCGACATCCGCGCGGGCGACCGTTGAGACGTGCCGCCGCGGTCGCCGCCTCGGTCCTGGACCAGGCGGCGTCCAGCCTCACCAACATCGCCGTCCTGGTGATCGCCGCGAGGACGTCCAGCGCGGACGGCTTCGCCGCCTTCTCCATGGTGTACATCGTCTTCACCGTGCTCCTCGGCCTGAGCGCCGCGTACGTCGGGCAGAGCGTCGTCCTGGAGAAGGGCGAGGAGCACGAGGTCGGCGCGGCCGCCCGGTCCGCCGTCACCTTCACCGCCGCCGCCTCGGCGGCCGCCGGGGTGCTGCTGCTCGCCGCCGGCGCCGTCATCGGCGGTGCCGCCGGACTCGCGGTGCTCGCCCTCGGCGCCGTCCTCCCGGTCGTCCTCGTCCAGGACGGCCTGCGCTACGCCTTCTCCGCGCTGCGGCAGCCCCACCGGGCGCTCGCCGCCGACCTGCTCCGGCTCGCCGGCGCCGTGCCGGCGCTGCTGCTCCAGCCGCACGGCAGCTCACCGGCCCGGCTCGTCCTCGTGTGGGGCCTGTCGGCGCTGCCCGCCGCCCTCCTCGGGCTCGCCCTGCTGTACCCGTTCGTGCGCAACCGGCCGGGCACCCCTCGCCGCTATCTGCGCAAGGGCCACCTCGGCCGGCGCTTCGCCGTCGAGTTCGCCGTCGGCAACGCCTCCAGCCAGCTCGCCGTCCTCGCGCTCGGCCTCCTCGCGAGCCCCCTCGTCGTCGGCGCGCTGCGCGGCGCGACCACCCTCTTCGGCCCGCTCAACACACTCCTCACCTCGGTCAACGCGTTCGGCCCGCCGCTGCTCGGCAGGGCCGGCTCCCGCCGCGCCACCGTACGGGCCGCCGCCCTGCTCGCCGCCGTCCTCGCCCTCGTCGCGCTCGGCTGGGCCGCTGTCCTGTACGCCCTGCCGGACCACGTGGGCCGCCAACTCCTGGGCGCCACCTGGCAGTCCGCCGCCGAGCTGCTGCCCGCCACCGGCAGCCAGTACGCGGTGATGGCGGCGGGCACCTGCGCCCTGGTCACCCTGCGCGTCCTCAGGCCGCGCGCCACGCTCTCCGTGCAGGTGGTCTTCTCGCTGCTCTCGGTCGCCCTCATGCTCGGTGGCGGTTATCTCCTCGGTGGCGCCGTCGGCGTCGCCTGGGGCCTGGCCGCCGGCTCCGCGCTGAAGGCCGTCGCCGCCTGGACCCGTGTGGCCCGCACCCGCCCCCAGCCCACCACGCCGAGGCAGGACGGTCAGCGCAGCACCGCGCCCTCGTCCTGACGCCAGGTGGTGACCAGGGCGATGCAGATCAGCGCGATCGCGACCCGGCCCGAGGCCTGGAGCAGCGGGCCGCGCAGCAGGATGAAGGAGTAGCCCGCCACCAGCGGCACCACCAGCGAGATCAGACTGCCCGGCGGCGCCCTGCGGGTGCCCCGGCGGGCGAATCTGCCGTCGACCCGCGCGGCCGCGTAGCCCATCCCCATCATTCCGGCGCCCATGCCCACGGCCCCGAAGTCGATCCAGAGCTCGGCCCAGACCGGCGAGGAGAGGTTGGTGTTCACCGTCCCCATCCACTGGCCGACCATCACCCCCGTGTCGCGCGGCTTGCCCGGCCACACCGAACGGGGCACCGCGAAGAGCACGGACCCGGCCAGCTGACGGCCGTAGCGGTGCCGGCTGCCCGAGTTCACGAGCGTGATGGTGTTGGCGAACATGCCGACCTGGTCGTAGTCCTTGAGCGCCAGCGGCTCCAGGACCGACGTCGTCTCGACCGGGCGGTAGTTCTTCTCGTCGTACCGGAAGCGGTCGGAGAACGGGAAGACGATCAACGCCATCACCACCCCCAGACTCAGCGCCGACCGGTACATCGCGGCGCTCACCGGGAACACCGTGAACAGCAGCGAGAACATCACCGTGAGGAACCAGTACCGGGGGTTCGATATCGGGTTGTTCACCACGCAGTTGAGCAGCACGAGCCCCAGGAAGACGGCGATCACGATGGGGCGGCGCCGGGCCCGTCGCGAGGTCACCAGCCAGCGGCTGTACACCAGCAGCGCGAAGAGCGCCGGGACCGTGCCGAAGCCGCGCAGGAACGCCTGCCCGGCCTGCGAGTCGGCCTGCGAGACGCCCGCCTCCTCGATCCCGGCGATGATCTCCTGACGGCTGGAGAAGAACACCGCGGGACCGCCGAGCTTGACCACGAACAGACCGCTGCACGCGAAGGCGAGCAGCACCAGCAGGTACAGCCTCCGCCGGTGCACCAGCGCCGGGCGCTCCTCGCCTCGCCCGGAGCCCCCCGGACGGCCGCGGGCCAGCAGCGACCCCAGGTCGAACGCGGCGCAGCCGACCAGGACCAGGGCCACCGCCGTCGTCAGATCGGAGCGCGGCCCCACGACCGGCGTCGGCACCCGGCCGAGGACGGCCTGGGCGAGCGGCGCCACCCCCATCGCCATGTAGACGAAGAGCCAGAACGAGCCCTGGAGCAGCTTGCGCCGGCTGGTCAGGATCATGGCCGAAAGCCGCGCCCCGGCGTACATGGTCAGCGCGATCTGGAGGTAGTACGCGGCGTCGTGCACGCCCGCGCCCGGCTGGATCGCCACGAGCAGCGGCAGGAACACCGTGAAGCCGAGCACCAGCGGGATCGACAGGGCCCGCGAGAGCAGGGTGCGCGGGGACACCGCGGGCGCGAGGAGCAGCGGTGCGGGCGCGGTGGGATCCGGGCGCGGTGGCGCCGCCGTATCCCGTACATCGGTCGTCATCGCGCCCCCTGGAAGACTGGAGTCCCGGGCGTCCCCAGCCGTCGAAGTCCCCACCCCGGAACATCACTTCGCGGCAGTCTACCGACGCCCCCCTGTCACCTCGTGTCAACCGTTAGTCTGAACGCCAGGCGCCTGGGGAGGCGCCGGTGGGGGTGAACTCATGCGGAATCTCCCGGCCTTCACGCTGGCCGGTTACGACAAGGGCCGCGGCAGGCTCGTGCAGGCGCTCTGGTTCGCGGTGATGAACACGCTCTTCATGGCGTGGTTCTGCCCGGCCCGGCTGCGGGTCGCCCTGCTGCGGGCCTTCGGCGCGACCATAGGCGAGGGCGTGCTCATACGGCACCGGGTCAGGATCCTGTGGCCGTGGAAGCTGACCGTCGGCGACCACACCTGGATCGGCGAGGGCGCCTGGCTGCTCAATCTGGAGCCCGTCACCCTCGGCGCCCATGTCTGCGTCTCCCAGGAGGCGCTGCTGTGCACCGGCGGTCACGACCACCGGGCCGCCGACTTCCGCTACCGCAACGCCCCGATCACCGTCGAGGACGGCGCCTGGGTCGCGGCCCGCGCCACCGTCCTCGCCGGTGTCACCGTCGGCCGCCACGCGGTCGTCGCCGCCGGTACGACGCTCCACAAGGACCTGCCCGAGCTCACCCTGCACACGGCCGAGGGCCGCCGGCCCGTCCCGGTGCCGGCATGAGCGGCCTCAGGATCCTGCACGCGGTGACGCTGCACAGCCCCACGCACGCCTTCGGCGGACCGGTCAGGGTGGCCGTCAACCTCTCCCGCGGACTGGCCGGGCGAGGCCATCAGGTGCGGCTGACCGCCCTCGGCGACGGCTTCGAGGGCGGCTCCCTGCCCACCGAGGTGGACGGCGTGCCCGCCCGGCTCTATCGGGCCCGTTCGATCCTCCCGCTCGGCTTCAGCGGCATCACCTCGCCCGCGCTGCTCGCGGGCGCGTCCGCGCTGGTCAGGGACGCCGACATCGTCCATGTCCATCTCGCCCGCGACCTGGTGACCCTGCCCGTCGCCCTGGCCGCCCTGCGCGCCGGCCGCCCGCTCGTGCTCCAGACGCACGGCATGGTCGACCCGAGCGAGAAGCTGCTGGCCAAGGTCCTGGACGCGGTCGCGGTCCGGCGCGTGCTGCGGGGCGCCTCCGCCGTGCTGTATCTGACGGGGCGCGAGCGCAAGGACCTGGACGCGGTCGTCGGCGGTCCGCTCACCCAGGCCGTACGGCTGGTCAACGGCGTACCCGCGCAGGAGCCGCGCCCGGCCCCGGCCGGCCCGCCCCGGATCCTGTACGCGGCGCGGCTGCAGGCCCGTAAGCGTCCCACGGACTTCGTCGCGGCCGTCCCGGAGATCCTGCGCCACCATCCCGACGCCACGTTCGTGCTGGCCGGGCCCGACGAGGGAGAGCGGGCCGCGGTCGACGCGCTCGTCGCCGAGCTGGGGGTCGGCGACAGGGTGAGCCGCCCGGGGCCGCTGTCGTCCGAGCGGATGCTCCAGGAGCTGCGCCGGGCGCATGTCTACGTCCTGCCGTCGGTCGACGAACCGTTCCCCATGTCCGTCCTGGAGTCGCTCTCGGTCGGCACCCCGGCCGTCGTCACCACCTCCAACGGCCTCGCCCACGACATCGAGGAGGCCGGCGCGGGACGGGTGATCACGGAAGCCGCGGGGATCGCCCCGGCCGTGCGCGCGCTCCTGGAGCCGGGCGCGAACGACACCGCGTCGGTGGCGGCCCGGAAGCTCGCGGCGGAGGCCTTCTCGATGGAGACGGTCCTGGACACCCTGCTCGGGGTCTACGAGCGGGCGGCGGGGGTCTGACCGGTCCGACACGACGGAGCCCGGCGCGGTCGGACGACCGCACCGGGCTCCGTCGTGTCGCGCGGGTGCTACGCGGGCAGCCAGGCGTAGCAGGCGCTGGAGGTGAACTCCCGTGCTCCCGCCGGGATCTTCGCCACGACGGGCCCTTCGGACCCGGTCGCGGGTCCGGACGCGAGGATCTTGCCGTCCTCGCCGACGGCCCGCCAGGCGCAGGCGGGGTTCGTGGTCAGCGCGCGGTAGCTCCCGGCCTTCGGCTCCTTGACCGTGCCGTCGGGGAACCCCGTGCTCGCCGTCACGAGCAGCGGCTTCTGCGCCGGGCAGAGATGGGTCACGACCGCCTCGGCGTCCGCGATGTCTCCGGCGACGATCGCCCCGACGGCCGCGTCCCTGTCCCGCTTGGCGGTGCGCTCCAGCCGCTGGCAGGACTCCTGGCCGGTCTGGAGCACGGCCGCCGGGTCCGTGTTCTGCGGCACCCGGCCGCTCAGATACTCCTTCTCCTTCTGCGTGAACGAGCCGGTGACAGGCTGGAGTTCGGAGTCCGGCACGACCGGCCCCCGGGATGCGGAGGGGGTGGGGCCGGCCGGCTCCGCCTCGGCCTGCCGGTCGGGCACGGCCGCCGACCGCGTGGGTGTGGCGGCCTTCGGCGGCGCGTCGGCGCCGTCCGAGGAGCATGCGGAGAGGGTGAGCAGCAGCGCGGCGAGCGCGGCCGCCGCCGCTGCGGGGCGCCGGTGAAGAGGACGACGCATGAGGGAACTCCCGTGGTACGTCGGATGCGGGGCCCGGCAGGCCGGGCCCCGCATCCGGTGATGGAAGGCTCGGCGACCGTTACGGGGCGCCGAAGGTGAGCACCAGCTGCGGAGTACCCTCCGCGGCCGTCGCCTCGGACGACCAGAGCCACAGCGGGTCGGTCCCGGTGCTGGTCAGCGCCAGGCTGTACGAGCCGCCGAGCGCCGCCGAGATCGCCGGGGTGTCCAGCGCCGCCGAGTAGACGGCAGAGCCGTCCGTGGCGCCGCTCAGCGTCCCGATCGGTTCGGAGCCGAGCGCCGGACGGTTGGTGTACGTCAGCCCGTCCTCGGTCCACGCGCCGGTGACCGGGACGATCGACTGGGAGTCGACCGAGCCCGCGCCGGTCATGGTGCTCGTCTTCACCGCGAGCCGGGCGCTCTTGAGGACCGTGCCGGCCGGGGCGGCCGGCAGCGTGAACCGCAGGTACGACTCGTACGCGGACGTGCCGCGGACGGCCAGCGAGCTGGACGCGCCGTAATTGGTGCCCGGCGCACCCGCGTTGGCGTACGTGTCCTCCGTCGCGGTGACGGTGGTGACCGAGTCGGCCGGTGCGGAGGCCAGGCTGTAGTGCTGGGCGACCTGCGTGCCGGTGAGCGCCGACGGGTAGACGGCGGCCTCGTCCAGCTGACCGGCGAAGAAGTTACTCGTCGGACGCAGCGGCCAGCCGGAGAGGTTGTCCGCTCCGACATGCCAGAAGCCGGCGTACTGCTGGTTGGTGGTGACGGAGTTGGAGCCGACCAGCTTGCCGTCGACGTACAGCCGCATGCCCTCCGGGCCCTGGGTGCCGACCGCGTGGTGCCAGGCGCCGTTGTTGTACGAGCCGAGCGAGGTCAGCGTCCGGGTGGAGCCGGTGTACACGCCGAACACCACGTTGCCGGTGTTCGTCATGTACAGGTGCTTGTCGTAGTTGCCGCTGTTGCGGGTCGTGTTGCTTCCGAAGCCGATCAGCTTGCCGCCGCGGGTCGTGGTCGTCTTGAACCACGTCTCGATGGTGAAGGCGCCGGTGACGGTCTGACGGCGGTCGCTGTGGATCTGCTCGTTCGTGCCGTTGAGCGCGACGGCCGTGGACGAGCCGCTGACCGCGCCCGGGGTCTGGCGCAGCGTGGGCGCGTTGATGTACAGACCGCTGTTGTCGCCGCCGTCGGAGGAGTCGGCCGCGTACGGCGTGGTCGACTCGTCGAAGCGCCAGTACAGCCCGGCGCCGTCGGCGATCACCCGGGAGGCGTACGGCTCGGGCGAGGTCGGCACGGTCACCGTCGAGGTCGCGGACAGAGCGCTGGTGTTGCCGTCCGCGTCACTCGCCGTCACCCGGTAGCTGTAGGTCTGGCCCGGGGTCACGTTGGTGTCCTTGAAGGAGACCTGGGGGCGCGACCAGTGCAGCGAGTCGCCCTGGACGGTCGCGACCGGAGTGGCGGCGCCGTTGCGGTAGACCTTGTACGTCAGCTTCGAGTCGTCCAGGTCGAGGCTGGAACGCCAGCGGACCTGCACCGCGTCCGGGCCGACGGCAGCGGCGCTCGCCACGGGCACGGTCGGCGCGCCGGTGTCGGGGCCGGAGGCGAAGCGCGTCAGTCCCTGGGCCGGGGCCCCGTTGGTGGTGGTGAACTCGCCGCCCACCCACAGGTACTTGGTCGTCCCCGTGCCCGAGATGGCGAAGGCGCGCGGTCCGATGCCCTCGCCGATACCGTCGTTGGTGTCCGGGAACCAGCCGAGCTTGCCGACGGACGTCGTCGGCTGGGCGAGCAGGTGGTAGCGGCGCCCGTCGGGGAACTCGCCGACGCTGGAGCAGTCGTGGGCGTGCGAGGCGCTGTAGAGCACGCCCTCGTAGGAACGCACGGCCTGGGTGGCGCCCAGGCAGGTGTCCCGCCAGCGCTGCTCGAAGTCGGAGAGGTTCAGGGCGATGCGGCCGTCGAAGACGCCGCCGCCCGTGCCCTCGTTGCCGGTGTAGAAGCCCGTGGCGTCCGTCTCGATGTCCTTGACGACGGAGTTCTGCGGGATCCAGCCGTTGGGGTACGCCTTGGTCACGGCGCCGGTCGTGGCGTTGACCACGGCGAGCGCGTGCGAGTTGGCCCCGTTGACGGTGAAGAAGTCGCCGCCGAGCAGGACGTGCTGTCCGTCCGGGGTGACCTCGATGGCCCGGCCCGGCTCGTCCGCGTTGGCGGTGAACGGCAGCAGGGCGCCGGCGGTGGTGACGGCGGCGAACCGCTGACGGGTCTGCCCCTCGACGGTCCCGAAGTCGCCGGCCGCGTAGATGGTGGTGTCGGTGACGGCGAGCGCCCGCACGGTGGCGGGGAAGCTCGGGGTGAAGCCCGCCTTCGGCGTGCAGGTGGCGATGTCGATGGCGGCGAGGCTGGAGACCGGGGTGCCGTTGACGGCACCGAAGTAACCTCCCGCGTACAGCGTCTTCTTGTCCGGCGAGACCACGAGGGCTCGCACGGTCGCGGTGCCGCTGCCGACGGTGAAGGAGAGGGTGCAGCTGGTGGGCGCGCCGGTGGCCGCGTCCATCGCCGCGAAGTTGACGGCGGCCTTCGCCAGTCCGGCGCCGCCCTCCGGCGGCCGGAGCTCGGAGAAGGTGCCGCCCACGAACACGGTGTCGTTCGCCTCGGCCAGAGCCCAGACGACACCGTTGGTCTGCCAGGTCGGCAGATCGTCCGCGGTGAAGGCCACCGGCGGCGTCAGCGCCGCGGCCGACGGGGCCAGAGAGCCTCCCGCTCCGGCCGCGACGGTCAGGACGAGGGCAGCGGTCAGCCCCCAGGATCTACGCATGTTCCCCCCAGGCGTAATAGCCCAGTCAATGTGGCGTGAAGTGGTGCAACTGCCATGTGATGAATGCGAACTGTACGACGAAGTGACAAGCGGAGAAGCTCACTTGACCAATCCGGTATCTTCCGCGACCCCGGCGGCTCCCGGGGCTCGGCCGTCCCGGTGGCTCTCCGGGACGGCCTGGTCGTGAGAAGGCGCAGCTCAGCGGTCGATGCGGACCGTCGCCCCCGCCAACTGCTCCTCGACGAGCCGGACATCGGCGTCGACCATGATCCGCGCCAGCTCGTCCACCTGAACCGAGGGCTTCCAGCCAAGCAGCTCCTGGGCCTTGCTCGCGTCGCCGATGAGGGCGTCGACCTCGCTTGGGCGCTCGTACTTGGGGTCGTAGCGCACGTGCTCCGCCCAGTCGAGCCCCGCGTGGGCGAAGGAGGTCTCCACGAACTGCCGTACCGTCGCCGGGACTCCGGTCGCCACCACGTAGTCGGTCGGCTCGTCCTGCTGGAGCATCCGCCACATCGCGTCGACGTACTCGGGGGCGTATCCCCAGTCCCGTACGGCGTCGAGGTTGCCCAGGTACAGCCGGTCCTGCAGCCCGGCCTTGATGCGGGCGACGGCCCGGGTCACCTTGCGCGTCACGAAGGTCTCTCCACGGCGCGGCGACTCGTGGTTGAACAGGATCCCGTTGACGGCGAACATCCCGTACGCCTCACGGTAGTTGACCGTGGTCCAGTAGGCGAAGACCTTGGCGGCGCCGTACGGGCTGCGCGGGTGGAACGGGGTCCGCTCGTTCTGCGGCGGCGGGGTCGCGCCGAACATCTCGGAGGACGAGGCCTGGTAGATCCGGGTGTCGATGCCGCTGGCCCGGATCGCCTCCAGGAGCCGCAGCGCGCCGAGGCCCGTCACGTCGCCGGTGTACAGCGGGGCGTCGAAGGAGACCCGCACATGGGACTGCGCGCCGAGGTTGTACACCTCGTCGGGGCGGATGTCGCGGAGCAGGTTCACCAGCGCCACCCCGTCCGAGAGGTCCGCGTGGTGCAGCACGAACGAGCGGTTCGCCTGCTGCGGATCCTGGTAGATGTGGTCGATCCGCTCCGTGTTGAAGCTGGACGAGCGGCGGACGAGCCCATGGACCGTGTAGCCCTTGGACATCAGCAGTTCGGCCAGGTACGAGCCGTCCTGCCCGGTGACGCCGGTGATGAGTGCGGTCTTGCTCATGCGTGGTGCCCCTCCCCGACGGACCGGCCCCCAGCCGACCCGTATCGTGCGGATATTCCGTAACCTGCTTGTTCGCGCCGATCCAGGAGAGAAATCCGGATCTGGCGTGCTGTGCGCACCGATGGCCTGGCATGATCCGGGCCATGACTCCATCGACGATCGAACCGTCGTATCTGCCCGAGCGGGCCCGGATATTCGTCGCGGGCCACCGCGGCCTCGTCGGCTCCGCGATCGCCCGCCGGCTGACCGCGGACGGGCACGAAGTGATCACCCGGACCCGCGCGGAGCTCGATCTGCGCGACGCGGCACGGACCGCCGCGTTCCTCGCCGAGACGCGCCCGGACGCCGTGGTGCTCGCCGCCGCCAAGGTCGGCGGGATCATGGCGAACAGCACCTACCCCGTGCAGTTCCTGGAGGAGAACCTCCGGATCCAGCTCTCCGTCGTCGCCGGCGCGCACGCCGCCGGGGTCGAGCGGCTGCTCTTTCTCGGATCGTCCTGCATCTACCCGCGGCTCGCCCCCCAGCCCATCACCGAGGACGCGCTCCTCACGGGCCCCCTGGAGCCCACCAACGAGGCCTACGCGCTCGCCAAGATCGCCGGAATCGTCCAGGTCCAGGCGTACCGGAAGCAGTACGGCGCCGCGTACATCTCCGCGATGCCGACCAATCTCTACGGCCCCGGCGACAACTTCGACCTGGAGACCTCGCACGTCCTGCCGGCGCTGATCCGCCGCTTCCACGAGGCCCGCGAGGAAGGGCGGGAGGAGATCGTGCTCTGGGGCTCCGGCAGCCCGCGCCGGGAGTTCCTGCACGTCGACGACCTGGCCGCCGCCTGCGCCGTACTGCTGCGCGGCTACGACGGCGACGAGCCCGTCAACATCGGCTGCGGCGAGGACCTCACCATCCGCGAACTCGCCGAGACCATCGCGCAGGTGACGGGCTTTCAGGGCAGGATCGCCTGGGACACCGGCAAGCCCGACGGCACCCCGCGCAAGCTGCTCGACGTGTCCCGGCTCACCGGCCTCGGCTGGAAGCCCGCCGTCGCGCTGCCGGACGGCATCGCCGCCACCTACGCCTGGTGGCGGGAACAGAACTGACCTCATACGCCCCGGCCCGTCAGTACGCTCCGCGACCGTCGACGACGGCGCGGAACGTACGGGCCATGACATCGACATCGCTGGTGAACGACCAGTTGTCGACATAGTGCAGATCGAGCTCCACCGTCTCGTCCCACGACAGGTCCGAGCGCCCGCTGATCTGCCACAGACCCGTCATCCCGGGCCGTACGGAGAGCCTGCGCAGCTCCACGTCCCCGTACCGTGCCACCTCCTCCGGCAGCGGCGGGCGGGGCCCGACCAGGGACATCGACCCGAGCAGCACGTTGATCAGCTGAGGCAGCTCGTCCAGTGAGGTGCGGCGCAGCAGCCGCCCCACCCGGGTCACCCGCGGATCGCGGCGCATCTTGAACATCAGCCCGTCGTGCTCGTTGGCCTGCGCCAGCTCCGCCTTGCGGGCGTCGGCGTCCAGGAACATCGTGCGGAACTTCCACATCACGAACGGGACCCGGCCCTGGCCGACGCGGACCTGCCGGTAGAACACGGGCCCCGGAGAGGTGAGCCGTACCGCCGCGCCGATCGCGAGGAACAGCGGCGAGAGGGCGAGCAGGCCGAGCGCCGCCCCCGCCCGGTCCATCAGGGACTTCAGGCCTTGCTGGACCCCGCTGCGCACCGGCGGCGCGACCCGGAGCAGGGCCATACCGGCCGCCGACGTCGTCTCCAGACGCTTGACGGAGAACTCCACCAGGCCTGGGGCCAGGGCGAGTTCGGTACCCGCGTCGTGCAGCCCCCAGGAGAGCCGGCGCAGCCGCTCGCCCGCCATGCGGGGGCACGCCGCGACGAGGACGACATCCGCCTCCAGCTCGCGGGCGGCGGCGAGGACGAGCACGGCGTCCCCGTCCGCGGCCTCGGGCATCGGCGTCCCGAGCCGCGCGGCCACCGGTGCGCCGGTGCGGACCGGACCGTCGCCGATCGCCACGACGCCGACCACCACGTACGGATGCTCGGTGCGTCCGGCGAGATGCTCGGCGACGTCGCCGGCGGCCACCGGCTCGCCCAGGACGAGGACCCGGGTGACCACCTGGGCCTCCTTGCGCGCCGCCACGAGGTGATGCCACGTCAGTTTCGAGCAGGACAGGGTGAGTACGGGCGCCGGTGCGAGCGCGGCGAGACAGAGCAGCGCGGGGTGGTGCAGATCGGCGGCGGCGCGCAGCACGGCGAGCAGACCGAGAAGGATCAGCCAGTCGTGCAGCACGGGCAGACTGCCCCGCGACTCGCCGAGTTGGCGCCGCGCGTACCGCCGCCGCAGCGCCCGTACGCCCGCCCAGGACAGGGCGGCGACGACGGCGCCGGCGTAGGCGTACGGCTGCCGCTCGACGCGGAGGATCAGCGCCGTGGGCAACCCGGCACCGAGGACGTCGACGGTCAGCGCGACGGCCAGGTACCAGCGTGCCTTGGCACGAGGATGCGGAAGTACGGTCGGTGAACCGGTCTGTCCACCGGCGGAGTTGGTCTCAGTTGTGCGGGCATGCCACATGAACCCCCCAGGCACGTGTCGACGTTCGCCACCACGTTCGTCGATCCCCCTGATCGACGAACAAGCGTCGCAACGCCGGAACAGTACGACAAACACCCGCACGCCCGCTGCAGTTCACGCGAACGACCTCAGAAGGTGATGGCGTATTCATCTCGTGACATCGGGGCCGGTGTGGACACGGCCGATCGCATGATACGTCTGTTCAAAGGGAGTTCACGCACGTGAGGGCATCGTGGAAGGGGTGTGAGCGTGTCGGAGGGGGATGTGACGACGGTGGAGGAGGAAGCTCCCGCTGTGGCGCAAAGCACAGCGCCGCGCAGACGTCGAGTGAGCGCGAAACGGGTCCTGTTGGGGGCGCTCGCGCTGCTCGGCATCGGGATCCTGATGGCCGGCGGCGCCGGCTGGTGGGCGGTCGAGCACTACACCGGCAACGTGGAGCGCATCCCGGGCGCCTTCCCCACCAACGTCCCGCCCGAGCAGCAACCCGCGCCGTCCAAGGGCGGCCGGACCTTCCTCCTCGTCGGTGTCGACAGCCGCTCCGACCTGCCCACCACCGGCCGTGACGCCAAGGCGCCGTCATGGACGTACGGAGCCCAGCGCAGCGACACGATGATGCTGGTCCACCTGCCGGCCGACCACTCCAACGCCTATGTCGTCTCGCTGCCCCGCGACTCCTGGGTCGACGTCCCCGGGCACGGCAGGGCCAAGCTCAACGCCGCCTTCTCCTGGGGCGGTCCGCCGCTGCTCATCGACACCGTCCAGCGGCTGACCGACGTCCGCGTGGACCATCTCGCCGTCATCGACTGGGAGGGGTTCAAGAAGCTCACCGACGCCGTCGGCGGAGTCGACCTCCGGGTCGACGGCACGGTCCGGCACATGAACGGCACGCAGGCGCTCGTCTACGTCCGCGAGAGGAAGAACCTGGCCCGCGGCGACTTCGACCGCACCCACCGCCAGCAGAACTTCCTGCGCGCCGTCCTGACCAAGACGATGACCACCCGCAACCTCACCAACCCGCTCCGGGCAACCGAACTGCTCGACACGCTCACCGCCAGCGTCAGCGTCGACGACCGGCTCAGCGACTCCGACCTGCGCGAACTCCTCTGGGACAACAGGTCGGTACGCCCCGGGCAGATGGTGTTCATGAACGCGCCCGTCGCCCGGACCGACATGATCAAGGGCCAGTCCGTCGTCCTCCTCGACCAGAAGGAATCCGACGGGCTGTGGGCCGCGATGCGGAACGACACCCTGGCCGACTACGTCGCAAGTCACCGCACCGACCGCCTCGGAAGCGGTACCCGCTAGGCCCCCGCCACCCGTCCGCCACGCGGCCGACGGTGGTTGTTCCACCGTCCCCGATCGGTTGTACTACTGCCAGCCCGCGACCCCGCGGCAGCCCCGACCGATCGTAAGGACGCCCCATGGCGGACATGCCCTCAGCGCGGTCCCGCCCGCCGCACCGCCGGACGGCCCGGCCCCGGCCCCACCGGGCGCCGGGGCGCCGCCGGATGGTCCCGGGACTCGCGCTGGGGGTACTGCTGCTGGTGGCCCTGGCCGGCATCGGCTCGGCGGGCGTGCTCCGCGCGGACGCCCCCGCAGAGCCGGCCGGGGAGCGGCCCAAGGCGTACAGCACCGCGCTCCCCTTCGACCTGCCGCCGACCGCTGAACTGCGGCGCTCCGGCAAGCTGGTCTTCGCCCACTACTTCACCCCGTACCCGCTCTCCCTGGACAACGAGCCCGCCGAGCGGGACTACTACACCCGCAACTACCTCACCCCGCACGGCGAGAAGGGCAAGCACCGCGCCTACGGAGGCCTGCTGCGCGACCGCCCGCTGCCCGTCGCGCCCGAGGCCGGGAACTGGCAACTGGCCCATCTGCGCCAGGAGATCCGCACCGCACGCGACGCCGGACTCGACGGCTTCACCCTCGACCTGCTGTCCGCCGGCGGACGCAACTGGGACCGCGCCGAACTGCTCCTGCGGGCCGCCCACGAGGAGGACCCCGGCTTCCGGATCCAGCTCATGCCCGACATGACCGCGCTGACCGCCACCACCCCGGCCGAACTCGCCGACTCGCTCGCGCGACTGGCCCGTCACCCCGCGGCCCACCGGCTGCCCGACGGCCGGCTCGTCGTCTCCCCGTTCAAGGCCGAGGAGAAGGAGCCCGACTGGTGGCGGGAGATGATGCGGGACCTGGAGACCCGGCACGGCATCCGTACCGCCCTTGTCCCTCTCTTCCTCGACTTCACGGCGGAGCGGGAGCGGTACGCGGCGATCAGCCACGGCTTCTCCGAGTGGGGCGCGCGCAGCCCCGGACGCCAGGACGGAGCCGCGGCCGACGCCCAGCGGGCCCACCGCCTCGGCAAGATCTGGATGCAGCCGGTCTCCGTCCAGGACGCCCGCCCCAACCAGGGCGTGTACGACGAGGCCGGCAACACCGAGACCCTGCGGGCGAGCTGGGGAGCCGCCCTCGAATCCGGCGCGGACTGGGTCCAGCTCACCACCTGGAACGACTACTCCGAAGGCACCCACTTCGCGCCCTCGCTGCACAACGGCTACGCCTACCTGGACCTCACCTCGTACTACCTGACCCGGTTCAAGACCGGCGACTGGCCCAGGATCGTGCGGGACACGGTCTATCTGACCTCGCGCGTCCAGTTCGTCGACGACACCCCATCGGCCCGGCTCCAGCCGCAGCTGATAGAGCCCCGCAGCGGCACCGCCACACCCCGGGACACCGTGGAGGTGCTCTCCTTCCTCACCGCCCCCGCGCAGGTACGCACCGACACCGGAGGCACCGCGGGCGGCCATCGCGCGCCGACCGGCGTGCACGCCGAACTCCTCCCGCTGCGCCCCGGACACAGCTCGGCGACCGTCGTGCGGGACGGGAAGACCACGACGACTGTCACCAGCCGGTATCCGGTACGCCGCGCGGTCGACAAGCAGGACCTGCAGTACTACGCGGTGACGAGCGGCCGCGGCCAGCGCTGAGAGGACACCGGGGCGTCCGCGCACGAGGGGCGGTTGTCAGTGGCCGGTCCTACGGTGTGGGGCATGACGACGAGCGGCGGGACCTTCGAGGCGGCGACGGGGGACGGGCCGCCCCTGCCGGCGGGGGACGCGGAGCAGCGGTCCCGGGAGGTACGGGCCGCCTTCGAAGGGCTGCTCCAGATCCGGCGGCTGACCAACAGCCAGGGCGGCGGTCCGCGGGGCGCGCCCGCGGAGTGGGAGCGAAGACAGCCGGTCCGGGCGGTGGCCCTGGCCCTGGAGGCGGCCGGGAGGGCCCCCTCGGCGGTGGACGTCTCGGGGGCCCGTACGGCGACCGGCTACCGGGTCACGGCCGGCGAGCGACCGGGCACCGCCGTCGTGGAGTGGGTGGGGCCGCCCGGCGGCGGAGCGGCCCAGGAGGAGGAGTCCGCCCTCGGCGCGTGCGTCCCGGTCCTGGAGCGGCTCGGCTGGGAGGCGCTGCTGTACCGGGGGCCGCGCCGCAGGCGGTTCCTGGAGGTCGAGCCGATCGGCGTCGGGCCGACCGGCCGTTGACCGGGCGGCTCAGGAGAGGGAGGTGCTCAGGAGAGGGAGCGGCTCGGGAGAGGGAGCGGCTCAGGCGATGGAGGCGGCGACGATCGCGGAGACCGCGATGTTGCAGGAGGCCGTCACCCAGACCGCGGGGTGCGGCTCGGGGTCGACCAGTATGGAGCCCAGCTTGCCCGGCGTGACCAGGTCGACCACGAGGAACGCCACGGCCATCATCACCAGGCCGAGCAGACCGAACGTGGCCGTGGACGCGAGGCCCTTGCCGAAGTCGTCGTACGTCGTCCAGATCGAGGTGAAGACGATTCCGCCGATGCCGAGCAGGGCGGAGCTGACCAGGAGCGCGGCGTTGCGGTTGCGCTGCTCCCAGATCAGCCGGCCCAGCTTCCCCGGTGTCAGCACGTCGACCAGGACGATGCCGAGGATCAGCAGGACCACGCCGAGGGCGCCGTAGGCGGAGGCCCGGCCGAGGCCGTTGACGATGTCGCTCATGGGGTGCCGGCTCCGAGGAGGAAGTGATCGTGAATGATCGCGGTCAAGGACCGGCAAAATGTAGCGCATCGGCCGAGGGCCCCGGCCAGGCCGGGGCCCTCGAAGCGGGCTCGCTCAGGCGCCCGGCGGCAGGTTCTTCGCCCGCGCGCGCACCCGGATCGCGGTCACGATCTCGACGACGCCCACGACCAGCAGCCAGATGCCGCCGAGCACGGTGAGAACCGCAGCCGATTCGAGCGGCGACACGATCAGGACCACACCCGCGAGCGCGCTGACGATCCCGAGGAAGATCTGCCAGCCGCGGGCCGGCGTCTCCGGGTCGGAGACCGCCGCCACGCTCTGCGTGATCCCGCGGAAGAGCCAGCCGATACCGATCCACAGCGCCAGCAGCAGAATCGACTGCGTCTCGCCCCGGAAGCAGAACAGACCCAGCAGGATCGACACGGCGCCGCTGATGAACGCCATCACCCGCAGCGAGGTCGTGGCATGCGTACCGAAGGCGGCCACCAGCTGCATCACACCGCTGAACAGCAGATACAGACCGAACAGCACACCGGCGACGAACAAGGAGGCGCCGGGCCAGACAAGCACCAGGACACCCAGGACCAGGGAGGCGAGGCCGGCGACCAGCAACGCCTGCCAGGCGCTGCTCGCCAGCAGGCCGAGAGGCCCGGGAGGGACATCCCGGTCGCCGGACGGCCGTTCATGCGTCTGCGTCATGGAAAACTCCAGTCGAATCAGAGCGAGGTGGCGTACGTACGGAGGAAGAGCGCTTCCGCCAGCGCCATGTGCTCGATCTCGGACGGATCCACGCTCTCGTCGGGGGCGTGGATGAGACAGCCCGGCTCCTCCACGCCGATCAGGGCGATCTCCGCCTCCGGGAACTGACCCGCCAGCACACTGCAGAGCGGGATCGAACCGCCCTGTCCCGACTGGACCATGTCCTTCCCGTACGCCTGGCGCATCGCCGCGCCCAGCGCCCGGTATGCCGGTCCGTCGGTACGGGCCCGGAACGGCCGGCCGACGCTCTCGGCCTCCACCTCGACCCGGGCGCCCCAGGGCGCTGCCGATTCCAGATGGTCCGTGAGCGCGCGCAGCGCTTCGTCGGCGTCCACGCCCGGCGGGACGCGCAGGCTGACCCGGGCACGCACCGTGGCCTGGACGGCCGCGGACGAACCCACCACGGGCGGGCAGTCGATGCCGAGCACCGTGACGGCCGGCCGGGCCCACAGCTCGTCCGCCACCGAGCCCGTACCCAGGAGCGAGACCCCGTCGAGGGCGCCGGCGTCGGCGCGGAACCGCTCGACCGGGTAGGCCACCCCGTCCCAGATCCCGTCGCCCGCCAGGCCCTTGATCGTCGTGTGCCCTGCTCGTCGCGGAGGCTGTCGAGGATCCGTACGAGCGCGGCCAGCGCGTCGGGGGCGGGACCGCCGAACATGCCGGAGTGCACCTCGCCCTTGAGCGTGGAGACGGTGACGACGACGTCGGTCAGTCCACGCAGCGAGGTCGTCGCGGTGGGCAGGCCCAGCGTGAAGTTGCCGGTGTCGCAGATCAACAGGCAGTCGGCGGCGAAGAGTTCGGGACGCCGGGGCACCAACTGCTCGAGACCGCCGGTGCCCTGCTCCTCCGAGCCCTCGGCGACGAACTTCAGGGAGACCGGGAAACCGCGCCCGTCGGCGCCGCCGCCCAGGGCGCGCAGCGCGGTGAGATGCATGGCGATGTTGCCCTTGCAGTCCGCGGTGCCCCGCCCGTACCAGCGCCCGTCGCGCTCGGTCAGTTCGAAGGGCGGGGTCGTCCAGGCGGCGTCGTCGAGCGGGGGCTGGACGTCGTAGTGGCAGTAGAGCAGCACGGTGGGGGAGCCCTCGGGGCCGGGTGCGTGGCCGACGACCGCGTCGGTGCCGTCCGGGGTGGTCACGCGCCGCATGTCCTTCAGGCCCGCCTCCGTGAAGGCGCGGACCAGGAAGTCGGCGGCCTTGCCGCACTCCTCGGGCGGGAACTGACGGGGGTCGGCGACCGAGCGCATCGCCACGAGCTCGGTCAGATCCTCCTTGGCCCGCGGCATCAGGGCCCGGACCTTCTCCCGGAGCGCGGCGGTCTCGGCGGACATGCGTACCTACCTCCTTGCGGCCAACCCCCGAGCGGCGAAGCCCTCCCACTCAAGCAGCACCGGACAAACGCCGCAAAACATGACCCGTACGGAGTATCAACGCGCGGGCCCCGGCCCGTACGGCGGCGACAGTGGACGCATGACCACTCTGAACCGACGCGACCTCGGGCTCCTCGTCCTCCGGGTCGGCACCGGCGCCGTCCTCGCCGCACACGGCACGCAGAAGCTCTTCGGCTGGTTCGGGGGCGGCGGCCTGGAGGGCACCACGCACGCCATGGAGGCGATGGGCTTCTCGCCGCCCCGCGAGAGCGCGATCGCCGCGGGGCTCGGCGAGGCCGGCGGCGGTGCCCTGCTCGCCCTGGGCCTGGCCACCCCGGCGGCCGGCGCCGCCGCGGCCGGAGCCATGGCGGGCGCGGTCGCGGTCCACCTGCCGGCCGGCTTCTTCGCCCAGTCCGGCGGCTACGAGTACCCGGCCTTCCTCGGCTTCACGGCGGCGGCCATCGGCGTCGCGGGCGCAGGCCGCTACTCCCTCGACCACGCCTCCGGCCACGTGCTCGACCGGCCCTGGGTCGTCGCCACCGCCTTCATCGGGAGCGCCCTCGCCGCGGCGGCCGTGGTCGGCCGCCGAGCCCAGGCCCAGGACGGCGAGCCCGAGCCGATCGAGAGCGAGGACTAGCGGCCCGCCGACCGCTGCTCGCCACGTGTCGCCCGGCGCCTGTGACGCCCGGTCAGCCGGTACGGGTGAAGATCATCACGAAGTCGGCCATGGTCCGCACCCGCGGGACCTCGGGATCGGGCAGAGCCCGCAGGCGCTCGCAGGCCCGCTCCAGCAGAGGGGCGTCCTCCGCGCCGACCGGCCAGGCGCCCGTGAACAGGCCGCCGGAGGACAGCGAGCGCGCCATGTCCCGAGGCGACACCTCGAAGGTCGTGGGGCGCTCGCTCGCGGTGCCCTCGTAGACCAGCCCCCGCTCCGCGGCGACCGGCGCCAGCGTCTCCGGGCCGTCCTGCCGGGTCCCCTCGGGATCCAGCTGGTCCTCCAGCTCGTTGACGATGCGCCCGATGTCGTCCGTGGGGCGCCCGCCCCGGGCCGGAATCACCAGGTAGCGGCCACCGGGGCGCAGGACCCGGGCGGCCTCGCCGAAGACGGCCCGGCGGTCGGGCCCGGCGTGCAGCAGCCAGGTGGACACCGCCTGCGTCACCGACGCGGTGCGCACCGGGAGTCGGCCGGCGTCCCCCACCGCGACCCGGTTCCCCAGCCGTGCCCTGGCCCGGGCGAGCATCCCGGGCGAGAGATCGATGCCGACCACCCGATGGCCCCGTGCCGTGAGCTCGGCGGCCACGATGCCGGTGCCGACACCGATGTCGAGGACGGGCCGCGCGGGGTCGAGCAGCGGCGCCAGCTGTTCGGCGAACCCGGCCGCGCGGGCCGTGCCGCCGCGCGACTCGTCGTACACGGGGGCGATCTCGTCGAACTGCGCGGTGCTGAAGGGCGATGCCATGGTCAGGTCCTCTCCGTCGCTTCCGGTCGCCGCATCGCCGCCGCTACTCCTGCGGCGCGAACGTCACCGGCAGGGTGGCCATTCCGCGCAGGATGCCCTCCCGCCGGGTCAGGACCTCGTCAGGGGCGGCGAGCCGCAGGTCGGGGAAACGGCGCAGGAGGGTGCCGATGGCCGTCCGGGCCTCGGCGCGGGCCAGCGGGGCGCCCAGGCAGAAGTGCACGCCGTGGCCGAAAGCGAGCTGCTGGGGCATCTCGCGACGGGCGACGTCGAGGATGTCGGGCCGGTCGTAGCGCGCCGGATCGCGGTTCGCGGCCGCCAGTCCGATGATGATCATCTCGCCCGCCGGGATGGTGACCCCGGCGATCTCGAAGTCCTCGACGGTGAAGCGGGCGACGCCGCGGCTGACCGGCCCCTCGTACCGCAGCAGCTCCTCGATCGCGCCGGGGAGCAGCGAGGGGTCGGCCCGCAGGGCGGCGAACTGGTCGGGATGGCGCAGCAGGGCGTGGACACCGTTGGCGATGAGGCTTGCGGTCGTCTCGTGCCCGGCGAGCGTGAGCAGGATCGCCATGGCGGTCAGCTCGCGGTCGCTGACGCGCTCCTCGGCCTGCGCCGCGCACAGCGCGCTGAGCAGGTCGCCTTGCGGCTCCGCCCTCCGAGCGGCGATCAACGACTCGAAGAACTCGGTGAGTTCGGCGCGCGCCCGGGCGCCCTTCGCGAGCCGTTCCGGGGTGTTGGGCGGCATGATGAGCCCGACCGCCAGCCGGGCGAAGTCCGGCTGCCCCTCGGCCGGGATCCCGATGAGCTCGCTGAGTACGGCCATGGGCAGCGGCAGGGCGAACTCCGCGACCAGGTCGGCCGATCCGCGCGGGGCGATCGCGTCGAGGAAGGCGTCGGTGTGCGCCTGGATACGGGGCGCCAGCTCGTCCACGCGGCGGGCGGTGAAGGCCTTGGACACCAGGTTGCGCAACCGGGTGTGGTCCTCGCCGTCGGCCACGAGCATGCTGGCCATCAGGACGTTCGTGCGCTCCTGGTGCGCCATCTCCTCGGCGAGCCCGTTGACCCGGACGGGACTGGAGCTGAGCCTCGGGTCGGTGAGCGCGGACACCGCCTCGTCGTAGCCGGTGACCATCCAGACTTCAAGGGTGGGATTCAGTCGTACCCGCTGGACGACTCCGTGTTCCCGAATGCGCTCGAAAAGCGGGTAGGGATCGGGCTGTTGAGCGACATTCACCGGAACATCGTGAACGACTGTCTGACCTTGATCGGACATCCGCAACTCCCCGAAGCAAGAGGAAAGATCTCGGGCAAGTAGTCATACCAGCCACCCAAGTTGCGTGGTAGCGTCTCCGGCGATCAGTTCGGAGATGTACCCGTGAAACGCCTCGCCCACAGGCGATTCGGCGCTCTCACACCGCTCTACCGGAAGCATTTGCGGCCTCAACCAGGCCTTTCTGCGCAAGGGGAGACGTTTTCGTGGATCACGTGGACCATGCGGATCAAGCGGTCGCCACCGACCCGATCCTGGATCTGGCAGGGCCGTCGATCCTGCCGAATCCGTATCCCGCGTATGCCCGGATGCGTGAGAACACCCCCGTCTTCTGGCACGAGATCCTCGGCTCCTGGGTTCTGACCCGTCACGCCGACTGCCTCGCCGTCCTCACCGACAGCGCGCGCTTCGCCTCGGACTGGCGCCGCGCGGGTGAGGACATCCCGGCCCCGCTGCTCAGCGTCCAGACGCTCGACCCGCCCGAACACACCGCCATCCGCCACCTGTTGCTCGACGGCTTCCGGGCCCAGGACCGGCAGGCGCTGTACGACGGGATGGAGCACCAGGCCCGGCAGCTGCTCGACGAGCTGGCCCGACGTCCGTCCTTCGACCTCGTCGGCGAACTGGCCGAACCCCTCGCGCTCCGGTTCATCACCGCGTTCCTCGGCGTCCCGGCCCCCGACCAGGCCTGGTTCGCGCCGGTGTCCCGCACCGTCGTCGACGGCATGGACGCCGGTCTGTGGCCGGAGAAGCACGAGCCGGCCGTCACCGCACGGGCCGAACTCGCCGCGTACGCGGGCGGCTGGCTCGCGGACCCGCCGAAGGAAGGCCTCATCGCCTACGTCGCCGAACACGCGGAGGCGAGCGGCGTGGATCCGACGGTCCTGCGCAACAGCCTGCGTACCGTTCTCCACGCGGGCTACGAATCCGCCTCCCGCCTCCTCGGCAACGCGGCCGCGGCGCTGCTGACCTCCCCCGGAGGCCTGACCGCCTTCCGCGCCGCGCCCGTGTCGCCCGCCGTCGACGAACTGATCCGGTACGACGCACCCGTGCAGGCCGACGCCCGGGTCTGCGTCACCGACACCGAACTGGCGGGCGTCACCATCCGGGCGGGCGACCCGGTCACGCTGCTCCTCGGCGCGGCCAACCACGACCCGCTCCGCTTCGCCCACCCCACCGAGCTGCGACTGGACCGCGCCCCGAACCCCCACCTGGGCTTCGGCCGCGGTGCCCACGCCTGCCTGGGCGCGTCCATGGCGATCCGGCTGACCGGATCGGTCCTCGGACTCCTGGCCACGGACCACCCCGGCACCCGGGCGGTCGCGGAACCGGAACACCGGCGCAATCTCACCTTGCGCGGTCTCGACCGCTTCGAGGTGATGCTGCGCCCATGACAGCGGGGGAGGAGGAACCGTCATGAAGTACTGGCACTGAACCTGAGAGAGCGCGGTGCCCCGCCCACCGGCGGGGGCACCGCGCTCACCTTTTCCGGGAGTCGGTGAAAGATGAGCCCATGTGCCGATGAGCCGATGCGCGGACGGGGCAAGGACGTTCGGCCCTCCGTGGTGACCCGCTGGACCCGGGACGCGGCTCCGCCGGCGGCGGGAGGGTGGCAGCACGCACCGGATCCCTCGGAGGAGACACCCATGTCACGCACCGTCGTCGTCGGATTGGACGGCTCCGCGGAGTCGCTGGCCGCCACCGAGTGGGCCGCCCGTGAGGCACGGCTGCGCGGGCTGCCGCTGAAGCTCGTGCACGCGCTGGAGGACTGGTCGCCCGCATACGCCTACGTCCCGCCGGTGGGAGGGGTCGTCGCGCCGACGGCGTACGCCCCCAGGTACTGGGCCGAGCGCATTCCCCGCGAGGTGTCCGAGCGACTCTGCGACCGCCACCCCGACCTGGAGATCCGTACCGAGGAGGTGAACGGCCGGCCCATCGAGGTCCTGGAGGCCGCCGCGAAGGACGCCGAGGTGCTGGTCCTCGGCTCCCAGGGCCTGAGCGTTCTGGCCGGTTTCGTCATCGGGTCGGTGTCGATGTCCGTGCTCGCCCACGCGGAGCGGCCGGTCGTCCTCGTACGGGCGGGGGAGCAGGCCGGCGACGAGTACGTGCGACCGGGGGTGTATCGCGATGTGGTGCTCGGCCTGGACCTCGCCCGGCCGTGCGACGAGGTGATCGAGTACGCCTTCGATGCCGCGCAGGCGCGCGGGGCCGGCCTGCGCGTCGTCCACGGCTGGAGCCTGCCGCCCGTCCTCGGCTACGACCCGGCCGCGATCGACCCGGGCCACGCCGCCGAGCTGGAGACGCGGGAATCGGCCGCGCTCAGCGCGGCCCTGCGACCCTGGCGGGACAGGTTCCCCGGCGTCCGCGTCGAGGAGCAGTGCGTCGTGGGCAGGGCGGCCGACCATCTCGCCGAAGCCTCGGCCGACGCGTCCCTGCTGGTCATCGGACGCCGGATCCGCCGCGCCGCGTTCGGCGCCCACATCGGGCCCGTCGCCCACGCCGTGCTGCACCACACCACGGCGCCTGTGGCGGTCGTACCGCACCCCTGACCCGTCGACGATCGACGCCGCGTCCAAGGCCGCCCCCGCCGGGGGCGGCTTTCGCGTGTACGCGGGCATCGGCAGTGGCGTCACCCGTTCTCGCGGCGACACGTGGGCCCGTCGGGCCGCCCGCGAGGACCTGTGGCCCCTCTCGATTCCGGGCGGCGCCCGCCACGGTGAAGGCACCACGTTGTCACCGGACCAGGAGGTCAGCAGATGTCCCGCCCCGTCACCGTCGGTCTCGACGGATCCCGAGAGAGCATCGCAGCCGTCGACTGGGCGGCCCGCGAGGCGATCGCACGCGGCCTGCCCCTGCGACTGGTCCATGTGTGGGACCTGAACCCGGACGTCCACGCACCGCTCATCGGCCCTGACACACGGCGCCATTGGGCCGAGCGCACTCCGCGCAAGGCCGCCGAACACGTGCACGGGAACCACCCAGGTCTCCTGGTGGAGACGGTCCAGAAGTGCGGGGATCCCGCCACGGTTCTCTGCGAGGCGGCCGAGGAGTCCGAGCTGCTGGTTCTCGGGTCCCGGGGACTGAGCGGTGTCGCCGGTTTCGTCGTCGGGTCCGTGTCCCTGGCCGTCGTCGCGCGTACGCCTCACCCGGTCGTCCTCGTCCGCGCCCAGGAGCGGCCGGTCCGGGCCGGTGGGGGCCCCGCCGGGTCCGGAGACGTCGTGCTCGGAGACGTCGTGCTCGGGGTCGACATCTCCCGCCCGTGCGATGAGCTCCTGGAATTCGCCTTCGCTCATGCCGACCGGCACCGAGCCACCCTGCGCGTGGTGCACAGCTGGCACTTCCCGGCGGCCTTCGGCCACGACGCCGCCGCGGCGGCTGTCGCGCTCCGGGGCGAGCTGGCGGCCGTGAAGGAGAGCATGCTGACGGACGTCCTCGCGCCGTGGCGGCGGAAGTTCCCCGACGTGCGGGTCGCCGTGGACTGCCGCCTCGGCCGTCCGGCCTCCGACGTGCTGGAGGCGGCGCGCGGCGCCCGACTCGTCGTGGTCGGCCGCCGTCGTCGTACGTCCTCGATCGGGGTGCACACCGGCCCGGTGACGCATTCCGTCCTCCACCACAGCGCCGCCCCCGTCGCCGTCGTACCGCACGACTGAGCAACCCGCCTGCCCCGTACAGCGGTTGCCGAAGCTCGAAGCTCGAAGCTCGAAGCTCGAAGGCCGAAGCTCGAAGGCCGAAGTCGAAGGTCCAAGGCCGAAGGTCCCGGTCGGTCCCGCCGACCGGGCCACGGAGGCCGGGCCCGTACCGCCTCTCCTCGGGGACCGTTGCCGTCCGATTCCCCAGGCGCCGGGTGACAGGCTCGATTCATCGCCGAGGCGTACGAGCCCGGCGGCCCTCCCCCTCTTCTCCTGATGCCGAGGACAACCATGCCCTTCCACGTCGACTCCGAGACCGGCCGGCTCAAGCAGGTCATCCTGCACCGCCCCGATCTGGAGCTGAAGCGCCTGACGCCCACGAACAAGGACGAGTTGCTCTTCGACGACGTGCTCTGGGTCAAACGGGCCCGGGAGGAGCACGACGCCTTCGCCGACACCCTGCGCGACCGCGGCGTCCGTGTGCACCTCTTCTCCGACCTGCTCACCGAGACCCTGGAGCGGCCCGCCGCCCGGACGCTCGTCCAGGACCGGGTCTTCGACGACCGGGAGTACGGCCCGCTCGCGACCGACCGGATGCGCGCGCTCTTCGACTCGCTCGCACCGGCCGAGCTCGCAGGCTGCCTCATCGGCGGTGTCACGAAAGGGGAGTTGAGCGCACGCATGGGCCCGGTGTCGAGCGTCCGGCTGCACGCCATGGCGCCCGACGACTTCGTCCTGGCCCCGCTGCCCAACCACCTGTTCACCCGTGACACCTCGTGCTGGGTGTACGACGGCGTGAGCGTCAACCCGATGAAGAAGCGGGCACGGCGCCGCGAGACGGTCCACTTCGAGGTGATCTACCGGCACCATCCCCTCTTCGAGAAGGGGGAGTTCCAGCGGTGGACGGACGGCGAGGCCGCCTATCCGTCGACCATCGAGGGCGGCGACGTGCTCGTCATCGGCAACGGCGCGGTGCTGATCGGGATGAGCGAGCGCACCACCCCGCAGGCCGTGGAGAGCCTGGCCCTGCGCATGTTCGCCGCCGGCTCCGCGCGACGCGTCGTGGCGCTCGACATGCCCAAGAGCCGTAGCTTCATGCACCTGGACACCGTCATGACGATGCTCAGCGGCGACACCTTCACCCGGTACGCCGGGCTGGGCATGCTGCCGTCCTCCACCATCGAACCCGGGCCCGGCGGCCACGGCCTGAAGATCACCGATCACGCGCCCGAGTTCATGGACCAGGCCATCGCCGACGCCCTCGGCCTCGATTCCATCCGTGTCCTCACGCCCACCCAGGACGTCCGCTCCGCGGAACGCGAGCAGTGGGACGACGGCTGCAACGTCCTGGCCGTGGAGCCCGGCGTCGTCGTGGCGTACGAGCGCAACGTCACCACCAACACGCATCTGCGCAGGAGCGGTGTCGAGGTCATCACGATCCGCGGCAGCGAACTCGGCCGTGGCCGCGGCGGTCCGCGGTGCATGACCTGCCCGATCGAGCGCGAAGCGGCCTGACACACCGTCGACCACGCCCCACCCCCCCATATCCGTACCCATGCGTCCGCAGAGAGCCAAGGAGTCGAGCCGACATGGCCGTCGACCTGCGTCACCGTTCGTTCCTCAAGGAAGTCGACCTCACCCCGGACGAGTTCCGTCACCTTCTCGAACTCTCCGCGCGGCTGAAGAGCGCCCGATACGCGGGCACCGAGGAACCGCGCCTGCGCGGCAAGAACATCGCCGTCGTCTTCGAGAAGACGTCCACCCGCACGCGCTGCGCCTTCGAGGTGGCCGCCCACCAGGAGGGCGCGCACGTGACCTACCTGGAACCCTCCAGCTCCCAGCTCGGCCACAAGGAGTCCGTCAAGGACACGGCCAGGGTCCTGGGGCGCTACTACGACGGCATCGAGTACCGCGGCAGCGATCAGCGCCTGGTGGAGCAACTCGCCCGGTACGCGGGCGTGCCCGTGTGGAACGGGCTGACCGACCAGTGGCACCCCACCCAGTCGCTCGCGGACATGCTCACCATGGCGGAGCACACCGACAAACCACTCGCCCAGGTGTCGTTCGCCTACCTCGGAGACGCCCGCAACAACGTCGCCCACTCCCTCCTCGTCAGCGCCGCGATGCTCGGCATGGACGTGCGCATGGTCGGCCCCCGCGCCCTGCACAGCGCCCCCGAGGTCGTCGCCGCGGCCCGTACCGCGGCCGAGTCCCGCGGGGCACGGATCACCCTCACCGAGGACATCGCCGAGGGCGTGGCGGGCGTCGACTTCGTCTACACCGACGTATGGCTGTCCATGGGCGAGCCCCCGGAGCTGTGGGACGAGCGCATCGCCCTGCTGAAGCCGTACCAGGTGACCACGGACGTCCTCAGGGCGACCGGGAACCCGCGGGTGAAGTTCCTGCACTGCCTGCCGGCCTTCCACGACAGCGACACCACCGTCGGCGCGCAGATCGCCGCCCGGACCGGCATGACCGCGATGGAGGTCACGGACGAGGTCTTCGAATCGGCCCACTCCGTCGTCTTCGACCAGGCGGAGAACCGGCTGCACACCATCAAGGCCGTCCTGGTCGCCACCCTCGCCGACTGACACCGTCTCCGAACCTCCGAAGAAGGGCACCCCCATGCGTGTCGTCGTCGCACTGGGCGGCAACGCTCTCCTCCGCCGCGAGGAACGGCCGGACGCCGCCGTACAACTGGCCAACGTCCAGGCGGCGGTGGCGGCCCTGGCCCCCCTCGCCCGCCACCACGAGCTGGTGATCACCCACGGCAACGGCCCCCAGGTCGGCGTCCTCGCCCTGCAGAGCGCCGCCGACCACTCCCTGAGCCGCCCGTACCCCTTCGACGTCCTCGGCGCGGAGACCCAGGGAATGATCGGCTACTGGCTGCTGCAATCCCTGCAGAACGCGCTGCCGGACCGCCAGGTCTGCGCCCTGCTCAACCAGACGCTCGTCTCCGCCGCCGACCCCGCCTTCGCCGACCCCGAGAAGTTCGTCGGCCCCGTCTACGAACGGGCCGAGGCCGAACGGCTGGCCGCCGCACGAGGCTGGACCGTCAAGCAGGACGGCGCGCACTGGCGGCGCGTCGTTCCCTCTCCCCGCCCCGAACGCGTCGTGGAGACCCGCCTGATCCGCCTCCTGCTCGACTCCGGCGCCGTGGCCGTCTGCGCGGGCGGGGGAGGCGTACCCGTCGTCCGCGATGAGCGGGGACGGCTCACCGGCGTCGAGGCCGTGGTCGACAAGGACCTCACGGCCGCCCTGCTGGCCGGGGCCCTCGACGCCGACGCGCTCCTGCTGCTCACCGACGTACGCCACGTCGAACTGGGCCACGGCACGCCCGACGCACAGCCCGTCGGCCGGACGAGCCCGGCCCGGCTGCGGGCGTACGACTTCCCCGCCGGATCGATGGGCCCGAAGGTCGACGCCGTCTGCCGCTTCGTCGAACTGACCGGTGGCATGGCGGCCATCGGCGCCCTCGACGACGCACCCGCGATTCTCGACGGCGCCGCCGGCACCGTCGTCACACCCGACGGCCGCTTCCGTGACGGCGGCCCCGACACACCCCGGGACCCGAGATGACCACCCACAGCGCCGACAGACTCTCCCCGGCGTCGCCGGGACCGGAGGGGCGGGACGGTAACGGCCCGCACCGCGCCCCCTCCGCGAAGCGCCGCTTCACCTTCCCCTCGGCCTTCTCCGTACTGATAGCGGTCACCGTCGCGGTGTGGGCCCTGACCTTCGTCATCCCCGCCGGACGGTACGACACCGAGAACGGCAGCCCGGTTCCCGGCACCTACCACCCGGTGGAGGTGACGACCGGCTTCTGGGAGCGGCTGAAGGACCTGTTCCTCGCGCCGGTCAACGGCCTGTACGGAGTCACCGACCCCGAGAGCGCCCTCACCGCACCCGGTGGCAGCGGTGAATTCGCCGGAGCCGCCGGGGTGTTCCTCTTCATCCTGGCCGTCGGCGCCTTCATCACCGTCACCCTGCGCACGGGTGCCCTGACCCTCGGCGTGGCCCGCCTGGCCCACCGCCTGCAGGGCCACAGGACGCTGCTCCTTGTCGTGCTCGTGACGCTGTTCTCCGTCGGCGGCACCACCTACGGCATGGCGGAGGAGACCCTCGGCTTCTACGGGCTGATGATCCCGCTCATGCTCAAGCTGGGGTACGACCGTATGGTCGCCGCGACCGTGATCCTGGTCGGCGCCGGTGTCGGCACGCTCGCGTCCACGGTCAACCCCTTCGCGACCGGCGTCGCCTCGGACAGCGCGGGCATCGGCACCGGCGACGGCATCGGTCTCCGCCTGGCCATGTGGGTCTGCCTGACGGCCCTGGCGGCGGCCTATGTGGTGCGCTACGCCCGGCGGATCCACGCGGACCCCACCCGGTCACTGGCTCCGGTGGCCGAGGAGGACGCGCTGCGGGTGAGCGAGGACGAGGAGCCGGCCGGACTCACCGGCCGTCAGCGCTTCGTGCTCTGGACCTTCGCGGGCACGTTCCTCTTCATGATCTTCGCCGTCGTGCCGTGGACCGACCTGGGGATCTCCTTCCTGCCCACGCTGGGCTGGTACTTCCCCGAACTCGCCGCCCTGTTCATCGTCGCGGCGATCGCCGTCGGACTGATCAGCGGGCTGGGGGAGAAGGGGACGGCGGCCGCGATCACCAGCGGGGCGGGGGACTTCATCGGCGCCGCGATGATCGTCATGCTGGCCCGGGGAGTCACCGTCATCATGAACAACGCCGCCGTGACCGACACCATCCTCTCCAGCCTGCACAGCGTGGTCTCCGGCGCCTCCTCCGGCGTCTTCGCCGGCCTGGTGTTCCTGGTCAACATCCCGCTCGCCTTCTTCGTACCGTCCTCCTCGGGACACGCGGCCCTGGCCATGCCCATCCTGGCGCCGCTCGCGGACTTCGCCGGAGTCGGCCGGGCCCTCGTGGTCACCGCCTACCAGTCGGCCTCGGGCTGGGTGAACCTGATCACCCCGACCTCCGCCGTCGTCATGGGCGGCCTGGCACTGGCGAAGGTCCCCTACGACCGGTACCTGAGGTTCATGGCTCCGCTGATGGGGGCACTGCTGGTGATCATCGTCGGCTTCGTGGCCCTGGGGGCGGCCCTGTACTGACATACGCCGGTGGCCGGTGACCGACACCTCGGTCACCGGCCACCGGCGCGTTCACCTCCCGCGCGTCTGCTTCCCGCGCGTTCACCTCCCGCGCGTTCACCTCCCCGCGCGTTCACGGCAGGCGGTTCACCACGCCCACCACTCCGTCCACCCGCCAGGCGGCCCTGATCAGCGTGGTCGCGTCCACGTCGGGCCCGGGGGACCCCTCCAGGGAGACGACCCCTTCCCGTACGCGGACCTGGACGCCCGGGCCGGCGGACGGCGTCGGCAGGGCCGAGGCCACGGCGAGCACGTCCGCCCGGATCTCGTCGTCCGTCCGCAGGAAGACGCGCAGCAGGTCGCGACGGGTGACGATGCCGATGAGACGGTCCTCCTCGTCGACCACCGGCAGCCGGTCGATGTGGCGGCGCTCCATGATGCGGGCGGCGTCCACGACACGCTGCTCCGGGTGCACGGTCACCGCCGGCGTGGACATCAGCCCGGCCGCCGTCGTCACGGAGGCTCCGGCGGCCGGACGGGCGCGCACGCGAACCCTCCGCCGCAGCGCCTCCAGCAGCCCGGCCGCCCCGCCATGTGTCCGCCGGCCCAGCGCCGCCTGCCGGCGGGTGAGGTCGGTCTGGGAGACCACGCCCATCACCTTGTCGTCGTCGTCCACCACCGGCAGGCCGCTGATCCGGTGGGACGCGAGCAGCCGGGTCACCTCCTTGAAGGAGGTACGCGGGCCGGTCCGGACGACCTCGGCCGTCATCACCTCACCCACGGTGCGAGTCCTCACCACGGTTCTCATCTCCAGCCGGTCGTGCGGTGTCGTGCGGTGTCGTGCGGTGTCGTGCAGTGTCGTGCGGGAAGTCAGGCGGCGGGCATCGCCGGTCCATGCACCCCAGCGTGCCGTCGGCGGCGACGATGCGGCAGATCCGTTCAGGGTCCATGTCACGGGCTGTTCGACCCTGCCGTACGGCCCCCCGCCCGGCCGGTAGTCTGTGGCCCCGTACAACGGACGGGTGACCAGAGAAGGGCCGGTGGGCGTGGAAGAGCCGTTGCCGCGGATGCCTCACATGCGGCTCGACGAGCTTCTGGACGAGCTGCAGGCCCGTATCGACGCGGCCCGTGGCACGCGGGACCGGGTGCACAGCCTCCTCGAGGCCGTGATGTCGGTGGGCAGCGAACTGGACCTCGCGCAGGTCCTGCGGCGCATCATGGAGGCCGCGGCCCTGCTGGTCGACGCCGAGTACGCCGCGCTGGGCGTCATCGGACCGGACGGACGGACGCTGTCGCAGTTCCTCACCGTCGGGCTGACGGAGAAGGAGATCGCCGAGATCGGGCCTCTGCCGGCCGGGCACGGACTGCTGGGCCAGCTGATCCGCGATCCCGAACCGCTGCGCCTCTCCGATCTGGGCGCCCATCCGTCGTCGTACGGCTTCCCCGCACATCATCCGCCGATGCGCACCTTCCTCGGCGTGCCGATCCGGGTGCGCGACGAGGTCTTCGGCAACCTCTACCTCACCGACAAGCGGGGTGGCCACGACTTCGACGCCGAGGACGAGTCGGTGATCTCCACCCTCTCCGTCGCCGCGGGCGTGGCCATCGACAACGCCCGGCTGTACGAGGCGTCGCGCCGCCAGCAGCGGTGGCTGCAGGCGAACACGGAGATCACCAACGGCCTGCTCTCCGGCACACCCCGGCTGGAGGTCCTTGAGCTGATCGCCCGCCGCGCCCGGGAGATATCCGACGCGCGGCTCGCGGACGTGTCCGTGCCCGTCGACGGCGGCGCGAGCCTGGTCATCGAGCTGACCATCGGTGCGGACGACCCGCGCCCCGGCCTGGTGCTGCCGGCCGACGGCACGCTGTCGGGTGCCGCCTACCGGGCCGGCGAGCCGGTGAGCACGACGGATCTGGCCGAGGACGACCGCTACCGGGCGGGGCCGCCGCGCTTCGAGGGCCTGGGCCCGGCCGTCGCCGTACCGCTCGGCACCGCGGCCGAGGACACCCGAGGCGTCCTGTTGCTGGCCCGCGAGGCGGGAGCGCCGGTCTTCACCGACGAGGAACTGCAGCCGCTGCTCGCCTTCGCCGGACAGGCGGCGCTCGCCCTGGAACTGGCCGAGCGGCGCAGCGACGCCGAGCAGCTCGCCCTCCTTGAGGACCGCGACCGCATCGCCCGCGACCTGCACGACCTGGCCATCCAGCGACTGTTCGCCACCGGCATGACCCTGCAGAGCGCCGCCCGCCTCGTCGAGCACGCAGGCGCCGCGGAACGCGTCCAGCGCGCCGTGGGCGACCTGGACGAGACCATCAAGATCATCCGCTCCACGATCTTCGGACTGCGGGCCCGGGAGGACGAGACCGGGCCGAGCCTGCGGGCACGCGTCGCCCGCGCCGTCGGCGAGGCCGGTACGACGCTGGGCTTCCCGCCACGCCTGAGCATGGAAGGCCTGCTGGACACGGACGTACCCGAGGCGGTGGCCGACCATGTCATGGCGGTCCTCGCCGAGACGCTGAGCAACGCCGCCCGGCACTCCCACGCCACGCGGGTGGAGGTGACCCTCCAGGCCACGGCCGACGAGGCGATCCTCACCGTCGCGGACAACGGCAGGGGCATCCCGTCCGGCGGCAGGCGCAGCGGGCTGCGCAACCTCGCCGAACGCGCGGTCAGCGTGGGAGGCGAGCTGGACATCCACACGCCCGCCGAGGGCGGCAGCCGGCTCGTCTGGCGGGCGCCGCTGAACCCCGGCTCGCGAGCGTGACCACGGGGCGTCCGCCCGTCGGTCAGGCGAAGGAGCAGGGGATCGTGTCGTCCACGCGGAGAACACGGAGCATCTTGGCGCAGAGCCGCGGGACAAGGCACAGCCGCAGCCGCCCGCCCTTCGCCGCGCAGCGCTGATGGACGCGCAGGAACAGGGCGACCCCGGAGCTGTCGCAGAACGTGACGCCCGACAGGTCGAGGCGCACCTCGGGCGCCCTGCCCGTGGCCAGGCGGGACAGCACCGGCTCGATCCGTCCGACGGTGGCGATGTCGAGCTCACCGGACAGGGCGATGGTGATGCTGCTGTCGTCCAGCGCTGTCGCGGTCAGAGCGATCGGACTCATGAACGGGGGCACCTCTCCCTCGGGCCGGCCGGGCCGGGCCGGGCCAGGTCGGTCGGGCCGGGCTCGGCTTCTGCCGGAGAGTCCATCAAGCGACCGGCGGCGGACGACAGGTCCACCCAGGCCCCGCGGCCGGGACCGATGGTCCCTCCGCCGCCCGGTCCCGAGGCACCAGGGACGATGAGGGCCGTTCGGCCCTGGCCGTTCGACCCGCGCGACGACATCATGCAGAGGATCCGCGCCGGCGGACGGACCCTCAGCGGACACGGAGTGTGTGATGACGTACAGCAGTGGCGCCTCCCAGGAGAAGACCCCCATCAGGGTGTTCCTCCTCGACGACCACGAGGTGGTGCGCCGTGGCGTGCACGACCTGCTGGATGCCGAGCCCGACCTGACGGTGGTCGGCGACGCGGCCACCGCCGAGCAGGCCTTGGTACGGGCGCCGGCACTGCGCCCTGACGTCGCGGTCCTGGACGTACGTCTGCCGGACGGGGACGGCGTGAGCGTCTGCCGCGAGCTGCGCTCCCGGATGCCCGATCTGGCCTGCCTGATGCTCACCTCCTTCGACGACGAGGAGGCGCTGCTGGACGCGATCATGGCCGGGGCCTCCGGCTATGTCCTCAAGCAGATCACCGGCACCGACCTCGTCCACGCCGTACGGACCGTGGCGTCCGGCCAGTCCATGCTCGACCCCGGCGCCACGGCCCGTGTCATGGCGCGCCTGCGCGGCGGAGCCCCGCAGGACGAACAGCCGGACGGGCTGCCCGCGCTCACCGACCGGGAACGGGAGATCCTGGCGCTCGTGGGGGAGGGGCTGACCAACCGGGAGATCGGCAGGCGGCTCTACCTCGCGGAGAAGACGGTCAAGAACAACATCTCCCGGCTGCTCGCCAAGCTCGGTGTGGAACGGCGGGTGCAGGCCGCCGTCATCGCCACCCAGGCACTGGCACCCCGAGGCGGCCAGTCGGGCCCGTCTGGCCAGTCGGGCCCGACGGGCCAGGCCGTCCCGGGCTCGTCGCCGTACGAGGCCCGCTCGCGTCGCTAGGCGGGCTCGGGTCGCTAGGCGGGCTCGCCCTGCTCTTCGAGTCCTTCCAGGCTGTCCATGAAGGAGCTGACGGAGAACACGGCCCGGCCCGGACCGGCCGGGCCGTAGCCGGGCGGGGAGCTCAGCCCGTACTCCTCGAGCGTCGCGCGGTACGTCTCCAGCAGACGGATGTGGTACTCGAGCGGTGCGCCCAGGGGGTTGGCCTTGCCGAGGGGCGTCGTCGGCTCCGGGCACCAGGTGGTGAACCGGGGGACGACGCCGTTCGACATGAAGAACCGCAGGCCCTCGGCGGTCGACTCGATCGCCTCGCTCACCTTGGTGAAGCCGAACGGCTCGGCCATCTCGATGCCCGCCACGAAGTTGGGGATCACGTTCCGGGGCCCGAACACCTCGGCGGAGTCCAGGATCCTGCGGTGCCATTCGTCGCGGCCGACGTAGCGTTCCTTGCCGGGGCAGTGGAGCTGGAACAGCCTGCGGTCCCACACCTCGAAGTTGGGGTGGTAGATCCGGATGCCGTAGTCGTGGAAGCGCTGCACGGCGTCACGGGGCAGCGCCTGGGCGACGACCTTTCCGGTCCAGCGGCCCGGGAAGCGCTCCTCGATGGCCTTCGCGTAGTGGCCGTAGAAGTCGGCCTCGTCGCGACCGGCGACCTGCGAGGTGATCGAGCCGCCGGTGAGGGTGTAGGCCCGGGAGGTCCCCGCCGTGTCGTAGCGGTCGATGATCTCCAGGGCCTCCAGCACCTCCTCGACCGGCTTCACCCCGGTGTACGGACGGCCCGCCGCCTTGTGCTGGCGCCAGTTGTGGTTGATGTCGCAGAACTGGCACTCCTCCTTGGCGCCGAAGTACTGGCACACCCGAAAGACCGTCAGATAGATGAGATAGCCCCACTGGATGGTCGGTGCCACCTCCATCACCGACTTGCCGTTCGACAGCGTGTGCCGGTAGTACTCCGGCATCGGAGGCAGGCCGACGTCCGCGATCCGCACGCCGTCCAGATACAGCCCGAGCGCGCCGTCCTCGCCGGCCCGCACCGTGTACGGGGAGTCGGGGTTGACCCGTACTGACACGACGGTGCGCCGCAGTTCGTAGGGGCCACCGGTCAGCACGATCTCCTCCGGCGGCCGGTTGAGCGCGGCGGCGCCGAGTTCCGGCAGCGTGCGATGGTCGAAGGAGAAGATGAAGTACGACTTCGGCTTGACGTCGCCGGAGGCCCCGTCGGCGGTGCCGCTGAGCGCGGACTCGTCGAAGGCGATGCCGCCCCGCAGCAGGTCTTCCTTGATCACGGCTTCCCGGGGCACGTGCGGAAAGCGCCCCATCAGGTCCTCGATCAGCGCGGTACGGCTCTGGCTCTCCATGTGATCTCCTCTTCGGATGGGTGGACGTCGGCCCGGGCGGTGTCGAGTTCGGCGCCGGGCGCGGACACGTGCCGGTGACGGAGGCGATCACCCCCCGCCCGTCGCATGCTCCAACGCCGCCTGCTCCCTGGGTACGTCCATGAAGGACACGCTATCTGCTTGATCAAGCAGAAACGTCCCCGGGAGGGAGCACGGGCGGCAGGGGGTCCCAGCCGGTGGTGCCGGGCCCGCGACCAAGGCGCCCGGCGTGCCTGTCCGGGGCTCGCGGGGGCACCCTGGAGGCATGGCCCGAGCCAACGACGAGGTCGAGGCGCTCCTCCAGGAGTACGCCGACATCATCGCGATCCGGGGCGGGGAGGCCTTCAAGGCGCGTGCCTACGAGAAGGCCGCACGCGCCGTCGCGGGCTACCCGCAGGACGTCTCGACACTGGACGCGAAGGGGCTGATCGAGATTCCGAACGTCGGCAGGTCCGTCGCCGACAAGATCTCGGAGTACCTGCGGACCGGCCGCATGTCCGTCGTCGACGAGGCCCGGACGTCCGTGCCGGCCGGAGTGCGCGAGCTGATCGCGATTCCGGGGCTCGGGCCCCGCAAGGCCATGGTCGTCTACGAGGAGCTCGGCATCACCACCGTCGACCAGCTGATCGACGCCATCCACCAGGAACGTCTGCGCGACCTGAAGGGCTTCGGGGAGCGGACCGAGGAGAACATCCTGCACGGCATCTCCGTCCTGCAGAAGGCCGGCGAGGGCCGGATCCTCGTCAGCGCCGCCATGGACATCGCCGAGCAGCTCGTCGCGGAGCTGTCGGACATCCGCGGCTGCGTCCGGTGCACGTACGCGGGGTCCCTGCGCCGCATGAAGGAGACCATCGGCGACATCGACATCCTGGTGGCGGCGCGCCGGTCGGCCCCGTTCATGGACGCCCTCGCCGCCCTCCCGCACACGGCCGAGGTCATCGCGCACGGGGAGAAGAAGACCTCCGTACGGACCGTCACGGGCCTCCAGGTGGACCTCCGGGTCCTGCCCCCGGCCTCCTGGGGCGCGGGACTGCAGTACTTCACCGGCTCCAAGGCGCACAACATCCGCACGCGCGAACTCGCGGTGCGCCAAGGCCTCAAGCTGTCCGAGTACGGGCTCTTCGACGCCGAGAGCGGCGAGAGCATCACGTCCGAGACGGAGGAAGCGATCTACGAGAGGCTCGGACTGCCCTGGATCCCGCCGACCCTGCGCGAGGACCGGGGCGAGATCGCGGCCGGGCTGCGCGGCGAACTCCCCGAGCTCCTGACGGAGAAGGACATCCGCGGCGATCTGCACACCCACACCGACCTCACCGACGGGCTGGCCCCGCTGGAGGACATGATCGCCACCGCTGCCGCCCGCGGATACGCCTATTACGCCGTGACCGACCACGCCCCGAACCTGTACATGCAGCGCATGACCGATGAGAAGATCCTCGCCCAGCGCGAGCGGGTACGCGCACTCGACGGCGCGCACCACAGGATGCGGCTGCTGCACGGCACGGAACTCAACATCGGCCCGGACGGCTCCCTGGACTGGCCCGACGAGTTCCTCGCGGACTTCGACATCTGCGTGGCCTCGGTCCACTCCCACTTCAACCAGAGCAGGCGGGAACTCACCCGCCGTCTCATCCGCGCCTGCGAGAACCCGTACGTCGCCGTCATCGGCCATCCCACGACCCGCCGGATCGGCAAACGCCCGGGCATCGACGCCGACTTCGACGCGGTCTTCGAGGCCTGCGCGCGGGCGGGCACCGCGCTGGAGATCAACGCGCATCCCGAGCGGCTCGACCTGCGCGACGAGGACATCCTGCGCGCGAAACGGCACGGCGTGAAGTTCGCCGTGAACTCCGACGCACACGCCACCACGCATCTGCCGTACATGCGCTACGGGGTGGCCACGGCTCAGCGCGGCTGGCTGACCGACGACGACGTCATCAACACGTGGCCGCTGACGAAACTGCGCCGCTTCCTGGCCAAGAGGGGCGCCTGACGGAGCCGGAGGAAGGGGTTCGAGGCGCCGGAACACGGCCCGCAGGTCAAGGGCCGTGCCCGCCCGACGGCTCGCCCGAGGCATGGGCTCGTTCGTCAAGCGCTGCGCCTGCGCCCAGCCGACTCGTTGCCCACACGCGTACGCCTGGCCGACGGGCCGGGACGGGCAGCCAACCCAACCGTTCTCGTGGGGCCCGCAGGGTAGTGGGACGGCGGCGGTGCGTGACGGATGTCCCGGAAGGAAGCCGGTTCCGGCGCGGCGATGAGTCTGCGGGCACCCGCAGGTCTATCTCTTGACGGAGACAAACCGACTCATCGGGAGTGAGCCATGGGCCTCATCCACATCGAGCTGTTCGCGACCCTCGACCTCGTCGGGCAGGCGCCCGGCGGCCCCGACGAGGACCCGGTGGGGTTCCCGTTCGGCGGCTGGCAGGCGCCCCTGCTTGACGAGGTCGCCGGGGCGCAGATCGGTGCCGCGTACGAGGGCACGGACGCCCTCCTGCTCGGCCGGCGGACGTACGACATCTTCGCCGCCTACTGGCCTCACCAGGAGGGTGGCGAGGACAACGAGATCGCCACGCTCTTCAACAGCGTCCCGAAGTACGTGGCCTCTCGCGGCACGCCCGACCTCTCGTGGGCCGGGTCCACGCAGCTCGGCCCGGACCTCGCCGACGCGGTGCGTGAGATCCGTGAGCGGCACGAGAACGTGAAGGTCGTCGGGAGCCTGAACCTCGTGCAGACCCTCCTGCGCGAGAAGCTCTTCGACCGTCTCGATCTCTGGGTGCACCCGATCGTGCTCGGCGTCGGGAAGAAAGTGTTCGACGATGGCGCGGTGCCCACCAACGTCACGCTCCTCGCACCCCCGGCAGCCAGCCCGAAGGGCACCGTGTACCTGCGCTACGGGCTCGCCGGCGGCACTCCCGCGACGGGCGACATGAGCAAACCCGATCGCGGTGTCGGAAGCGACGACTGAGCCCCCCGTGCCTTGTGGGTGCGTGCCGCTGGGGAACGGGCACCGCGATACCAGCCGCTTCTGCTGCCTGCCCTGGTGGGAGGGGCGGGCAGCCGACTCTGTTCGTCAGCGCGCTATGCCCGCATTGCGCAGATATTGTGGGACGTGTGATCGAGTCTGGACGGCCGCGGCTTCGTAGGCGCCCCGGCCCGGGAAGACTTGTGCGGCTGTCGCCGGTCATCCTGACCGTCGTCATCGCCAGCCTGGCATACAGCACTCCGCCGGAAATGGCCTTCAGCCGCCTCCTGCCCGCGGCGCCGGCCCTGGCCGCCGCCATGTGGCCGGTCCTCCCCACCGTCCTGCTCGGGACAGTCTGCCTCTTTCTGATGATCGGCCTCAGCCTCGTCTTCCCCGATCTGGGAACGTGGTGGACGGCCGCGGGGATCATCGCGGTCACCGTGGCCGCCGCGTACGGAAGCCATCTCCGGCTCCAGCGGGAGCGCACCCTCTTTCAGGTACGCCTCGTCGCCGACGCGGCGCAACAGGTGGTGCTGAGCCCCATGCCACGCCGCATCGGCAGCATCGAGATCGAGTCGCTCTATCTCGCGGCCGCGGCGGAGGCCCGCATCGGCGGGGACTTCTACGAGGTGGTCGACACGCCATACGGGGTCAGGCTGCTCATCGGAGACGTGCGGGGCAAGGGCCTGCCGGCAGTGGGGGCGGCCGCGGCGATCGTCAACGCGTTCCGGGAGGCGGCCTACGGCGAGCCCGACATGGTCGACGTCGCACGCAGGCTGGACGCCAGCAGCGCCCGTTACAACGCCGCCTTTCCCCCCGAGGGGCCGATGGAGCGCTTCGCCACCGCCCTTCTCGCCGAGATCCCGCCCGAGGGCAGACGTATCGACATCCTCAACTGCGGACACCCCCCGCCGCTGCTCCTGAACGGCGGGAAACTCCGTGTCCTCGAGACGGCCACGCCATCGCCACTGCTCAGCCTCGCGGAGCTGATCGGCGAGCAGTACAACGTCGACACCTTCGACTTCGCCCCCGGCGACCTGCTGCTCCTCTATACCGACGGAATCGCCGAGGCCCGCGCCCGCGACGGCGAGTTCTTCCCGCTGGCAGCCTGGATGCGTCGACAGCCCCCGACACCGCCCCGCGAACTGCTCACGGCCCTTCACCGCGATCTCCTCCGCTACAGCAGAGGACGCCTTGACGACGACATCGCCGCCCTCGCCGTACGCCTGTGCGAGCCCTGAGGCACGGAGCCCCGGTGAGCGGCCCGCCTTGGGCTGCGCCCGGAGGGAACGGTTGATCATCAGCGGCAGCCTCCGCAGCACCATCTTGTCCGACTGCCGCGCGGACGATGCTCCTGTGAGCGCCGGACCAACCCGCTCACCTGTCGGTTCCCGCGTTCGGCGACCCGGTCCGCCGAGAGTCGGCTCGCGGCAGAGGGGAACCCTCACCGGAACGCAGCCAAGCGGCCGTATCCAGCACATCGCGGCGGAACTGGGGGACGAAAGCCACGTTGTCGTCGCAGGTCAGCCACTCCCCAGCGGCCCACAGGTCCACTCGGCGCAGCTGGTCCAGCTCGCCGCCGTGCTCTACTTGGAGATCTTCCAGAGGGTCAGCGTGGTGACGTAGTCGGGCATGTCACTGGACAGACCCTCCTTCGTGTCCGGCAGGACATCGGTGATCCGCAGCATCGCCAGGTTGTTGTCGCTGGTGACGGTGCACAGCACCATGCCCTTGGCCAGGGTTTGTCCCTGGTTCAGGTCGTCGGCGGGGATCGAGGCCGGCAGCGTGTCGGTGTCCACGCCTGTTCTGCATTCCTCGGGCGTGGTGCCGGTGCCCCTGCCCAGAGGGGTGAGGAAGCGCAGGTCGGCGTCGCCCCAGTCCTGGTAGGTGAGTTCCATGCCGTCGTTCTGGCCGATTTCTCCGTCGGGGAACATTTTCGGCGCGTCCAGGTCCACGTGTGTGCCGGTGTTGAAGGCCGGTGCGCGCAGGGTCAGGGGCTTGTCCTTGAAGACGAGCGTGTACGCGGTCTGCTGCGGAGTGGGAGAGGGAGAGGGCGAGGAGGCCGGGGCGGAGGTCGCGGTGTGCTTGTCGTCCGCCCGGGTGTCGCCCGCGCGGCCCTTTTCGCCGTCAGGGCTCACGATCACCCAAGTCACGACTGCAGCGAGCGTCACGGCGACCGCACCGGCAGCGGCGAGCAGCGCGGGGCGGGTGCGCTTGGCGGGCGCGGGAGAGGGGGTGGCCGTCGGGGACGGCGTATGAGCCGGGCCGGGCCGCGGCGGGGCCGACACGGTGGGCTGTCCGGCCAGGTGCGCACTGGCGTCCGGCTGGGTGGGCGTGGCCGTAGGAGTCGGCTGGGGCGCCGGTTCCGGGGGACGCGCCGCAGTCGCCTCCCTGCGCGCGATCCGCTCCATGAGCGGCGCCGGCAGCCAGCCGTCGAACGCGCGCAGCGGCCGCCCCGCCGCCCGCTCGCACAGCTCCGCGAGCTCGTCCGTCGTGATGCGGGCCGCCGGATCGGCTGTGAGGCAGCGTTCAAGGAGCGTCCGCAGTGGCGCCGGGTAGCCGCTCAGATCCGGCGGCATCCGCTCCGTGTTGGCGATGCGGACGCCGAGGGCGGTCGCGCCGCCCTCGCCGTACGGATGCCGTCCGGTCGCCGCGACCGCCGCGATCAGGCCGAGCGAGAACACATCGGTGGCCGCGGTGACGGGCTCGCCCAGCGCATGTTCGGGCGACATGTACTGCGGTGTGCCGATGACTCCACCGCTGCGGGTGAGCTGCGTGGCGTCGGCCGCCTGTGCGATGCCGAAGTCGATGACGTACGGCCCGGTCGAACCGAGCAGGATGTTGGCGGGCTTCAGGTCGCGGTGGACCACGTCCGCCGCGTGGATGGAGCCGAGAGCCCGGGCCGTGCAGCCGGCCAGCTGGAAGACGGCGGGCAGGGGCAGCGGCCCGTACGTGGTGAGTGCGTCGGCGAGCGAGAGGCCGGGCACGAACGCCGAGGCGATCCAGGGAAGCGCGCCGGCGGTGTCGTGGTCGACGACCGGTACGAGGTGGTAGCCCTGCACCCGGCGGGCGGCCCGCACCTCCTGCTCGAAGCGGCGCCGGAAGTCCGGGTCCTGGCCGTACTCGCGGCGGACCACCTTGAACGCGACGGGCTGCCCGCCTCGCGTGTGCGAGAGGTACACGGTGCCCATTCCGCCCTCGCCTAGCCGGGCGAGTAGCCGGTAGCCGGCTGTCTCGCGCGGATCGAGGGGGTCGAGCGGGGCCAGTATGTCGTCGATGCCGTTCGTCACGGCAGCCCAGCCTACGTCACGTGACGAAGTGTCAAAGCGGCGCTATTTCCGAGGTTCGGGCAGGTCGAGCACCCGGCGACGCTCCCGAGCAGGCCGGTGATCGTTACGGGTGGTTCGTGATTGTGCCGACCTGAGCTGTGGTGTCGCCGATGGCGAGGCCGAGTGCGACGGGCTCCGGCGTCAGCCCGTACGCGCCGCACGCCTACGGCGAGTTGCAGGCGATCGCCGGGGTCCGGGAATGCGCGCCCAGGCGTGCGCGCCCAGACGTGCCGTGGGGGTGTGATGTGGAGGAGGTGTGTGGCTCGGACGGCGGCTGATCGTCCGTATGTACGCTGCGTGTTAGCCTGCCCGCGGTCAAGATCGAATGCGCACGGGGGAGTCACGGTGGGGCCGGATGGCTACCAGATCAAGTCAGGTTTGACCGGCCAGGCTCGGCAACTCGACGACGCCGGCACGGACATGGACGGCGTCAGCTCGGCCGTCAAGGCTCGCACGAGTTACTCGTACCGCGATGTCGGCGGCGATGACGCCGCGTCGGCGCTGAACGCGTTCGTCAAGGCCTGGGAGGCGGAGGCCAAGACACTGGCGTCGGCGTTGCACGAGCTCGGTGGCAAGGTGCAGTTGGCCAAGAAGACCTACCGCGGCACCGACGGCCTGGTGCGGACGTCCATGGACAGCGTCCCCGCCGGCGGCACGAGCGGCCTGACCGACACATCGACGCAGGGCGGACGCACCTCGGCCCTGGCGAGCTACTGAGGAGTGGGCCGATGTCGTTCTTCTCCTCTCCCCTCGACTCCCCTTCCTTCCGTCTCGACTGGCTCGCCGCGCTGTCCAAGAAGATGCTCGGTGCCGGGAGCAAGAACGAGCTCCTCGACCTGATCGACAACGCCCTCTCGGTGCCCGAACCGGGCGGCGACCAGGGCATGCTGCAGAGCCTGGCAAGGCTCTACCGCGGCCAGGTCGACCCGGTCGGCGGCGTCTTCGACCAGGTCGACCGGGTGGGCCGCAAGGGTCTTCCGGAGGTGTGGGTCGGCGACACGAGCGTCCGCGCCTCCGACGCGGTGAACGCCGCCGGGCGGTCCGCGAACCAGATGAGGGAGGCGTTCCAGGAATGCGCGTCGGTGCTCCTGACGCTGTCCGACGCGATCGGCGCAGCGCAGCGCAAGGACGAGCAGGGCCGCGGACAGTTGCTGGAGCAGAAGAAGATGCTCGGCGGCAAGGACGGCTTCTTCGACGACCTGCACGAGAACGACGAGGAGGAGTGGGACCGTAAGAACGCCGCCCACTTCGGTTCCTACGCGGTCGACCTGATGCACGACGCCGTCTCGGACGCGCAGGAGGCCACTCGCGTCGCGGCCCGCGACCTGAACAAGTGGGCCGCCGAGGCGCGGGCCGGGAAGATGGAGACGAGCGAACTCACCGCCGTCGACAAGCTGATGCTCGCCGACACCGGCGTCGCGGGCGCCGACGCCGAACTGAACGAGATCCTCACCGCCGGCGACCTGGCGCGCGCGTCGACGCGTATGGACATGCTGAGCCTCGACGACGAGACGGCCATGGAGCGGATGCTGGCGAGGTCGGACAACCCGCAGGAGCGGGCCTACCTGATGAAGGCCCTGGCCGCCGGCCACAGCGTCGCCGAGATCGAGAAGTTCCAGGACAAGATCCACGGCAAGGATCCCGACTGGCTGCGGCGGCACCTCAGTCCGGTGGTCACCGCCGCGGACAGCATGAACGACGAGGGCCTGGCGCCGGACGGCTCGAACAACAACACGGACTACATGACGTTCAACGGCCAGCGGTGGGTCCAGGGCGGCGACGGCTCCGAGGGCACCTGTGTGGCCTCGTCCACCGTCACGTCCCGCGCCATGGTCGATCCCCTGTACGCGCTCGAACTCACCGGCGGCCCCGACGGGCAGCAGGACGACCCCAACGCCTTCAAGCAGCGCCTGGTGGCCGAACAGCACCGGCTGCACACCGAAGGCGAAGGCGGCAAGAACTGGACGGGCATGGGGCCCGAGGGGCAGGAGCGGATCAACGACACGGCCGTCGGCACGGCCACCGGCACGGACTACCAGCGTCAGGACCTGAACAGCGCCGCCGACCGCAGGGCGGTCCTCACCGAAGTCGAGAGGTCGGTGGCGCAGGGGCGGCCGGTGCCGGTCGACGTCTCGGGCAAGGAGGGCGCCCACGCCATGACCATCATCGCCCAGGAGGGGGACATGCTTCAGGTGTACAACCCCTGGGGATCGACCACCTGGGTCAGCGAGGACGACTTCATCAACGGCCGCATGGGCAAGGCTTCCAACAATGATCTCCCCAACGCGTACAGCGTCTATCTTCCGCGGTAGCAGGGGCGGTGCCGCGATCGCGGCGGCCGCCCTCCTCGCTCTCGCCACCGGCTGCGGCTCGGGCACCGAGGAACCGGGCGGTGGCTCCCCGAGCACCGCGAGCCGTACGAAGAGCCACCCGGTGAGTGACACCAGCATCACTGCCGAGCCGGGCGAGCGCTTCACGCTCACCGTCGACCAGAACGTCTCCACCCGCGAGTACTGGTACCTGGTCGACCCCGAGCCCGACAGCTCCGTGCTGGTCAGCCGCGGCCGGGACTACGCATCGGACTCCGGCGACGAGCCGGTGGACGGTGCCGGTGGCCGGCTCACCTTCACCTTCGAGGCCATGGGCAAGGGGACCACGCGGTTCACGCTGCTGCACTGCACTTTCGCCACCTGCCAGGGCAACAACTCCACCCTGCCCCCCACGACGACCGGGCCCTCCGTCACCCCGACCACAGGGGCGGCCACCCCCTCCCAGGCCCCCGAGCGCATCACCTACACCGTCACCGTCAACTGAGCTGAGACGAGATATCCGAGGCCCCACCATGAACGACGACTCCCCCTATCCGCCGGACCGCACGGACGACGAGCTGGCCGAGCTCGACATCACCGTCCTTCTGCGTTATGGCCTCGCCGCCGAGCCCGGCAGCCGGCGCACCGCCCTGTTCGGCGACGGCGCCGCGGCAGCGGCCGTCATCCTCGACCGCCTCGGCACCGAGCCGCGCTCCGTCGCCTTCCTCGCCGACACCGTGCGCGCCGGCGGACTCGCCCGAGCCGCGGAGCTGCCCGAGCCCCTGCCCCGCCGGGAGGCGGCCGTCCTCGTACGGGAGTGGCTGCGGGCCGGCACCGAACTCGCGGGCGGGACCGCCGCCGACGACACCGCGGCCACGTGGCTGCGCGCCGTCGCGACCATCATCGAACTGAAGCAGCTGACTCGGGCGCGGAGCCGGAGTACGTGATCTGAGCAGCCGATCCGAGCACGTGAGATAGGCCCCGTACCACTGGAGTCCGTCCATGACATGCTCGACCAGGGCTTCGTGCTCCTGCGTGTCCACGGGCAGAGTCTCGAGCTCGCTCGTGGTGATCCGGTCGGATGCCAGAGTCGCGAACGAGCCTTTACCGACCAGTGCCCACGCGGGCTGTCCGTCGATGTCGGCCCGCGCCAGACCGTGGACGTGGCGAGAGGGCGTGGTCACAACAGACTCCCTTCGAGGAAGGGGCCCAGGGACAGGAGCCTCAGCAGGTTCTTCGGGGACTCGGCGATCACAGGGGAGGGGGAACCCGGGCAGCCGTAGCCCCAGCCCGCATGGACGTACGGAACTCCGGCGCGGCGGGCGGCTTCCTGGTCGACCGCCATGTCGCCCACGTACACGGCGTCAGCGGGGTCGACACACAGGTCGATCAGGGAGAGGAGAATCGGGTCCGGCGAGGGCTTGCCACGCCCACCACCGCTCGGCGTACGCACCGTGGAGAACGGGCATCCGAGGCGGGCCAAGAGGGGGCGGCCCGGTCAAGGGGCTTGGACGTGACGATGCCGAGGAGCCAGCCGGCGGTAACGAAGGCGTGAAGGACCTCCTCGATGCCGTCGAACTCGCGCGCACGGTGGGCCGCTGCGATCGACGCCTCGTCGTACGTACGGTGAAGCCGCTCGGACTCGGCGAACCCGAGCCGTTCCATGATGTCGGCGAACGGCCGGCCGAGGTGGCGCTCGTACTCCTCGAACGGTACGTCGAGACCGTGCTCGTTCAGGACTTGCTGCCATGCGCGCTCCATGACCGGGCGGGTGTCGAGGAGTACGCCGTCGAGGTCGAGCAGCAGCGCCTTCAGGGGTAAGGGCGAGGGCGGGAGCAGGGTGGGCATGAGGTATTTCCGGTGGAGTGGATCAGGGGGCGATGGAGCTCTCGGGGCGCTTCACGAAGGCGATCACCCGCTTGCCGCTACCGTCCCGCTTGGGACAGGCGGTCCAGGCGTCAGCCACGGCGGATACGAGGAACAGGCCGCGTCCGCCAGTCGAGAAGGGGGAGGCGACCCGCGGGACGGGGGCTCGGGGGAGTTGTCCTCCACTTCGATCCCCACGATGTCCGCCTGGAAGGCGAGCGTCAGCGTGATCTCGTCAACGTTCCTGTCCGCCGCACTCGGCCAGTCGTCCGGTTCGGCAGGCCGGCGACCGTGCTGCTCGGCGTTCGTCGTGAGCTCGCTGACGATCAGCACGGTTTCGTCCAGGAGGTCTTCGACTCCCCAGGCGATCAAGGCCGCGCGGGTGAACGAGCGGGCGCGACTCGGCGCCAGCTCGTCGGCGGGCAGTGTGAGACTCGTCCGATGCTCGGGGGCGTCGATCACGCTGCCCAGGTTTCCGATTCGTTCCATGATCGCCTTCTCGCAGGTCGTACCTCAGCCCCTGAGGGAAGCGTCCGGTTGTTGCGTCGCAGCGCGCGAACCGGCCGCCCGCTTCTCCGCAATGAGCGAATGAGGGCCTCGGCATGCGTCGTTCGGATACGGTGTGATCAGCTCGTACCGACGATGAAAACGGCCAGGCGGCCTCGCCGGGAGACTTCGCATGGGGCCCGGTGCGCTGGCCGCCCTGGTGGCCGTCATGATCATGGTGTCGTTCGCGACCTTCGACTGGCACTCCATCGCTCCCAAGACAATCAAGCGCATGCCGGCCGGCGAGATCGCCGTCATGGTCATCACCGTCGCGGCCGTCGTGGCGACCCACAACCTGGCCATCGGCGCCGTCGTCGGCTCGATCACCGCCATGATCATCTTTGCCAAGCGGGTCGCCCACCTCGCCGAGGTCACCGCGGTCGTCGACCCAGACGGCACCACGGTCGTCTACCGGGTCACCGGCGAGCTGTTCTTCGCCTCCTCCAACGACCTCGTCGGCCAGTTCGACTACGCAGGTGACCCGAAGAACGTCGTCATCGACCTCAGCGCCGCCCACATCTGGGACGCCTCATCCGTCGCCTCCCTCGACGCCATCGAGAACAAGTACGCCCAGCGCGGCAAGACCGTCGAGATCACCGGCCTCAACACCCCCAGCGCCCGGCTCCACGGCAAGCTCAGCGGCGAACTGACAGCCGGACACTGACGACGGAGCCACACCGGCCCGCCTCGTCGACAAGCCAGACCTTCGCCGAATCCGTCAGCGGACCGTCCGCAGGAACGCCTGCGTGCGCTCGTGCTCGGGTTCGTCGAGGAGCTGCTCCGGACGGCCGGACTCCAGGACGCGCCCGTGGTCGAACATCATGATCCGGTCGGAGACGTCCCGCGCGAAGCCCATCTCGTGGGTCACGCACAGCATGGTGATGTCGGTGGTGCGGGCCACCTCGCGCAGGACGTCGAGCACTTCTGCCACGAGCTCCGGGTCGAGCGCGGACGTCACCTCGTCCAGGAGCAGGATCTCCGGGCGCATCGCGAGCGCGCGGGCGATGGCGACGCGCTGTTGCTGGCCGCCGGAGAGCCGCGTGGGGTGGGCGTCATGCTTGTCGGCGAGGCCTACGAGATCCAGCAGCTCTCGGGCGCGGCGAGCGGCCACGTCCTTGTCCAGGCCGAGGACGTGGACCGGCGCCTCCGTCACATTGGCCAGGACGGTCAAGTGGGGGAACAGGTTGAACTGCTGGAACACCATGCCGATGCGTCTGCGACGCGGGGCGAGGTAGCGCTCGCTCGCCGGGACCAGCTGCCCGCCGGGACCGGCCGGCATGTGGGAGAACGGCTTTCCGTCCACGTGGATGACGCCGTCGGTGACGCGCTCCAGGGTCATGAGCAGGCGGAGGATCGTGGTCTTTCCCGAGCCGCTCGGACCGATCAGCGTCACACGCTCACCGGGGGCGACGGTCAGATCGAGGCCGTCGAGGACGGTGTGATCGCCGAAGCGCTTCGTCACCTGGTCGAAGCGGATCATCTCGGGTGCATTGCTGGGGTCGGCGACCGGCCGGCTGTCAGTGGGCAAGGCGTGCCTCCAGGCGTCGTACCAGAGCGGATGTCGGCCAGCTCGCGATCAGGAAGACGGCGGCGGCGAGGGTGAAGGACTCCAGATAGGCGAAGTGGGTGCTGCCGAAGGTGCTCGCCTCGTGGACCATCTCGTGCACGGTGATGACCGACAGGAACGGGGTCTCCTTGAACATGGAGATCGCGTAGTTCCCCAGTGCGGGCAGGACGTTGCGTACCGCCTGAGGAAGGACCACCGCCCGCCAGACCCGGCGGTGGGGAAGAGAAAGGGCCGTGCACGCCTCCCACTGGCCCTTCGGCACGGCGTCGATGCCCGCGCGGTAGACCTCCGAGAGATACGTCGCGTAGTGCAGACCAAGGACCGCTATGCCGAGCGGCAGCGCGTCCAGACCGGAGATCAGAACCCATGCGGCGAAGAGCTGCACCATGACCGGGGTGGAGCGCACGAAGTGCGCCAGGAAGCTCACCGGGAGGGCGATCCACCGGGTGCCCGCGCGCTGGAGCAGCGCGATGACGAGCCCCGCCAGCACCGCGACGGCGAAGCCGAGGAGCGTGGCGAGGAGTGTGACGCCGAAGCCCTTGAGGACGACAGGCAGGGCGGCGCGAGCCGCTTCCATGTCCCACATCACGCATCGCCCCCCTGGCCGAGCCGTTCCTTCGCGGTGCGCTCCAGGGCGTTCATCCCGGCGCCCAGGAGGGCGGCCACGCCGAAGTAGAGCAGGAGCAGCAGCAGATAGGCGGCGGCCGTGCCACCGGTCGCCGACCGCAGCTGGTCGATCTGGAAGGTGAGATCGGCGACGGTCACCAGGGAGAGCAGCGGGGTGGCCTTGAGCAGCTGGATGAGCAGGTTCTTGAAGGGCGGGATCATCAGGACGTACGCCTGCGGCAGCACGACCCGCCGCAGGCGCAGCCCCGGCCCCATGCCGAGCGCGATCGCCGCCTCGCTCTGGGCACGGGGCACCGCGTTCACCGCGCCCCGCACGACCTCCGCTCCGTACGCGCCGTAGTTGAGCCCGAAGGCGAGCACCCCGCACGCCATCGGTTCCAGGCGGAAGCCGAGCATCGGCAGCGCGAAGAAGAGCCAGAAGAGCTGTACGTAAAGCGAGGTCCCGCGCAGGAACTCGACCGTGACTCGCGTGGCGCCCCGGACCGGCAGCCGCGACGACCGGGAAGCCAGGCCCAGAGCGAAGGCGAGGACGAGAGCGAGGGCGGCGCCCAGCACGGTGGCCTCCAGGGTGACAAGGAGGCCTTCGCCGACGTCGGGCAGCGCCCGGCCGAGTTCGGGGAGGAAGTCAGCCATGCCCGGGTCCCGTCACGCCGTGCACAGGTCGGCCGTGCGCAGGGTGCGTGGCGGCACCTCGCGTGCGGTGAAGCCGTACTTCCCGACGAGCCGCACATAGCGGGCCGGATCGGCGGTGATCTTGGCCAGCTCCTGGTTGAAGGCGTCTCGGAGGCTGGTGGCTCCCGGCCGGAAGACGGCGCCTCCGGGGCTGTGCTGTTCGACTCCGTTCACGACGGGCACGAACGGTTCGAGTACCTCAACGGCCGCGCCCTTGTTGGTTCGGGCGAGCCAGCGCAGGGAGATGCCGGTGAGGGCGAAGGCGTCGACGCGGCCGGCGAGCAGGGCGTCCAGTCCGTCCTGTTGCTTCGCCAGCGCTTTCACCGAACCGTCCGGTACACCGGCCGCCTTGGCGTACGACGTCTCCACGGCGGCGGTGAGCACGCCGACGGTGGCGCCCTTGGCCGCGCAGGACTTCAGGTCGGTCAGCCCGTTCGGATTTCCCTTCGGCACCATGAGAGCGGTGGGGGAGACGAACTCGGGCTCGGAGAAGATCACCTTGGCGCAGCGCTCGGGGGTGATCGCCATACCGGCGCTGACCACGTCGAACCGTCCGGCGAGCAGCCCCGGGATCAGAGCGCCGAACTCGGTCAGTGTGGGCCGCAGTTCGGGGATGCCGAGCGCGGTGAGGATCTCGCGGTGGAGAGTCGGGGCCTCGCCGGTGAGTTCGCCGCCGTCCTGGAAGCCGTACGGTGCCTCGCCGGCGAAGCCGACCCGGACGTGGCCCTGCTCGCGCAGCTTCGCCAGCAGGTCGGCGTCGCCGGTCGGGGCGCCGCTGCCGGCCTCCGTACGGCTGCACGCGGTGAGGAGCCCCGGAGCGGCGATTCCCGCGCCCAGGAGCGCGCCGCCGGTGAGGAAGAGGCGTCTCCGGGTGAGTGAGGGGGTCATGTCGTCCCTTCTCCAGCGCGGGCGGGGGTGAGATGTCAGCCGATCGGGGTGATGTCGCGTGCTGCGATGAAGGACGGGCGTCGGACGGGCGCCGCGAAGGGCAGCTCGGGCGCGTTCGCGACGCTGTTGAAGACGAGGAAGACGTTGCTGCGTGGGTACGGGGTGATGTTGTCGCCCGATCCGTGCAGGGCGTTGCAGTCGAACCAGACCGCGGACCCGGCCTCGCCGGTGAAGTGCTCGATGCCGCAGGCCTCCGCGAAGGCGGTGAGCGCCTTGTGCGAGGGGGTACCGGCGTCCTGCATCTGGAGCGATTTCTTGTAGTTGTCCTTGGGGGTCGCGCCGGCGCAGCCGAGGAAGGTGCGGTGCGAGCCCGGCATGATCATGAGGCTGCCGTTGGTGGTGTAGTTCGGGGTCAGCGCGATCGACACGGACACGGTGCGCATCTGCGGCAGGCCGTCCTCGGCGTGCCAGGTCTCGAAGTCGGAGTGCCAGTAGAAGCCGCTGGCGCCGAAACCGGGCTTGACGTTGATCCGGGACTGGTGGATGTAGACGTCGGAGCCGAGGATCTGCCGGGCGCGGTCCACGAGGCGGGGGTCGGCGGCGAGCCGCGCGAACACCTCACTGACCTTGTGGACCTCGAAGACGGAGCGGATCTCCCGGGAGCGCGGCTCCACGATCGCCCGCTCGTCTTCGCGCAGTGCCGGATCGGTGACGAGCCGGTCCAGCTCGGCCCGGAGTTCGGTCACCTCGTCGGGGGTGACGAGTGCGTCGACCGCGAGGAAGCCCTTGCGCTCGTAGTCCTCCAGTTCTCGGGGCCAGAACGGGCCCGGCGTGCCGGGTACCGACCAGACGACGGGGTCTTTGCGGTCGACGAGGGCTTCCTCGACGCCGCGCGTGGGGTAGCTGTCGAGGGGGCGGGCGGGTGCGGAGGCCATGGAACTCTGCCTTTCCTGCTTTACCTGTGCGTACGGCGGGCTGTCGTCGGGTCTCAGGCGGGGTCCGGCTCGGTGAGCAGGGGGTAGACGCCGTTCTCGTCGTGGTCCTCGCGGCCGGTGACGGGCGGGTTGAAGACGCACAGGCAGCGGAACTCCTGCTTGACCTGGAGCGTGTGGCGCTCGTTCCCGTCGAGGAGATACATCGTTCCGGGTGTGATGGTGTAGGTCGCGCCGGTCTCGTTGTCGGTGAGCTCGGCCTCGCCGGTGGTGCAGACGACGGCCTCGACGTGGTTCGAGTACCACATCGCCGTCTCGGTCCCGGCGTAGAGGACGGTCTCGTGGAGCGAGAAGCCGACGCGCTCGCGGGCGAGGACGATGCGCCTGCTCTCCCAGGTGCCGGAGGCGGCCTTCACGTGCCGCTCGGTGTTCTCCAGCTCGGCGAAGCTGCGGACGATCACGAGTTGACGGCCCTTCCGTTGAGGGTCTTCAGGCGGTGTGGCGGATGGCGCGGCCGAGGATGCCGAGTCCCTCGTCCAGTTCGTCGTCGGTGACGGTCAGCGGCGGCAGGAGTTTGACCACCTCGCTCCGGGGTCCCGAGGTCTCGACGAGGAGGCCGAGCTCGAACGCCCGCCGGCACACGGCCTCGGCCCGGCCGTCCTGCGCGAACTCAAGACCCCACACGAGGCCCCGCCCGCGGAAGGACATGCCCAGCCGCTCGTGGCCGGAGGCCAGTTCGCGCAGGGCCGCCTCGACGCGCTCCGCGCGCTGGAGGGTCCGGTCGCGCAGGGTGGAGTCGCGCCAGTACGTGTCGAGGGCGGCGGTCGCGGTGACGAAGGCGGGGTTGTTGCCGCGGAAGGTGCCGTTGTGCTCGCCGGGTTCCCACAGGTCCAGCTCCGGGCGGAACAGGGTGAGGGCCATGGGCAGGCCGTAGCCGCTGATGGACTTCGACAGGGTGACGATGTCCGGGGTGATGCCCGCCTCCTCGAAGGAGAAGAAGTCGCCGGTCCGCCCGCAGCCCATCTGGATGTCGTCGACGATCAGGAGCATGTCCCGGCGGCGGCACAGGTCGGCGAGGCCGCACAGCCATTCGGCGCGGGCGACGTTCACGCCGCCCTCGCCCTGGACCGTCTCCACGATGACAGCGGCCGGGTGGTCGAGGCCTGAACCGGAGTCCTCCAGAAGGCGCTCGAACCAGAGGAAGTCGGGTACCCGCCCGCCGAGATAGTGGTCGTAGGGCATCTGGGTGGTGTGCGTCAACGGAACACCGGCCCCGGCGCGCTTGACGGCGTTGCCGGTCAGGGCGAGGGAGCCCAGAGACATGCCGTGGAACGCGTTGGTGAAGGAGACCACCGTCTTGCGGCCGGTCACCTTGCGGGCGAGCTTCAGGGCCGCCTCGACGGCGTTGGTGCCCGTCGGGCCCGGGAACATCACCTTGTAGGGGAGGGCTCGGGGTTCGAGGACGGTCGAGCGGAACGTCTCCAGGAAGTCCCGCTTCGCGGTGGTCGACATGTCGAGCCCGTGGGTGACGCCGTCGGCTCCGAGGTAGTCGAGGAGCGGGCGTTTGAGGACCGGGTTGTTGTGGCCGTAGTTGAGCGACCCGGCGCCGGCGAAGAAGTCGAGGAAGGGGCGGCCGTGCTCGTCGTACAGCCGGCTGCCGGTGGCCCGTGCGAAGACGGTGGGCCAGGCGCGGCAGTAACTCCGGACTTCGGACTCGACGGTCTCGAAGACGGTGGGAACGGTGCCGATGATGGTCACGTCGTACTCCGGTGAGGGGTGCGGGTGCAGGCGCCGACGGCGGTGGTCGGACCGGTCGGCGGCGGCCTTGGATCAGGCGGCCAGAGGACCGATGCGGTACAGCACTTCGGCCTGATGTCCCGGCGGGGGAAAGTCGGCAGGGGCGAAGAGGACCTCGCGCGCCAGGGCGGCTCCGTGCCGAGCCGCGTAGGAGCGGAAGAGCCGCTCGGAAGGTTCGTTGTCCGGAGTGATCGTCGTCTCGATCCGGTCGAGTCCGCTCGTCTCGGCGACCCTGGCCGAGAGAGCGTCGAGAAGGGCGGCTCCGAGGCCGAGTCCGCGGTGGGCGGCGTCGACGGCGACCTGCCAGACGAAGAGAGTGCCGGGCTCGTCGGGGCGCAGATAGCCCGTGACGAACGCGACGGGCCGCCCCTCGGAATCCCGGGCCACCACGGAGGTGTCGGCGAAGTCCCGGCACCACAGCAGATAGCTGTAGGGCGAGTTGAGGTCCAGCGCGCCGGAGTCCCGCGCGATACGCCAGAGGTGTGGCCCGTCCGCCGCGGTGGGGCGGTCGATGCGGCACCCCGCGACGTGCGAGTGTGCCGTGGCCGGTGCTCGGCCCGGCTCCGTATGAGCGATGGTCATGGGCGCCGAAGCTACCGAGCGCGGGGGCGAACTTCCTGGCCTCGCGGACTTCCGGAAGGCAAGGTCACGTGTTATGGGAACGAGCTCGATGGGCGTGACGAGGCCTGCGCAGCCCTGTGAATGGGCAGGGCTAATCGGGAGATCAGGGGATGAATGCATCGTTCATAACGACGCTGTAACACCATTGCCCTGTGCCAAGGTCGCGTCATGAGCGTTATTGGATCGTCGGTCTTGTGGAGGTTTGAGGTGGGCGAGGTGGGCAAGGAGTAGAGCCCTCGGCCGATTCTTCACCGCAGGAGCCCCCGCGGGGTGAGGTGCGTCAGTGGTCGGTGGCTTCCAGTCGGACGAAGGGGATGTGCTCGCCCGCGGCGCGGAAGGCGGAGGCGGAGCCGTCGACCGCGAAGCCCATGAAGCGGCACAACGCCCGTGCGGCGCGGGGGTGTCGACGGGCGTAGTCGACCATGAGCCGGCCGCCCTCCGCCGGTGTGAGGAATCGTGCGGTGACCGCGTGGTACCGGCGGCCGGCCTGGACTGTCGCCGCGGGAGTGCTGTGGAGGTTCCGGTACCACTGGGCATCCGGGCCGAAGCCGCTCGCGACGATCCAGCCGTCGCGATCGCGGGCGACCACTTCCAGCACCACCTCGCGTGGCCGTCCGGAGGCCCGGCCCGTGTGGATGAGCAGAAGAAGCCGCCCTCCGAAGAGAGGTCCCCAACCTCCTCGGAAGAGGTGGATCGGAAGTCGGGCGAGGTGGCGTCGCCAGCCCGATGGAGGGCGTGGGCGTCGGATCGCGGGCGGCATGGGGTCACTCCTGGCGCAATGGCGGGCGTACCTGGCGGCCTCGGTTCGATAACGGATGGTGACGGCGGGTTACGTGCCGAGGGTGAACCATTGCATAGTCTAAATGTGAGGGTGAGGCAACGCCTGGTGGACAGGCTCCTGGGAGCCGCGTCCTACCAGGGCAGCCCGCCGCTCTGGCTGGTCAGCGAGGGACTCGTGGTCGCCGTCGTGGGAACGGCGCTGGTCGTGGGGGCCGGTGGCTTGGTCGTCCTCGGGGGCCTGTCGCCCATTCGCTCCACGGCTCTGATCGCGGTCGCCGTGGCCGCTGTCGTGCTCTACCTCCTGATCACCCGTGCGGGCCACGCACTGGTCGCGGGGATCGCGATCCTCGGAGCGGTGCTGGCGCCGGCGGTCTCGCGACTGGCGGCGGAGCTGGTGCTCTGCGGAGCGGGACGCACACAGGACGTGGTCGTCACGGCGGTGGCGTACGAGCCCGCGGTGAATCCGGCGTACGCGTGCACCGTCCGGCTGCAGGACGGTGCTCCCGTGCAGCCGAGACTACGGAGAGGATGCGGCCCCTCGGTCGTCCCAGGCGACCTGATCGCCATGGTGTACGACCCGGCCGGCCGGGTCGCTCCACGTGGTCTCGCCGGGCCCGGCACGCTGGTGCGAGCGGCCGCCGAGGCCGTGTTCCTGGTCCTGGTCTTCGCGACGGTCTGCTTCCTCGCCGTTGTACGGTCCTACCGCGTACCCTCCACGGGATCGGCCCAGCCCAGGGGATGAGGGCCGAGGGCGCTCGCGTCGAGGGCCGGCTCGCTGCCGGCGGCGGTGAAGGCGTCGAGCGCCTCCACGAGGGCCTGCCGCTGGGCGGGTTCGAGGCGCCGCAGGACAGCCGTCACCTCCTGCCGACGGCGGGACGTCACGTCCTCGACCACGCGCTCACCCTCACTGGTGAGGCTCAGCGAGGTCTCCCGGCGGTTGTCGGGGTTGATGCGCCGGTTCACCAGGCCGGAGGCGATCAGGCGGTCCACCATCCGCATGGCGGTCGACGGTTGCACGCCGAGCTGGTCCGCCAGCGCCACCAGCTTCGACGGGCCACGCGTGGACAGCACGACCAGCATCCGGAACTGGGGCAGGGTGATGGTGTCCTCGACCGTCGCGAGCGACCGGGCCGAGATCGCGACAAGTAGCCGCGACGCCGTCAGTACGGCGCGTGTGACGGCCTCGATGTCGTCCGTGTCCGGTTCCGCTTCCTCGTGCTCTCGCATACGAACCTTTGTACCGCCTACCGGATCCACCGGTGGCACCGGCTCAGCTCGGCTCCGCGTGCGCGTGGTAGCGCAGCAGCAGCATGGCGGCGTCGTCTCCGAGCGGTCCACCGGCGTGGGCGATGATGTCGCCGTGGAGGGCGTCGAGAGCGCCTTCGGGGCTGTCCGCCTTCAGCAGGTGCAGCCGGGAGGAGAGGGGATAAAACACGCCCCGGCGGTCCCGGGCTTCGGTCACACCGTCCGTGTACAGCAGGAGCTGGTCGCCCGGGCGGAACTCCGCGTCGAGGATCTCGGGGCTTCCGGTCCCGTGGAGGCCCAGACCGAGCGGCAGCGCCCGCTTCTCGGGCGCCAGGAACCGAGCGGTTCCATCGGCCTGGACGAGCAAGGGCGAGGGGTGACCGTAGTTCAGGAGCGCCACCGTGCGGTCCTGCCGTATCTCGGCGATCACCGCGGTGACGAACCGCTCACCGCCCAGCGTCCGGTTCATGGCCCGCTCCAGTCGGGCACTCACGCCCGTGAGTTCGGGCTCGTCATGGGCGGCCTCCCGGAAGGCACCGAGCACGTCGGCCGCCGTCTCCACCGCGTCGAGGCCCTTGCCCTGGACGTCGCCGACGATCACACGCACCCCGCCCGGCGAGGTGACGACCTCGTAGAGGTCCCCGCCGATACGCGCCTCGGCGACCGCGGCCGTGTACGAGACGGCGGCGCTGAGTTCTCCGGCGGTCCGCGGTACGGGGCGCAGCAGAACGCGCTGCGCCACCTCGGCGATCGAGCGGACGCTCGCCAGCTCCGCCTCCCTGCGTCGACGCATCACGGCGGCGACGAGACCGGCCGCGGTGACCCCTGCGACCGAGACCAGCGCCGTCGTCCCCCGCCTTCCCGGAAACAGGCCGTCGTACCAGCCCAGCGCCAGACAGAGTGTGAGGGCCACCGCCCCGATCGCGGCGGTGCGGTGCGGCCCGCCCGTGAGGCCTGCGAACGCCGGCCCGAGCGCCACCAGCGGCAGCAGACCCACGGTGGGGCCGGCCGTTATGTCGGCGACAGCGGTGACCATCATCACGGCATAGGGGAGGAGCGACAGGGCGCGCGCTTCTGTCGGCTGTTCGTTGGACAAGGTTCTCCCCGGTGGGTCCGGAAGCGGTGATGCGCTGCCCGTCACCGACCGTGCGGCGGGCTGTCGACGCACCCGACGACCTTTAGTCTATGCAACGATCCTGTGGGGGCGGGCCGATCCCGAAGCAGACGTCGGCCGGGACGCCTCAGGAGGAGGACGGCCGGCGCCGTGGTGGCGTCGGTTCCGGCCCTTGGACAGCAGGGCCAGGCGGGGCGCCAGTCGATGTGGGAGGAAACATGGCGAGACGAATGCGCGAAGAGGCCTTTCGGGCAGAGCAGGAACAGGGGCGCTATGCCCCCCATGTCCGACCGATCAACGAGATGGTCGACGCGTTGCGCGATCAGGACGGGCGTGGCTGGATGCCGCATGTCGCGCCCTGGCACGGGGGAGCGGAGGCTCGTGTCCTGTCCATCCTGCGAGACCCGGGCCCCAAGACGCAGGAGGGAGCCGGCTCCGGATTCCTGTGCGTCGAGAACGACGACCCGACAGCGGAACTGCAGGCCGAGCTGTTCGAAGAGGCGGGGATAGCGCCGCGCGACGTCACTCCATGGAATGCCTATCCCTGGTACATCAACCGCTCCCCGAAGGCTGCTGAGCTTCAGTTGGGCGCCACGGTCCTGAAGCAGCTGCTGGGGTTGATGCCCAAGGCAGATGTCGTGCTCCTCCAGGGCAACGAGGCCCAGGACGTGTGGCGCCGCCTGCTCAAGGCGCACCCCGAAGCTGTCCGTGGGCGGACCCTGGAGGTGGTCAGTACCTACCACCCGGGGCGCCAGGCTCTCTTCGTCCGAGACCCGGAGGAACGCGCCCGCCGCGCCCAGCACAGAATCGACTCCTGGCGGAAGGTCGGCTCTGTTCTCCACGGGGCGGAAGGGCGGCTGCGGACCTCGTCGGTGCCGAAGTAGCCCGACTGCCCCCAAGGTCCTGGATCATCCAGGACCTTGGGGTCCGCCCGTCCGCGGGCGTGCGCGACGCCGGACGCCTACCGCCGGCCGTACAGGTGTCTACGATGTGTCCGGTGAAACACTCCCGTCCCGCCCGAATACTGCTGGCCTGTTGCGTCGTCGCCCTTGCCTCGTTCGGCTGGTACGGCACCCAGACCGTTCGTCCTCCCGACTGTAAGGTCGCCGTTTCCGCATTTACTGACGCCGACGGTCGGCCCCTTCCCGTGAACGGGGAGGAAGTGACCTGGGACGAATTGAGCGAGCGCGCCTATCGGGACATGGTGGCCTCGGGGCGCTGCGAGCCGCCAACCACCCGCTGGCACCACTGGCTCGGTTGACGGACCAAGGCGTCCTGGGGGCGTGAATGGCGCGTTCGGACCGGCTCACATCTGGCGCTCCGTCGGGCGGGTGAACAGGGCGCGCGACGGCTTCCGTGGCTCCCCGGCCCGTACGGCCCTGCGGATATGTACTGGTCCGAGTGGCCGGAGCGAGAGGGGACGCCCAGGCCTCGCCCGTCGAATGCCGAGGATCCCACACCCCCGAGGCTCCGGCTCGCTCGGTGCGAGCAGATGGGATCAGTCCGGCCGGAACACTCGGTCCGGGTCGTGCCGGTGCCGCACCCGTTCGAGGCGGGCGGTGGTCTCCGCGTCGAACGCCTCGGCTCGTCGGTGGTGGTCGTCGTGGTCGAGGAAGTTCACATAGACGCCGTCCCGGTAGGGATCGAGGGCGGCCACGAAGTCCCTGGCCCAGGCACACTCGGCCGGGCCGATGGGCTGGTGGGGCAGCCAGACCGCGTTGACGTTGAGTTCGTGGGGCACGTCGCGCCGGGAGAAGGCGGCGGCGGTGGGGTCCTGGTCGGCGATCGCGCCGCCGAGGTGGAACAGGAGCGCGTAGCTGCGAGGCGACTGAGCCCAGGCGGCCCGCTCGACCAGCGTGTCGATCACGGGGTCGCTGAGCTCGCGCAGGCCGGTCGACTTCCAGTAGTAGTGCCAGCCTGCCGGCACGCCGGTGTCGAACATGGTCTGCAGGCCGGTGTAGGGGCGCCACTTGACGAGGTCCAGGAGCGGAATGCCCATCGTGCGGAGCGGGGCCAGGAGCCGTTCCGCGGCTGTGGGCCCGGCGAGGGCCAGCATGGCGATCATGCAGACCGGGCGCCCGTGGGTCTCGACGGGCAGGAACGGAGCGGCGGGGGCTCGGCGCAGCACTACGAGGGTGGCCAGCTCCGGCGGCGCTGTGGCGATGAGATCGCGGTAGCTGCGCAGGACGGCGGTGGCCTGGTCGAGGGGCCACAGGACCGGCCCGGCGAGGATTTCGGGGCCCACCGGGTGGAGTCGGTAGGTGAAGGACGTAGCCACCCCCAGGCCGCCTCCGCCTCCCCTGAGGGCCCACAGAAGCTCCGGGTTCTCGTCGGAGGCGGGGCCGACGGTCAGCTGTCCGCCGTCCGCCGTGACGAGGTGGGCGCCGGTGAGCTGGTCGGCGGTCAGGCCGTGGCGGCGCATGAGCCAGCCCAGGCCGCCGCCGAGGGTGAGTCCGGCGATTCCGGTGTGGGAGACGAGTCCACCGGTCGTGGCGAGACCGAACGCCTGGGTGGCGGCGTCGAGTTCACCCCACACCGTGCCGGCACCGACGGTGGCGGTGCGCTGCGCCGGGTCGATGGTCAGGGCCTTCATGGGGCCGACGTCGATGACCAGGCCGTCGTCGCACATGGACGTGCCCGCCACGCTGTGGCCGCCGCTCCGTACGGCCAGGGTCAGGCCGCGCTCGCGCGCGTACCGGATCGCGGCGGCGACGTCCCGTGGTGACAGGCAGCGGGCGATGTAGCGGGGCTTGCGGTCGACCGCTGCGTTCCACACCGCCCGTACGTCGTCGTAGTCGGCGTCCCTCGGTGTGACGAGCCTGCCGGCGAATCCGGGGATTCCCGACCGTCCGGGGCGTGTCCGGCCCGTACGCCAGGGAGCGGCGCGGTACGAGGGCTCGGCGGGCCGTACGGCCTCCGGTGGCAGTGGGGCCGTACCGCCGGGGGCTCTGTCGTGCTCGGTGCGGCGGCGGGCCTGTGTCTCGGGGTACGAGTTCCAGGTCGGCAGGGCCCGGCACAGGGCGCGGGGGCCTTCGACGCGTACGGCACCCGACTTCAGGGCCGTCCGCCATTCCACGAGTCCGAGGTGCCAGCGGGCGAAGACCAGCGGGTCGTCGACCGTCACCACGACGTCGTCGCCGAAGCCGGGGTCGGACCCGCACAGCTCACCCTGGCCGTGTTCCAGCAGGAGCCAGATCCGGGCCTGTCGGGCGTGGGAGCCGAACTCGAAGCGCACAACGACCCGGTTCGGGGGCAGGAGGTCGCGGCGTAGAGACGTCTGGCACCAGGACCACACCACGAGGTCCGGATCGGCGTCCTCGGCCGTGACGTCCATCCAGCGCTGGGCCCAGTCGCCCAGGGCCTGGAGCACCGGCCACAGCTCGCGGCCAGCGGGTGTAGGCAGGTAGAACGAGCCGTGGCCGTCCGGCTTCGGCCGCACCGCGACGACCCCGGCGTGTTCGAGTTCGCGCAGCCGTCGGGTCAGCAGGGCGCGGGAGAGCCCCGGGGCGCCCGTTGCGATCTCGTTGAAGGTGCGGCATCCCAGCAGGACATTGCGCAGGATGATCGGCGTCCACCGCTCGGCGATGATCCCGGAGCCTCGGGCGATGGGACAGTACTGGCCGTAGTTCCGCACAGTCACGAGTCTCCGCCCGCCCGCTCCGGTCGGCCAGTGCAGTTTGTGAACCGCCCCCGGCCGGCGGGAGACGATCGGGTTCAGAAGGCGTCCTGGCGTGGGCTCTCCGCCGGGCCGACGCTCGGAGCATGTCCTTCCGGACAGGTCGTGCACTCGTGAGAGGAGTGAGGGACATGACCACCACCGAGACACGGGCCGCGTGGGCGAAGGCGGCCACGGCGGAGAACTACGAGACGCTGCTCGTCCCCTTGCTGTTCGAACCCTGGGCTGAGGGCCTGGTCGACCTGGTCGACCCGCGGCCGGGTGAGCGGGTGCTCGACCTGGCCTGCGGCACCGGCGTCGTGGCCAAGAAGGCCGCGGCCCGGGTCGGCCCGGACGGCACGGTCACCGGCGTCGACATCAACGCGGACATGCTCGCCATCGCCCGGAGCGGCGCACCCGCGGACGCGGCACCGGTGATCACCTGGAAGCAGGCGGACGCCCTGGACACGGGCCTGGCCGACAGCGCCTTCGACATCGCGTTCTGTCAGCAGGGACTGCAGTTCTTCGGTGACCGGCTCACCGCGCTGCGAGAGCTCCACCGCGTCCTCGTCCCCGACGGACGCGTCGCGCTCAGCGTCTGGTGCGACCGCCGGTCCCCCGGCTTCCACCCGTTCGAGTCCGCCTTCCGTAACGTCCTCCCCGCTCCGGGTGAGGCCGTGCGGTTCCTTCAGGCGATCTTCGACCTGGCCGACGCGGACGAGCTCGACCACCTGCTCACCACGGCGGGATTCCAGGACGTCACCGTCACACGCACCACCCGCACGGTCCGCTGCGCCTCGGCACGAGCTTGGGTGGAGACGTTCCTCGGCGCCGCGCCCCTCCCGGAGATCGCGCCGGCCGACCGGGACCGGATCGCTTCGGAGGTCTCCCAGGAACTGTCCCCCTGCGTCGCCAACGGACTCGCCTTCTCCGTGTCCGCGAACGTCGCGTTCGCCCGACGGCCGGCCGAGTAGGCCGGGGCCTCGCCTGCCGCCACGGTGGAGCCGGTCGCGACACGCCTGGGGTGCGCGGTCGCGACCGGCTGCCGACCGTCCGCAAAGCGTTACGTCCCCTCGGCTTCCCCGTGTCCTCCCGTCGCTACGTTTGGCCGGCGAACGCATCGACCATCACCAGGGGGCATCACATGCGCGGTACCCGCGCAGTCATCGTCGGCACGGTGGGCGCCGCGCTCCTGGCGGCGGCCGGCACCGGCTGTGGGCCCGGATCCGGTACGCCCGGCAAGCCGACGACCTCCAGGACCTCGGCCCCGATGCCTGTCTCCGCCGCTCCGGCCGCCACCGACCGGCCCTCGGCGAGCCCTCCGCCCACCCCCACATCCACGCCCACACCCAGGGTGAGCGTCACCACCCGACCCGCATCGCGCACCGCGCCGCCGTCGAAGACCGCGAGCAGGCCGCCGGCGCCGACGTACCTTGCCATGCACGTGGCCGCGCCGGGCGGTCGGCTCACCCTGAAGGCCGGTGGCGCCGCACAGGAATTCACCGTCACCCTCCGCAACGGCAACACCAGCGCCTATCGGCACCTGCTGCTCGCCTTCCAGATGGAGGCCATGCCAGGCGGCACGGCCGACCCCGCGTACGTCCTGGAGCGCTGGGACGGCTCGACCGGGACATGGCGCGCCGCGACGCTCCGCATCGCCAACGACGCGTACCCACACACGCTTTACACGGGCGGCACCCCGCTCCCCAAGAACGGGGTTTCCACCCACCGCTACCGCGTCCGCGCCCCTACCGGCGCCCCGCCCGGCCCCAATCCGATCCTGATCAGCCTCATCGACACGGACACGGACACCCGCGTCCGCCACACCTCGCTGCCCCAGACCACTCTTTCCCAGTAGGCGCCGCGGCCGTTACCTGACTTCGCGCAACCTGCCCGTGTGGACGTCATAGACAAAGCCGCGGACGGCGTCCTTGTGGACGAGGAGCGGGCTCTCCCGTACGCGGGCCATGGAGCGTCGCACCTGTTCTTCCAGGTCGCTGAAAGCATGGAACGCGAACGGCACCTCAACCCCCGTCTCGCTCTCCACCTGCCGCTTCAGCTCGTCATCCTGGAACGTGAGCATTCCGCACTCGGTGTTGTGGACAAGCATGACCTCTCGCGTTCCCCCGATGCGCTGGGAGATGACGAGCGACCGGATCGTGTCCTCCGTGACCACCCCACCTGCGTTGCGAATGACGTGTGCGTCCCCCTCGTCGAGGCCGAGCATCTTGTAGATGTCAAGCCGAGAATCCATGCAGGCGATGACGGCCAGGCGCCTTTTCGGTGGCCGCGGAGGGTGGCGGTCCGTGTACGCCGCCGCGAAGGCGGCGTTCATTTCGAGCACGTCGTCGATGGCGCTCATCGGTCCTCCTCCAGATCTCGTCACGAGCTTGGCCGACTGTGCGGCCGTGGAGTCGGCGATCGGCCTCCAGCGGGTCCGGCCGGTCAGCGGCCGACAGCTACTCGTACGCGTCGTTGTCTTTGGTGATGACGTCCTGGGGAGGGGATGTCCATCGTGACCGTGCGGAGCGACACCCGGAAGATCCGGTCCACGATCGGGATGATGAGAAAGAGGCCCGGACCTTTCGCTCCGATGAGCCGGCCCAGACGGAAGATCACCCCGCGCTCGTACTGGGGCACGATCTTGATGGCCGCCATCGCCAGCAGGACGACGACGACCGCCGCGGCGATGAGTCCGATGGTTCCGGCGTTCATGACTCCTCCTCCGGGAGAGGCTCGACGATGAGGACCAGTCCGTCCTGTCCCGTGACCCGGACCCGCCCGCCTTCGGCGAGGGGGCTGCCGGAGGCGGACCGCACCGACCACCAGGCGCCGTCGAGGAAGACCTGACCGGTATCGGCGGACGCACGGCGCACCCTGGTCTCGGCGTCCACAAGCGTCTGCAGCCCGGTCGCGACCGGTGCCCTGCGCGCCCGCCAGGCGAGCCGTCCGGCCAGCACGGTGGCGCCGCCGACGACCAGCGCCGTCGGCCACAGGGCGAGGGGGTCCACGGCCAGCTCGCCGCGGAACAGGAGCACGCCGGCCATGACCAGGGCGGCCGTACCGCCGGCGGCGAACACACGGACGCCCGGAGTGAACAGCTCGGCGAGGAAGAGGACGGCGGCCAGCAGGAGCAGCAGCAGCCCGCCGGCCTGGAACGGCAGCACGCTCAGCGCGACGAACCCCAGAACGAGCAGGATGACCCCGGCGGTGCCGGCCAGCCCCATGCCCGGCGTCGCGAACTCGTAGACCACCGCGAGCGTGCCCAGGGACAGGAACAGGAACGCCAGCTCTGGGCTGGCCAGGGTCTGGCGGAGCTCGCCGAATGCCGAGCTCGTGGGAGACGGTCTCGGCCCCGGCCGTTCGCAGGACGACCTGTCGGTCGCCGTCCAGGGTGACGGTGCGGCCGTCGATCGCGTCAAAGAGCGCCCCCCCGGTCCGGCGCGACCACGTCCACCACGCCGATGCGCAGGGCCTCACGGTCGGTGATCGAGATGCCGTCGCGGACCATGCGCTCGGCGAATCCGGTGTCGCGACCGCGTTGCTCCGCGATGGACACGGCGAACGCCGCGGCGTCGTTGACGGCCTTGTCACCGGCCTCCTCGCCCTCCGCGTTCACTGGAGTGCCGGCACCGATGTGCGTTCCGGGAGCCATGGCGGCGACATGTGCGGCCATCGTGATGTACGCCCCCGCGGAGGCCGCGCGAGCGCCGGCGGGCGTGACGTAGACGACGACGGGCACGTCGGCGCCGAGGAAGTCGCGGACGATGTGCCGCGTGGACTCCAGGAGCCCGCCTGGGGTATCCAGCTCCACGAGGAAAGCCGCCCTGCCGTCGCCTTCCGCCTCTCGGAGCCCGTCCGCGAGGTGTTCGGCGATCACCGGTGTGATCGCCCCGTCTACCCGTGCCACGAGCACCGAAGGCCGCTCGGCCCCGACCGCGGCACCTGATCCCCATCCGGGCAGCAGCGCCAGCGCGGCCATCAGGACCAGGAGCGCTATCCGTGCGAGAAGTCCTCCGAAAAGTCCGCAGCGCACCCGTCTCCTCTCTCCGCCAGCGGTCCGACCCTGCTGGCCGTCGGGTCACGTACTGTGCTCCGCCCGGTCGCACACCGGGCACAGAGCGGTTCGGGCCGGCACGCGTCCGGTGGTCGTGCCGAGGCCGGACTCGTGGTGCACTTCGCGTGGTGCGAACCTCACGTGGTCCACGCACAGGCCCGCGCCGCAGTCACAGCACACCGCCACGGCGGGCATGGCCTTGCCGTTCCCCGCCCGGCACTCGAAGCACTCCATCAGTGCCTCCACGCGGTTTCACTCCGGCGCCTCCGCTCGGCTTCCGCGTCTATCCGGCGCGTACCCACGACGGTGAGGGCTATCCGCTCAGGGGGTTACCGCGTGCTGGCCAGGGCGGGCGGCGGCTCAAGGAGGGCGCGCTGCACGGCGAGGGCGATCGCCAGCTGTCCGGTCGCCGTGGGGTGGAGCGGGGCCTGCTCTGCGGGTCCCCGCACGTACGGGTGGCTGGTACACAGACCGTGCCCGGCGAAGTCGGGCCGGGCCGTGGGGAAGCCGGCGGCTTCAGCGCCTTCCCGCAGGACGGCGTTCAGATCCGCGAGGTACGAGCGGAGCACGCGCGCCTTGTCCGGAGTGATGCCTTCCTTGCTGAGGCAGTCCGCCTGCTCGCCGAAGGGGTCGTAGTACTCGGTGACGACGACGCGCGGGGGACCGGGGAGGGCGGCGAGGTGGCGCAGCAGCTCTCGGTAGTCCAGGGAGAAGCGGGCGAGCTGTGCGTCGAAGAACGTGTCCGTGGCGCGGTCCCCGCACCGTGGCTGTGTCGTGCACAGCCGCGTGAGTGCGGCCCATCGGACGTCGTTGGCGCCGATGCTGACGGTGATCGCCGATGCTTCGGGGGCTCGCCGCAGCTCGGACAGCTGCGGCGGGACCGTCATTCCGCCGACGGTACGGGTTCCCAGGAGACCGTCCTTGATCGTCGCTCCGGCACAGGCGAGGCTGAGCACCCGGCGGCCGTGCAGTCGCTCCAGGTACTCGGAGAACGCGTCCGAGCTGCGTCGGCAGGCGCGGTCCTCGGCCGTGGCGTCGTCCAGGGGCCGGTTCCCGGCCCCGGCGGCCGTCGAGTCGCCGAGGACGACGAGGCGGACGTCCTGGGCGACCGGCCCTTCGGGTGGCGGCAGACGGGCCGGGGGAGCGCGGCCGACCAGGTCCTCCAGCGAGTCGACCGAGCGCAGCACCTTCGGCGTGTCGTTGGCGAGCACCAGGTAGCCGGTCGCGCTGAGACCGCTCACCAGGACCAGCCCCGTACAGGCGAGTGCGACGGCCGACCTGACAGGCAGGCGCTTGAGCACGGCGACGGCCACCAGGATCACGAGCGCGACGCCGGCGGCGATGACCGACTGCCACAGGGCGTACCGGAACCAGCCCTCCGCGAGCCGGCGCCCCACCTCGGCGAGGGAGCCGTCCGGTTCCCGCACGAGCTCGTCCAGCTCGCGTCCGAACCTGATCTCGGTCAGCGCCAGACGGGGCCGCAGCGGACCGTGGAAGGTCACGGCGGTGGGAATGTCCCGGCCGAACAGGGCGAGCGTCCCCGGCCCGGTCCAGTCGGCCCACGGCCCCGTGACCGAGAGCCGGACACTCTGCCCACCGACGGAGACCTGTTGCGGTGGGGTGAGGCGTACCGCGAGCCACACGGAGAAGACCGACACCACGATCAGAGCCACGGCACGAGCCGAGACCGACCTCCACCGGGCGCGGCGCTCCGGCTCCCGCCCAAGTCCGGTTGCCGCGGGCGCGGGGTCAGCCCGCCGGGTTCGCGTCGTCCACCGCATCGCCGGTGATCACGGCCGCGAAGTCCCCCACCCCGACCAGCCGTGCCCCGTCGAACACGTCACCGGCTGTCAGCAGCGTGAGAAGACTCCCGTTCGCGGGATCGAACTCGACGTCACGCACCTCCCCGAGCCGGTCGCCCCGGTCCGTCATCAGGGACTTCCCCCGCGCGTCGCCCGGAGCCGCCTCCGCGTCACCGCCGGAGACGCGCTCGTCGGCGTCGGGTGTACGGCGGACCATCACCGCGTCGGGTCCGCACGCCTGCACGGCGCCCCACGGCACAGTGGTCAGATGGGCACCCGTGCGGATCCGGAGCGCCTGCACGCGGGCGGGCGACGGACTCAGCAGGAGCCCGGTCACCTTCCCCAGCGTCTCACCGGTGCTCACGAGGACGACCTGACGACCGGCCAGGTCACTGCTCAGCATCGCCCGTACCCTCCTCCGGCCGAACCCCCGTGGCCTTCCGAAACTCCGCCAGATCAGCGGCCGGGGAACGCAGAGCGGCCGTGGGCACCAGCACGTTCTCTGCCGAGACCACGACCGGGGCGGAGACCGGCACAAGGACGGTGCCCTTCTCACCGTGGCGGTCGAGCTTCACCTCGTATCCGACCAGCCTCGCGTCGTCGGCCGTCACGTCGAGCACGACATCGGTCACCTTGCCCACGTCCTCGCCTTCCTGCGTGAGGACGCGTGTTCCCAGCATGTTTGGGCCGCCCCTGGTGCCGGACGCCATGTCGGCCCCTTCGCGCAGCGCGTTCCGATCGGCGACCATCACGGCGTCCCGGCCGAGGGCGTGGACGGCGCTCCACGGAATCGCCTCCTTCAGGGGCCCGGACAGCACGCCCCGCCCGCTGAGCGTGAAGGCCCGGACCCGGCCGGTTCCCGGGTCGACGACCACGTCCTTGACCTGGGCGATCGCATCCCCGTGCAGCGTCAGGACCGGACGGCCCACGACATCTCCCGCTCGGATGAGAAAGGCGTTCATCGTTCATCGCCGTCCCGGGGCAGGTGATGTTCATCGGCGATCACCCCACCGCGCCGGCGCCTGGCCTGGGTCACAAGTGCCGACACGCCGATCACGATCAGTATGACGACGGCCATCACCAGCCACGTCCACCACTCCATCGGACACCCCTTCCCTGTCCGCCGACGGATCCCTTTACACCGGCGGCCGCGCTGCTCGCTACGCGGAACCGACCACAGCGCCCAACGCCGCAGATCGCGCCGGTGACGCGGGACCGCAGGACGGCGAACTGCCTGACTCCCCAACCGTGAGCGAAGTCGTCCGCTGGGTACACGGCGACTACCCCTTCCTTCGGCGGTGACACAGTGGGCTCAATGTCGAGCCGGTCCGCGCCGGAAGCGACTCGCCCGGCGGGGCCGGGAGCCTGACCACTCATGGACGACCCTTCCCGTGAAGGCGCCGCCGTAAAGAACGAGGCCCACGCCGACGAGCCAGGACTGGACGATCATCACCGTGCCGATGGAGCCGTTACGCGGTGGCCTGGGAGACGATCAGGGGCGAGAAGACCAGCTGGGCGAAGAGGCGCAGGCCCACAGGACCCAACGTGGTCGCGACCGCGCCCGGCAGAAGCGCTCTCCACCGAAGCCTGCGGCCGAGGAGGATCTTCTGCGATGTCCAGGTGAACAGGAAGGTGACGAGAAGCGCGGCCGACGTGCCGAGTGGTGAGGCAGCCGTGTCCGCGCGGCGCAGAGGAGTGTTGGTGAGCAGGAGGAGATAGCCGATCAGCAGGGCGAGCCACAGGGTGTAGCGCGCGAGATCCCTCAGCCGCCCGCGCCAAGAACCCCTGCTGCGGCCCCGCCTCACCGCCCACATGGCCTCGTATCTCTGCCGGACGTGCGCTGCGAACGTCAGGCCGAAGACGCAGAGAGCAGCCAGACCGAAGGCCGTGACGTCTCGAAGTACGCGACGGGGCCGGGCGAACAGCTCCAGAATCTCCCGCTCGGCCGGTTCCGAGGCGCTCAGGGCTCTCGCGAGCCACCGCCCGAACTCGGCTGCCCGAGCCGGGTCGGCCGCGGCGATGACCATCATCAGTGGTACGAAAGCGAGGAAGCCCAGGGCGGCGAAGACCATGGAGCGACTCGTCAGCTCCAGGCCGCCGCTCATCCCGGCCGCACGCGAGAGGGATTCCAGGAGCCGACGTCCCAGACGCAGGACCGGCGATGCCACTGCTTGATCTCCGTTGGAGCGCATGGCACTCGACTACCACGCCCTGGTCTTCGGTTGTCGTTCCGACGCCCCTGGTCAGGCCCTGCTCCGATCCTCCACGCGTCCAGAGGCCGATCGGCGTGGCACGACGCTCATCGTGTGCAGCCCGGCCCACACCGCTACGTGGCCGCCGCTTCGGTGGTGTCTTCCGGCGCACGCAGGATGACGACGGGGCAGGAAGCGTGCAGAGCGCATTGCTGACTCACCGACCCCAGCAGTAGCCGGGCGAAGCCACCCCGGCCTCGGTTCCCCACCACCAACAGCTCGGCGCCCTCCGACGCGGCGATCAGCGCCTGAGCGGCGTTTCCCCGGACCAGGTGTTCCTCCACCGGTACGTCCTGAGGCATGCCGAGGGCCGTAATGATCTCCCTGTTCAGGGTGCGCCGTGCCTGTTCGGCGTCAAGGGTGGCGTCCACAGCGGGGGCCGACCACCCGGTCGCCCCTGCGACGTCGTAGGCCGCGACCGCCTCGACCTGCGCTCCGGCCATGCGCGCGTAGTCCACCGACCACCGCAGCGCCGCATAGGACGCGGGGGATCCGTCGATGCCCACGACGACCCTCTTACGAGGCGCCGCTTCGGCCTGCATATCAGGTCACCTCTTCACAAGGACCGGCGACGCCGGCCGAGGAGTCGATTCGCCTGAGCGCCTACCCATGATGCCGCGCTGTATCCGGGCGAGACGTGCTGCCTGGTGCCTGGACGACGATCCGGCGAGTTCGCGGCGGGCATGCGGTGCGGTGGTGTCCCGCATGGCGATGCACACGCGCAGCCGAACAGCGGCACGGGGTGAGTCAAGACGCCTCACAGGCGAAGACCCGGCGGCCGGGCTGACCCCCACTCCCTGGACGCCCGTGCGGCGTGCATCGATGCCTGCCTCGCCTGTGCGCAGGCGTGCACGACGTGCGCGGACGCGTGCCTCGCCGAAGAGGCGGTGAAGGACCTCGTCGACTGTGTGCTCAGGTAGCTCGACTGTGCCGATATCTGCGCGGCCCACCGCCGCCGTGCTCTCGCGCCGGGCGGGGAGCGGTGATGGGGTCGTGCGAGACGCGCTGCGAGTATGCGCCGACAGCTGTGCTGCATGCGCCGACATGTGCGCCATCCATGCACGCGATTACGGTCACTGCCTCGTCTGCGCCGAAGTGTGCCGGGAGTGCCAGAACGCCCGCAGAGACCTGCTGGAGGAGGCGGTCTGACCCCGAGGGAGAGTGGGCGGCGACCCCGCCCGGCGTGGCAGTTCTTCCCGTGAACGATTGCTCTGTGCAAAGATTGCGGGGACGTCGCGCGGTGACCGGGCTGGCCAGGTCGTGCGCCGATGCGATCCTGCGGCCCCCGCCCCGGGCACGCGCAAGGACGGGGCGGCTTCGCGCGACGTCGCCCCGATCAATGTGTGCCGCCCGCTGCTGCGGCCGGAGTGGGCTGGACCTTCCAGCCGCAGGCGATCGGCTTGAAGTGCCGAGGATGCCCCCTGCCCTGGAGTGCTCGTCACGGCGTTCCCTTTGATGCTCGTCGCCCTCTTCGGGCTCGCCTTCCTGTTGTTCGAGGTCTCACTGTGCGTACGGGTGCGGCGTCTCGCTCATCTGCCCGTGTGGCGGCGGGCGCTGCCCACATCGATCCTGTGCTTCGCGCTCGCGGCGAGCGCGGGGCGTGCCTGGGATGTCACCGCTCCCGCCGAGGCCCTCGCCTATCCGCTGAACGTGGCTACCGCTCTGCTCGGCCTGTTCGAGCTGGATCGCCACCGGTAGCGTGCCCGTTCGAGCGAGACGGAGCCGTCGACGCGAGCGACCGGGAGAGCGTGATCTCACCCGGTCGGTCGCACTCGTGATGCTGTTCATCGTCCCCCGGACGGCCCTCGATTACGGCGTTCGGTACAGGGTGGCGGCCACCGAGAGCGCCGCTGGATGGACGCCGGGCTCCTCGTCTCGCGGGGAGGACGAGGTGTTGAGGAGGCCGGTGATCAGCAGTGCCAGGAGCGCGATGACGCCCAGCACGAAGGCCATCACCACGCGTCGGTCACGGCGTTCCGTCGGCTTGCTCGGGCGCCTGGCCGGCTGCTCGGGAAACTGCTGGTTGAGCGTGGCCATCGTGGCGGCGAGCGCGGGATCGTCCCGGGTCAGGGCACGCTCGATCGCCGCCAGGTCGCTCCGGTCGTCCGAAGGGTGGCTCATGGTGACCCTCCACTGCTGCGGCGGGCTTCCTGTAAGGAATGTGCCCGCCGCAGCCCGTCGGCATGTCGGCAACAGACGCTCAGCTCAACAGTCCGTGGAGCGCGGCCTACGAGCCCTGCGAGACGTCCACTTCGGCATCCCCGCCCTCGGACTGGACCTCTCCATGGGGCGCTGGACCGCAGACGGTCTTCTCGCGGTCTTCCTTGTTGCCTGCATCATCGCTGTCGGGGCCGGGGGACGGCTCCACGCTGGGCCGAGGACTGGTGGCCGAGGCGGTGGCACGAGCCAGGGCGACGGCACCGGACGTGGAGGTCACCCAAGCTGTCGTGACCGGCCGGCCGCTGACGGTGCTGGAGAAGGAGTCGCGCGGAGCGGACCTCTTGGTGATCGGGGCGCGTGGCATGGGCGGGATCGTCGGACTCCTGGTGGGCTCCACGGCGGTTCACCTCGCGGCGCAATGGCAGATGCCCGGTGCTGGTCGTACGGGAAGGGGCTGACGCTGTTCGTGCCGACCCGCCGGCAGGGCTACCTGGACGAGGCGCTGCAGCCAAGGGGTATTCGACCGCGTCCGGCACCACTGGGAGCTGTGCACGCTGCTCGCGCAGCGCGACGGCCTGCGCAGCGGGGATGTACCCGTACCGGGCTCGCGCTGTTACGACACTCCGGCCTCCTACCTGTTCATGACTGTCCAGTGGGAGACGCACCGTGCGGAGTTCTGCCGCCTGGTCGGCAGGAGTCCCGACTCCTCCGAGGTCCCGCTGGGGATGGACGAACTACCGCTCAGAACGAAGGGCGGCTCAGACCAGGTGATGCTCGTAGGCGAATGCCGCGGCCGCGGTTCGGGAGCCGACATCGAGCTTGGCGAAGATGTTGGACAGGTGCCGGGCCACGGTTTTCTCCGAGAGCACCAGGGCCTCGGCGATCTCCGGGTTGCTTTTGCCTGCCGCCACCAGCCGTAGCACCTCGACCTCCCGGGGGCTCAGCCCGCCGGGAGCCTTCTCCTCGCCCAACAGCGCCGCGACCTCCTGCTCCGCCGGCTTCGCACCCATCTCCGCGAACGCCCTCCGGGCCGCGCTCAGGTCGGCCACGGCCGACTCCTCGTCACCCAGCAGCCGAAGCGCCCGCCCGACGAGAACCCGGGAGCGGGCCACCTCGTACACCGCGGAGAGCTGCGCCCAGGTTTCGGCCGCCTGCCGCGCGCAGACGAGCCCGCGGTCCGCCTCGGACCGGGCCAGGGCGACGGTCGCAGCGGCGTACTGCCCCGATGCCCGCAGCGCCGAGCACCCGAACGAGCTCCCGATCTGCCCCAGCTCCTCGGCAAGGGGTGCTGCCGTGTCTACCTCGCCGGTGGCCACCAGCACCTCGACCGCCGCCGGGAGCATCTGCGACCGGTGGACGGGATCGTGTACCTCGGCCACCATGCGGTGGATCGCGGCCGACGCCGCATCCTGTCGGCCGTGCTCCAGCCACAGCAGTGCCCGGCCGGGCTGGGCCGAATGGCCGAACTCGGCGGCCTCCGCGAAGGCGGCCTCCGCAGCGTCGTGGTCGCCGCGAAGCCGGAGGGTCTCGCCCCGCTCGTAGTGGGCTTGACCGACCGCCAGGTCCCCGCCGGCCGCGGCGTACCGCCCGACCGCGCGCTCGAGTTCCCTGACGGCGTCGCGGTAGGCGCCGTGCAGTCGCATCAGCTGGCCGCGGTGGACCGCACACTGACCGGTGAACGCGACCAGGCCGGGCTGGCCGTCGCACCAGGTGGTCAGCGCGTGAGTCCACTCGCTCATCCGGCCGAAGTCGGAGATCTGCTGGCAGGCTTCGACCGACGAGCAGTAGATCACCCCGGAGAAGATGGGTGAGACCTCCCCGGCCAGGACCGAGACCATCGCCTCGTCGAGGAGGCTCAGCCCGTCGGCGACCTGGCCCGCGAAGATCTTCATCCGACCCTCCATGTGGAGGCCGATAGCTGTCAGATCGGGGTCGTCGAACCGTCGGCCGCACTCGGTGATCTTTGGCACGGCAACGAAGGCTTCGGCGAACTCTCCCTTGATGATGTGCCTCATGGTTGCCCGCTCGAGCAGATAGCCTCGCTCCACCACATCCCCGCCGTGGTCGTCGAGCAGCCGCTCGGCGCGGGCCAGCCAGCCACTGCCTACGGCGACCTCGCCGCCCTGCCACAGGACTACGGTCAGCCAGTACGCCGCGCGCACCGCGCCGAGGGTATCGTCCGTGTCACGGTAGGCCTGGAACGCCCGTTGCAGTGCCTGGACGCAGTCGTTGCGGTGGCCCAGGAGGTGCGCGGTGACCGCCAGCGCCATGAAGTCGTCGGCCCGAAGCTCGGTCTTGTCCAAGTCGGAGAGAGCGCGGTACGCCGCCACCCACTCCTTGCGCTCGTACTCCTCGCGGGCTCGGCGTAGATCGTCGACCATGCTCATCGCGCACCACCTCGATTCGAGGCTAGTGGTCGATGCTCATGATCCGCAGCATTTCCTCGCCCGGGCGCCATGATGCTTCCGAAGCAGAGGACGACGACGGCCAGCGTGTACGCCGAGAGCGATCTCACAGCCGACGGCCACCGGCAAAGCCGGTCCCAGCCACCCGAGCCGCGCGGGTGCGATACCACGGTGCCGTCCGCAGGCGAGTAGCAGCACGCAGAACCCGAAGCCGCGAAGTAGAGGCTCTGGATCCAGCCGAGACTGCCGGCGCCCAAGGCACTGACGGGTGCGTGAAGCCAGTCGTCGTCGGAGCCCAGGATGTTCTGTCCGACGGATCTGGCGGTGAAGACGAGCGGACCGGCGATTCTGCCGATCCGCTTGATTCCTCCGGCCCCTCGCACAGCGGTGCGCGTCCATGGCGCTCACGAGACGTGTGTCAACGGATTGGGGCGCCCGGCCGCCCAACCCCGATCGCGACCGCCAACGGCAGCAGAGCCAGCAGTGCCGCGGCCGACTGTACGTAGAACTGCACCACACCGACCGGCACCAGCCGGCCGAGCCCGAACACGACCAGCGCGCCGCCGATCACGGCGGTGGCCACCAGGCCGAACGTCGCGGTCCGGGTGGACGCGGCCGCGAACAGAACCGTGCCCACCGTGAACAGCGGCGAGCCGACCAGGCGGACCGGCACGGCCCACGCACCAGGGCGTCCTGGGCCGCCACCAGATCAGCCGGTCTCGTGTGCCGCAATGACGGAGAACTCCATCCCGGGCAGCGTCGCGTACATGGTGCTGCCGATCACCACGAACCCGAGCCCGACCGCGCTGAGCCACCCATCACCCCGCTCGCGGAGGAATCCGCGCACGGCGACAAACGCGAGCGCGACCGCGGCGGACGCGACGACCGCGGCAAGGTGGGAGAGCCCCCACCGGGTGATGTCGGCCGCCGCCGCTTCGGCCGCGCCGGCCCTGTCGGGCAGTCTCCTCGGAGCAGCGGATGCCACAGCAGCATGCCCAGCAGCACCGGTGCGGCAGCGACGACGAGCGCGCGGGCTGTCTACGCCGGACCCGACGTGGCGGCGCCGGTCACCACCGAGGGGTTCCCGAATCTCGTCGACATCGCAGAGCTCCTTGATCATCGTGGTTGCGGCTCAAGCCGCGACCGCGGGTTGCCTCGCCCGGGTGTGGGCGGCGATCTTGTCGGCGACGTATGCCGCGTCCCGGCCGACGCCATTGATCTCACCCGAGGCGAACGCGTACTGGAACGCCAGGCCGCAGAAGTAGAGGCCCGGCACGGACTCGACCACGCCGCGGTACTCCACAGGCCATCCGTCCTCGATCGGCAGCGGGAGATCGATCCAGTCGTAGACCTGCCGGAACCCGGTGGCCCAGACGATGCTCGCGACGTCGAAGGTGCGGCCGTCCTCGAGGCGCGGTAGCCCGTCGGCGACGCCCACGACGTGCTCGGTGATCCATTCCACGTCGCGCACGTCCAGATGGTGGCGCTTGATCCGCAGCTGCGGGGCGCCGTGGTGGCGAAGCTTCTGCATCACCTTGCGTCCCATCGGTGTGCGCCGGGTGAGCACGTGATTGAAGGCGAACTCGATGAACGGGAATGCCGCGTGGAACCGCCGCGAGCCCCATTCGAGAGGGACGTTCCCGCGGTCGGGTCCGACGAGCGTGGTGGGATGGGCAGCAGCCAGGTCGTAGGCGATGTCCAACCCACTGTGCGAGGCACCGACGACCAGCGCCGGTCCGTCGGGCAGCTGGGAGGGCCGCCGGTACTCGCTGGAGTGGAGCTGCTGGATCCGGGGGGTGATGTCGGCGGCGAAGGCCGGGATGTGCGGCATACGGCCGAAGGTGCCGGTCGCCAGTACGACGTTGTCGCAGGTGACGTTGTCGGCTCCGAGGATCGCGGTGAATCCTCCGCCATCGAGGGCCGCGAGCCGATCGACCCGGGTCTGCATCCGTACCGGCAGGCCGTTGGTGACGGCGTACAGCTCGAGGTACTCGGCGAACTCGTCCTTGGTCGCAAACTCCCACGGGTCGCCGGGGAACGGCATCCCGTCCAAGCCGTTGGCCCGGGAGGGCGTGAAGAGCCTGAGGCTGTCGTAGTGGCAGCGCCAGTTGTCACCAATCCGCTCGCGCTCGTCGACGATCAGGAACTCCCGACCGAGCTGCTGGAGGTGGTAGCCGACCGACAAGCCAGCCTGGCCGGCGCCGATGATCAGGGTTTCGATGTGTTGGGCGGTCATGGCTCGTTCTCCTTGGTTCCAGGAACTCACGAGTGATCCCGGCGACCAGGTCGGCGTGGCGGCGCCCCGGCGCGTGTCCGCTCGGCACCGGGTGAAAGTCCGGGTCGGGATCGGCATCGCGGCGCACCGGCCGGAGTCGGGGCTTCTCATGACGCCTACGCTAGAAACCTGACGGCCCAGTGCGCGTCGGCCGCGATACCCATTCCCTCCTCGGCCCGATGGGTTAATCGACGCACGACCCGCCACCGGTCACGGACGCAGGACCCGCCCGACGGCGGCGCGGCCGCCGCCCGCAACTCCGAGGCGCACGAAGCTGGGGGTCTGCGGCCCGGACGGCATGGCGGGCCGGCTCGGCCTGGACCGCTCTACCGGTGCGGCGTTGTTTTCTCGGCGAGAGCTACTGGAACCCCGGCTACGGGCGACCGCCGTGGCGACGGGTGCCGGTCGGGCGCTCGACTGGGCTCAGGTCGACGTCGGCCGCCCGGCTCGCTCGCTGAAGCGGGGCTGGGGGATACCGGTGCCGGCCGCCCGGGTGAGGAGCGGCCCGGCGATGGCGAGGAGGAAGACGTACGCGGTGACCAGCGGACCGAGCCTGTCGTGTGTGGTGCCGACCAGGCCGACGAAGACGAGGGAGAATTCGCCGCGTGCTACGTGTGCTTCGCCGGGCGGAGAGGTCTTTGGCGGTGCGCCAGAGGGACACGGTTCCGTCCTGCGATGGCTGCTGCGCCACGGGCCCTGGACGACCGGGGCCGCTTGGCGCCCCGACCTTTCGTAACACCGCCAAGGATGTCAGCGGGTCCGCGTACGGTTTGGCGCACGCGGCCCCGCAGCATGAGGAGAACTACGTGACCGCCCCCACCATTACCGAGCCCGGGACGGACAACAGCCCTGCCTCCGGGCCCACTCCGGACACGGCCTTACCGACCTCGCTGCGGTCACGCCTCGCCCGCCCCTGGAGGTGGTGGCGCCGATGTCTGCAAGTGTCGGATGACAAGGTGATAGCCGAACTGCGCTCAGCCTTGGAGGACCTCGGCATCGACCGTCCCATCTCCGCCGGCGTCGAGAGCGCACTCCGCCGCTACAACCGGCACACCGGGTTCTGGTTCACGATGCGCGGCGTCGTGGCGATCGTCTGGGTGTGGTTCTGGGCTTCATGGATCCTCGGGATGGCGACAGTCGCCATACAGGGAATGATCACCAAGGGGCCGGACAAGGCGGACATCGTGATCGCCAAGCTCACCGACTTCTACGGGCACACGGAGCCGGTCGTGTTCTGGCTGTACATCACCGGTGGGGTGACGGTCTTCGGCATCGTGAGCACGGCGTTGGCCGTGATCCCGGCGATGATCGGTGCCTCGAAGCTGTTCACTGGCAGCCCGCTGGCCCACCGTCACATCGCGCCCAGTGGAGACCGGGCACCTGTTCAGGTGTACACGCCGGTCTACCAGATCGCCGAGCTCATCAAACGCTGCGCCGAAGCGGCCACAGCCACCGGAGAGCAGAAGATCTACAAGACAGGCGACATCCCCGCCCAGGCGAACCCGGCCCTCAAAAGCATCCGCCGGGCCTACTACATGCGCGGCACAGTGCCACTTCTGACCATGCGCTGGGGTCACCTACAGAAGCACGCCCGCAAGGTCGTAGCGAGAATCCACGAACTGGAACACGGCCTCTACAGCAACCCCGATGCCACACTCCGGGAGTTGGCAGGTAAGTGGCTGACGATCGCCGAGCGATACGCCGAGGGGCGAGTCGGCGCGCTGCTCGACGACGACCTGTCCGAGGTCGAGCCGGCCTGGTCATTGGTTCGCGATCGGCTCCGGGATGTCCTGGCGGTGGTGCTGACCGTCGGCGCCGTGTTCTTCACGGCGTCGCTCGACTTGCCGCAGGCGATCGAGGGCTACGTCATCTCGGCCACGGCGGTGGGCGTGCTGCTCCTGGTGTATGGCTCCGGAGCCATCGTGGACCTGCGGCGTCGATAGCAGAGGAGTGCGGTCACCGTTCGCGCAATCATGTAGCCCCGGCCCCGTTGGGGGCCGGGGCTACGCCGGCTCCTGCATCTTCACCAGGGCTTCTCGACCATGATCCGCGCGCTGCGTGCCCCGGCTGCTGGATTCATGCGTGGCTTTCCGCTCACGTCGGCATGTCCCAAGCGAGGCGCACCGGCGGCCTCGATGCTCGTCAGCAGCAGCGGCTCTGTGGGTGCTCCTCGCGGTGGGCCGACCGGTGTCGTTCGTACGCGCGCCGGGTCGGGACCGGTTCGCCGGGATGCTCGTCCGCGTACCGCCGGCAGTAGCGCTCGTAGTCTGCGGTGCCCGAGATCTCGCTCAGGTACCAGCGGATGCCGCGCAGCAGCCGGTCACAGGCCCCTGAGATACCTCCCGGCTTCATCCGCGACCGGTCGGCCCGATGCCCGCGCCGACCAGGGCCTCTGAACGGTCCGCCGGGACGAGGATGGTGGACTCGACGTGCGGAGTCTCGGTCGTCGGGAGCGGGCCCCGGGACCGTACGGCCCGGACGCAGATCACGGCGGCGTGGCCGATCACGAGCGTGACCAGGATCAGGAAGACGACCATGATCACGCCGTCCACGGTCGAGTTGAGCACGACCGTCTCCATGTCGTCGAGCGACTTGGCGGGGGCGAGGACCTTCCCGGCGTTGAGCGCGTCGGCGTACAGCTCGCGCTGTGCGGAGAAGCCGATCTTCGGGTTGCTGTCGAAGATCTTCTGCCAGCCGGCGGTGAAGGTGACGGCCACGTCCCAGACGAGCGGGATGCCCGTGACCCATGCCCAGCGCAGCTTGCCGACCTTGATGAGCAGCGTGGTGGCCACGGTGAGGGCGATGGCAGCGAGGAGCTGGTCGGCGATGCCGAACAGCTCCCACCGCTTCTGGTTGAGTACGGCGCTTCCGCAGGTCGTCATCATCGAGTGCCAGTCCTCGGCCGGCGGCCTGTCACTTGGCGTGATGCCGTGGAACGTGGAGCAGGTGCAGGGACTCTTGCATCGCCACCGAGCCCGGTAGCTCGCCCCTGGTCGTACGGGAAACGGTCGGCCGTCGCGACCGATGCGACTCGGTGATCATTTGCGGGACAGCCCTTAGGTGGCCGCGCCGCTTCGCGGGTTCCCGTGATGGCGGGGGCCCTCACGGATGTATGGATGGGGGGGCGTCGCCGATCCATCGGGGTGACGGTGATCACGGAGGCTCGTGGGCGGGAGCTGCGTAGGCTTGTGAAGTCGTCGTGGTCGGTCCTGAGGGGCGGGTGAAGCCCTCCGGCACTGTCTGACGATGCATCAGGAAAGTCGGCAAGTGGTCAGCATGAGTCCTGAAAAACCCGGGGAATGCTGCCCGAACATGCGACTCGTTGTAGGGTGGCGAAACAGCCCTTGACCTGCAAAAACGCAGGCAGGGAGCCTATGTCCAGGAGTACCTCGATGATACGTACAATGTTCAAGTCCAAGATCCACCGTGCCACCGTGACCCAGGCCGACCTGCACTACGTCGGCTCCGTCACCGTCGACGCCGAGCTCATGGAGGCGGCCGATCTGCTGCCCGGGGAGCTCGTGCACATCGTCGACATCGACAACGGGGCCCGGCTCGAGACCTACGTCATCGAGGGTGAGCGCGGGTCCGGGGTGATCGGGATCAACGGGGCCGCCGCGCATCTGGTGCACCCCGGTGACCTGGTGATTCTCATCAGTTACGCCCAGGTCGAGGACGCCGAGGCGCGCGCGCTCGTGCCGCGTGTGGTGCATGTGGACGCGGACAACCGGATCGTCGAGCTCGGGGCCGACGCCTCCGCGCCGGTGCCCGGGAGTGACACCCTGCGCAGCCCGCACGCCGTAGCCGCACACGCCTGATCCGACCGAGGGAGACGCACCGCGCATGGCCGATCTGGAGATCCGTGACGACCGGGACAAGGGGCGCCTCGAGGCGTTGGAGGACGGCGTCCATGTCGGGGTGATCGTCTACTTCGTCCTCGATGCCGAGCCCCACGCCCTGGTCGCGGTGCACACCGTCGTCGAGGAGGGCAACGAGGGCAAGGGCATCGCCGGATCGCTCGTGCGCGAGTTCTACACCATCGCCGCCCGCGAAGGCGTGCCCGTCGTGCCGCTCTGCCCGTACGCTGCCAAGTGGGCCGAGAAGCACCCCGACGAGGCCCCCGTGCCCCCGGACGACGTGGTCCGGGCCGCCAAGCGCCAGCTGAAGGCGACCCCGGAACTCAGGTGAGCCTCGCGCTGCTGCACACCTCCGCGGTCCATGTGCCCGTCTTCGACGGGCTGCGCGACCGGGACCACCCCGGGCTCGCCCTGCGGCACCTCGTCGCCGAGGACCTGCTCGTACGCGCCCGGGCCGAGGGGCCGGAGGCTGTGGCCGGTGCCGTACGTGACGCCCTCGCCGAGGCCGTCGCGGGCGGCGCCGGTGTCGTGCTCTGCACCTGCTCGACCCTCGGCGGCGTCGCCGAGCGGAGCGCCGCGGCGGTGGGCGTGCGCGTGCTGCGGGTGGACCGGCCGATGGCCGCCGAGGCGGTCCGTGCCGAGCGGATCGTGGTGGTCGCGGCGGTCGAGTCCACCCTGGAGCCCACGCTCGACCTGCTCCGGGAGGAGTCGGGCGACCGGACCCCGGCACTCACGACCCTGCTGGTGGACGGCGCCTGGGACCGCTTCCTGGCAGGCGACCGGGACGGTTATCTGGACGCGGTGGCGGCGGCCCTGGACGGTGTCGACCCGACCGGCGGGGGAGTGATCGTCCTGGCCCAGGCGTCCATGGCGGACGCCGCCGAGCGGACCACCACCCCGCTGCCCGTCCTCTCCAGCCCCCGCCTCGGCCTCGCCGCCGCTGCCGCCGCGGTGCGCCGACACGAATGAATGGCCCCGGCGGGCGCGGGCACACGCTCCGGGAGAGCCTGGAGCCGTACGGCCCCGTCGACCGAGAGGTCCGTCATGACGCACCCGCCCCCCTACCCGGTGCCGCCCTCGCCGACCCCGCCGCCGGTCCCGCCGCCGAGCCCGGTGCCCGAGCCCGAGCCGCCTCCCGTCCCGCCGCCGAACCCGGTTCCGGAGCCGCCCGGACCCGTCCCCGTACCGGAACCCGAGCCTCAGCCGCAGCCAGGGCCCGCGGGGCGCTGAATCGTAGGTGACACAAGGGACTTGGGCTTTCGCCCGAGCCCTTGTCACGGCCTGTGACCTTCCCTTACCTTGGGCGACTGCTGATGCGTTCAGCAGACGCGTTCAAGGGGGGGCCATGGCCTTACGCGGTCGACACCGCCGTTACCAGCCGAGCCGGATCAACCGTGCCTCGCTGACCGTCACGGCGAGCGGCGCCGGAATGGCGCTGCCGCTGATCGGCGCCGGGACGGCCCACGCGGCCTCCCTCGACGTCTGGGAGAAGGTCGCCGCCTGCGAGTCCTCCTCCAACTGGCGCATCAACACCGGCAACGGCTACTTCGGCGGTCTGCAGTTCAGCCAGTCGACCTGGGAGCAGTACGGCGGCACGCACTACGCGCCGCGCGCCGACCTCGCCTCCAAGGACCAGCAGATAGCGATCGCGGAGAAGGTCCTCAAGGGACAGGGGCCGGAAGCCTGGCCGACCTGCTCGACGCGGGCGGGACTCGGCCAGGAGAAGACGGCCGTCACGCCCGCCTCCGTACCCCGGCAGCGGCCCCCGTCGGCCACTCCGCCCGCGGCGAAGCCCCCGGCCGTGACGCCGACCACCGTGCCGACGGTCCGCGAGATGTACACGGTTTCCCCGGGAGACTCGCTCTCCCGCATCGCCCGCGAGGAACGGGTGAAGGGAGGCTGGCAGCGGCTGTACGAGGCGAATCGCGCCGTCGTCGGCAGCGACCCCGACCTGATCCATCCGGGCCAGAAGCTGACCCTCCGCATCGCCGCCCCCGCCAAACCGCCGGCGACCAAGCCCCCGGCTACGAAGGCGCCGGCTACGAAGCCCCCGGCTACGAAGGCGCCGGCCACGAAGGCGCCCGCCACCAAAGCCCCGGCCACCAAAGCCCCCGCCACCAAAGCCCCCGCCACCAAAGCCCCGGCCCCCCGGGCCGATGGCTTCAGCGCCCCCGTCTCCGCCTCCATCGGTACCCGCTACCGCGTGTCCGGCTCCTCCTGGGCCAGCGGCTACCACACCGGCGTCGACTTCCCCGTCCCCACCGGGACTTCCGTGAAGGCCGTGGCCACCGGCCGCGTCGTCTCCGCCGGCTGGGGCGGCGCGTACGGCTACGAGGTCGTCATCCGTCACGACGACGGCCGCTACAGCCAGTACGCGCACCTCTCCGCGCTGCACGTCCGCGAGGGCCAGCGGGTCAACAGCGGGCAGCGCATCGCCCGTTCAGGATCGACCGGCAACAGCTCGGGACCGCATCTCCACTTCGAGGTGCGGACGGGTCCCGGGTACGGCTCCGACATCGATCCCCTCGCCTACCTGCGCTCGGGCGGCGTCTCTCTGTGAGGCCGGGGCCGGTGCCGGCCGGCCCTCTGACACCGACACCGAGTCCGCCGGGGTCGACAGGCGGTCCGTCGTGAGCTGGATCAGCCCGCCCGCCGCCACCGCGCCGCAGATCAGCGCGGCGACGGTGCCGGCCGCGCCGTAGCGGAAGGTCTCCCCGAACAGCGTCAGACCCACCGCCGCGGCGACCACCGGGTTGACGACCGTGACCGTGGCCAGCGGGGCCGCGAGGCCCGCGCCCCGGTAGGAGGCCTGGGAGAGCAGCAGCCCGGTCACCGCGAGCGCCGAGAGGATCAGCAGGCTGGTCCACTGGGCGAGCGGGGCGCTCGGCGCCCACTCCACCGCCACGGTCTTGGTGAAGACCGAGGCGATACCGAACGACACACCCGCCGCGGCCGCCAGGGCGATGCTGCGCAGCACCGGCCGGCCCACCAGCTGCGCGACGGTGAAAAGCCCGCCCACCAGGGCAAACGTCCCGGCGGCGAGCAGCCAGCGCTCGGTCCCCGCCAGGGACTGGGCCTCGGCGCCGCCCGTGAGGCTGAGCAACCCGGCGAGACCGACCGTGGCCATGACCGCGCCCCGCCAGGCCGTGTGTCCGGCCTTGCGGCCGACGAAGAGCGCCGCCATGGGCAGGGCGAAGACGATCGTCAGGGCGCCGAGCGGCTGGACCACACTCAGCGGACCGTAGGCGAGCGCGGCGACGTGGAGTGCCGCACCGAGACCGTTGAGCAGGACGGACCCCCACCAGGCCGGGCTGCGCAACGGTGCGTAGGTGGCGCCGCGGAACGTGGCGGCGACCCGCTCCTGCACGATCGCCGCGGACGCGTAGGCGACCGCCGAGACCAGTGACAGGAGCACGGACAGCAGGAGGGGGCTCATACATACAACGATCTCTCTTCCGAGCGTTCACGTCGTCGTACCTGGGAACGCATTCGGACGTACTGCCGTCGCAGTACGGGACCGTGCCGTACGCCTGGAGATGTACACCCGCGCAGGTCAGGAGGGGTGGAAAGCGACCTTTCCGGTATCCAGGTCGAAGCGGGCACCGACGATCCGGGCCCGGTCGAACGCCTCATCCTGAGCCAGTCGCCGCCGGATCCGGGCCACATTGGCCCGCACGGTGTTCTCCACCCAGTCGCCGGGCAGGTCGCGGGTCGCGCGCGCGGCCGGGGCGATCTCCTCCACGACCCGGGCGAGATGTCCCTCGACCGGCTTGCCCGTCCGTACGTACTCCACGGCGGCCGTCGCCGCCCCGCACCGCTCGTGCCCGAGGACGAGGACCAGCGGGACGCCCAGCTCCTCGACGCCGAACTGGATCGAGCCGAGCACCGCCTCGTCGAGGGCCTGCCCGGCCGACCTTATGGCCAGCAGATCGCCGAGCCCCTGGTCGAAGACGAGCTCCGGCGGCACCCGTGAGTCGACGCAGCCGAGGACCAGCGCGAAGGGGTGCTGGGAGACGGCGACGGCCGCGCGCCGGGCGGCGTCCTCGTGCGGATGGCGCTGCCGCAGGGCCGCGAACCGGGCGTTTCCGGAGCGGAGTTCGGCCAGCGCCCGTTCGGCGGTCGGCGGTCGGTCCGTGCGGACACGTCCGGTGGGAGCCGCCGCCCGCGCCGAGGGCACGCCCGCCGTCAGAGCCGCCGCGGCGCTCAGGGCAAGCATCGTGCGCCGCCCGGGAGTTGCGGCCGAGGGGAAGGGTGAGGAAAGGGGCATGCGTCCGAGCGTTACGGTGATCCGGGGTCACCGGCCATGACTTGGTGCGGTCATGACTCGATCATGACCGGGGATGACCCGAACTTTCCGACGCCCATACCGGGCGAGCGACCGTGCCAGGAGGCAGTGGCGGTGGATCTGGACGAGTGCCGGTCCGTGGGCGGGTTCTTCGCGCTGCGGACGAGCGCACCGGAGGCGGCCGGCGGCGCGCATCGGGAGCTCGCGCGCCTGTACGCGGGGGAGACGGGCCCCCTGACCGCCCGCGTCGACCGGGTCGGAGCCCGCCTCCGCGCCCCCGAGCGGCGGGTCGCCGCCTCGATCGCCCACCTCGGGCTCGCCGCCCGGCTCTGGTCGACCGCCCTCGGCCCGGCCGCCCTGTACGGCCGGTTCCCGGACCTCGACCCGGCGGACCTGTACTGGGACGGCGCCCTGACCTCGCCCGACGACCTGTGGTGGGCCGGCACGGCCACCCGCCCCGCCACCGTGTCCGCGCTCGACGAAGCCGTCCGGGCCGCCCACCTCGTCCCGCTGCACGAGGCCTTCCGCCGCGACGGACGGATCTCCCCCCGGCTGCTGTGGGGGAACGCCGGTTCGGCCCTCGCCGGGGCGCTGCGGGAGCTCACCCGCTGGGCCCGCGCGCAGGACCGCCCCGAGGTCGCGGAACGCGCCGCCGAGCTCGTCTCCGGGCTCTTCGCCCACCCCGACCTGGCCCGCACCGTCCAGGGCCCCGCCCTGCGGCGCACCAGCTGCTGCCTGTACTACCGCTGTCCCGGCGGCGGCCTGTGCGGCGACTGTGTGTTCGACCACGCACCCGCCACGGGTTTGGAGACACGGCCCCCAGCTCCGTAAAGTTGCGGTTTTGGAACACGGGCGCGCGAGCGTATGAGCGATCGAGGAACGGCAGAGGCCATGACGGTGACCGAAGAATTCCAGGAGTACGGGCCGGGTATCGACCCCGAGCGCCTGGCCGTCTGCCTGAGCGTGCTCGACGAACTCGACAAGCTGGAGGTCGACCACCCGGACGCGATCGCCGTCCGGCGCGCCACCGCCGGGATCTACCGCACGGTGAAGCAGCGCCGCCGCCAGGAGCGCCGGGCCGCGAAGACCGCGCACGACAAGGCGGTCACCGAGGCCACCGCCACCGGCTCCGCGCAGCGGATCGACGACGAGACCGAGGGCATCCTGCCCTCCTCCGCCACCGAGGCCGGCCGGATCGCCGGGATACTCCAGCGCCCGCGCTCCTGCTACACGTGCAAGACGCGGTACATCGAGGTCGACTACTTCTACCACCAGCTCTGCCAGGAGTGCGCGGCCCTGAACCGGGCCAAGCGCGACGCCCGCACGGACCTCACCGGCAAGCGCGCGCTGCTCACCGGCGGCCGGGCCAAGATCGGCATGTACATCGCGCTGCGGCTGCTGCGCGACGGCGCCCACACCACGATCACGACCCGCTTCCCCAAGGACGCCATCCGCCGCTTCAAGGCGATGGAGGACTCGGCGGACTGGATGCACCGCCTCGAGGTCGTCGGCATCGACCTGCGCGACCCGGCCCAGGCCGTGGCCCTCGCCGAACAGATCGGCGAGGCCGGACCGCTGGACATCCTCATCAACAACGCGACGCAGACCGTGCGCCGCCTGCCCTCCGCCTACGCCGCGCTGGTCGAGGGCGAGAGCGCCCCGCTGCCGGCCGGGGAGCTGCCCGCCCATCACGTCATCGGCGCCTTCAACTCCGGCGCGGTCGACGGACTCGCCGCGCTGCCCGTCGGCGTGAGCGGGCTCGACGCGCAGAAGGTCGCCGACCTTGCCCTCGTCGCGGGCAACGCCAGCATCGCCCGGCACCTGGACGGCACCGCCATCGACGCGGGCGGCCTCGTGCCGGACGTCGTCGAGACCAACACGTGGGTGCAGACCATCGAGCAGATCTCCCCCGTGGAGCTGCTCGAGACCCAGCTGTGCAACTACACGGCGCCGTTCATCCTGATCAGCGCCCTGCGGCCGGTGATGGCCGAGGCCGCCAAGAAGGCGTCCAGCGGTCGCTCGTACATCGTCAACGTCTCGGCGATGGAGGGTGTCTTCGGCCGCGGCTACAAGGGCGCGGGGCACCCGAACACCAACGCCGCGAAGGCCGCGATGAACATGGTGACGCGGACCAGCGCCCAGGAGATGTTCCAGACCGACGGCATCCTCATGACCTCGGTCGACACCGGCTGGATCACCGACGAGCGTCCGCACTTCGACAAGCTGCGTCTCGCCGAGGAGGGCTTCCACGCCCCGCTGGACCTGGTCGACGGCGCGGCCCGCGTCTACGACCCGGTCGTGCGTGGCGAGGCTGGCGAGGACCTGTACGGCTGCTTCCTCAAGGACTACGCGCCGGGCAACTGGTAGATCGCACATTCGGACGACTTTCACCCGATCGCGTCACACTTCTGAGCCCCATAGAGCGCTGGGGCGCTCATTTGGTTAGTCTGATGTCCACGGTCGGCCACCGGGGTTTCACCAAACCCTCACGGCCGGCCCGGGGACTGGCCTGCCACCAAGGCCGCGGTCCCGCCCGAAGAACGGCGCCACCGCGACCGAACGGCCATGTCCTCATAGGTACGCGACCCAAAGGGAGTGCGCGGTGACACCAGAACTGACGAAGCAGGAACAGCGATCGGCGGCCGAACAACCGGAGCGGCCCCACCGCTCCGGTGAGCTGGGCAGCCTCGAGGTGTGGGCCCGCTCGGCCCCCATCCGGCTGGCAGGCTACGAGGACGACCTCGCGGAGCCGCACATCCTTCCCGGTATCGACTGACCGAGTCACGACTGTCGCTTCGCCCTGTGCCCCCGGACGCACCGCGTCCGGGGGCACAGGGCTGTCTCAGCGCCGCCGCACCGACGGACCGAGCCCGACCGGCGGCAGGTACTCCCGGACCAGCGCGCGGTGCCACCACGCCCCGGTCTCGCGCAGCTCGCGCCAGCTCGTGTACCGGTAGCGGTAGAGGCGGGCCCGGACGAGGGCCGGCGGCGCGTCGGGGAAGGGGTTGTGGCGCAGCAGCCGCAGGGTGTCCCGGTCGCCTTCGAGCAGCCGCTCGACGAACTGCCCGAACCAGTCGTGGGCGTAGGCGGGGGAGAGCGCCGCGAACCACATCAGCCAGTCGAGCCGCAGATGGTACGGGGCGAACTGGCGGGGCAGCCGGCGCGGATCGCCGGGTTTGCCCTTGAAGCCGTACTCCTTCCACACGCTGCCCGCGTGCGGCACCGGGTCGTCGGTGCCCTCGATGACGATCTCGTCCCTGATCCGGCCCACCGAGCCGAAGGCGCCGTACGTGTTGACCAGGTGCAACGGATCGTACGAACGGTTCATCGCCTGCCGCCGGGAAAGCAGATTGCGCGCGGGGCGGTAGCTGAGGGCCAGGACCAGCGCGGTGACGGCGACGACCACGACCACGTACCAGAGCGGCGGATCCGGCTGCGGGTGCTCGCCCACGAGCAGCGAGCCGTCCATGGCGGAGAGCGCGAGGACGATGGTCAGCCAGTTCAGCCAGGCGAAGTTCCCGGAGAGCACCAGCCACAGCTGGGTCGCCACCATCAGACAGGCGGCCACCGTCGCCACCGGCTGCGGGGTGAAGAGCAGCACCGGGACCAGCAGCTGGACGACATGGTTGGCGCCCACCTCGACCCGGTGCAGCGGGCGCGGCAGATGGTGGAAGAACCAGCTGAGCGGGCCGGGCATCGGCTGGGTCTCGTGGTGGTAGTACAGGCAGGTCAGATCCCGCCAGCAGCGGTCACCGCGGATCTTGATGAGCCCCGCGCCGAACTCGACCCGGAAGAGCAGCCAGCGCAGCAGCCACAGGACGAGGACGGGTGGCGCCGTGTCGTCGTTGCCGAGGAAGACCGCGAGGAAGCCGGTCTCCAGGAGCAGTGACTCCCAGCCGAAGGAGTACCAGGTCTGGCCGACGTTGACGATGGAGAGGTACAGCGCCCAGAGCACCGCCCACAGCAGCATCGAGACGGGGAGCGGCACCGCGTCGCCCGCGCCCGCGACCAGGGCCGCCGCCAGGGCCGCGCCGCTCCAGGCGACCGTGGCGAAGAGGCGGTCCGAGTAGCGCCAGTGGAAGAGGCTGGGGGTCTGACGCGGCTCCACCCGGCGCAGATACTCCGGTACGGGGAGCATGCCGCGTTCGCCGATGAGGGCCCGGAACTGGAGAGCGGCCGAGAGGAACGCCACGAGATAGAGCCCCGCGAGCCCCCGCTGGAAGACGATCCGGCTCAGCCAGTAGTCGGGTGCGGTGAACCACTCCATCTCTTCCAGTATCGGCCCGGGAGGTCAGGCTCGGCTCGGTGGCTCAGCGCTTCTCCTCCTCGTCGGCGACGCGCTGACCCTCGGCCTGGGACGGTGTGGTGCGCGTGGTCGGGGGGTGCCGGTGGTCCCGCTGCAGCGCGTCCATGTCCTCTTCGAGCCGTTCTCCCTCGGCCTGCGAGGGAGTGCTGTATTCGTCGTACTGGCTCACGGCCGCCTCCTGGGTCGGTGCATACGCCCTGTAGTCGGTGCGTATGCCTACAAAAGGAGCGTACGCCGGGTGTCACCCGGCCACGACGCGTTGGAGCGTCCGGCCGAGCCGTCGTGCGTAGGCGTGCTGGAGGACGGGGACGAGCGGTCCCGCGAGGCGGGTGTACCAGGCGGCGGGGCGGCTGAAGGCGGTGACCGTGAACCAGACCGAGCCGTCGGGGTGCAGGTCGACGACGAAGGACTCCTCGCCGCACTCGGGGTGTCCGGTGCGGGTGCCGTACGCGAATCCGGTGCGGTCCTTCTCGTACGCCGTCCAGATCACCTCGCAGGGCGCGGTGAACCGGACCGGACCGACGCCCAGCGAGACCTCGACGTAAGCCCCTGGCTCGGCGCGGGTGGCCTCGCCGCGGACCCGGGCGCCCGAGGAGCGGTGCATCCGCCAGGTGGTGACGGCGGCCCCCGCGGTCTCGAAGGCGTCCCGGCCGTGCCCGATGCGGACCGTGTGGTGGAGGTGGTGGTAGCCGGCCGGGAGACGGTCCTGCCCGGTGGCGCCGACCTCCCGATAGTTCAGGGGCGCGGGGGCGGCGGGGTTCGCGGGGGTGGCGAGGTCGCGGATCAGACGGGCCATGATGCGGTCTCCTTGAGCGGGGCGGTGGAAGGGGCGGTCGCCCGAAGGCGGCGCCAGGCGAGCAGCGAGCAGAGGGCGAAACCGAGGGCGTTGCCGAGGCCGTGGGTCGCGGCCATCCAGGCGAGGTCGGGGTGGGGCAGGCCGGTGGCCTCGCCGAGCGCCCAGCTCAGGGCGAGCAGCATGGTCGCCACGAGCACCACGGACGAGACGGCGAGGAGGCCGCGGGTGACCGGGTCGGGGGCGCCCGTCCTCAGCTCCCGCCAGGTCGGCAGGGCGACGGCCCACATCCCGGCGGTGAGGACGAGTGCCCCGGCGAGCTCGGCCCAGTCGTCGACGAAGTAGCCGATCAGGACGAGCAGGGTGCCGAGCGGGACGCTGAGCGCGGCGAAACGCGTGGCGGCTCCCTCGGTCGTACGGCTGACCAGCCCCGCCACCAGCGCGGCGGCGAAGCCGGCGAAGTGGAAGTGGGGCACGGTCAGGGCCAGGATGTCGAGGTCGAAGCCGAGGAGTTCGTGTCCGGCGCGTTCGGCGACCAGCGCCAGGCCCGCCACGGAGGGGGTCGCGAGCGCGGTGAGCACGGCGACCTCCGGCGGCGCGAGCGAGCGAAGCGAGATGGGGGCACCCCCGGCCGAAGGTTGGGGGAGGGTCGCGGCGAGCCGGGCCGGGGCGCAGAGCGCGAGCGCGAAGGTGGCCAGCGCGTAGACGGCGGCGAGCGTGGCGGCGAGGGCGGAGCGCGGGAGCCAGAGCGCGACGGCGCCGGGCAGGGCGAGCAGCGGCCATGCGCGGCGCAGGAGCCGGAGGGCGGGCTGCGGGGGGCCGTCGATCAGTCCCAGGCCCATCGGGACGACGACGAACATGCCGAGCATCACGATGAGACCGACCAGTACAGACATGCCACCCACCCCTGATTGAACGTGTTCAACTCGCAGGAGTGAGCGTAGAGCCTTCCTTGAACGTGTTCAAGTCCGTCGTCCGGTCGGCCGTACTCCGCTTGCGCGCGGCCCCGCGGTGCGACAGACATGGAAGGAATGTCTCGGGGTGGAAAGAGGCGGGAGATCCCACGTGCGCGCATCCATACGCCGGTCATCACGGCCCCACGTCACGGCGCTCGCCGCGCTGGCCGCGGCGCTGTTCCTCGCGGGCTGCTCCTCCGACGGCGAGGTGAGCGGCGGCGGCCGGACGACCGCCGCCGGCCAGGAGGTCTTCCTCCAGCCGATCGCCGCCCAGGGCCCCGACCCCTTCACCGCCTCCACGGCCAGGGCCACCACCCCGCCCGCACCGAGCACCGCCCCGCCGGCCACCCCGACACCCAGCGCCACGGCGCAGACCATCCGCGAGGTCACCGGCTCCACCCCCGGCCTCTACGGCGGCACCCACTCCGTCGCCAGCTGCGACGTCGAGCAGCAGGTCGCCTTCCTCGCCGGGGACCAGGCCAAGGCCCGCGCCTTCGCGGAGGCCGCCGGCATCCCCGAGTCCAACATCGCGGGCTGGCTGCACGGCCTCACCCCGGTCGTCCTGCGCACCGACACCCGCGTCACCAACCACGGCTACCGCGACGGAAGCGCCACCGCGTTCCAGTCCGTCCTCCAGGCCGGTACGGCGGTGCTCGTCGACCAGTACGGCGCGCCCCGCGTCCGCTGCGCCTGCGGAAACCCGCTGCGCTCGCCCGTCGAGGTCCAGGGGGCCGTGCACACGGGGCGGCCCTGGAGCGGCTACCACCCCGACCGCGTCGTGATCATCAGACCGACCACGACGGTCGTCACCAGCCTGGTCATCGTGAACATCGTCAACAACACCTGGATCGAGCGGCAGACCGGCACCGACGGCGAACGCGACACCCGCCCGGTCGTGATCCCGCCCTGCGACCCCGCAGCGTGCGACCTGACCGGCTCGCCGACCCCCGTGCCGTCCCCCTCCGTCACCGACGGCTCGCCCCGGCCCGACCGCGGCGACTCCGTGAGCCCCGACGGCTCCACCACGCCCGGCGACACCACCTCTCCGGACGGCTCCACCTCGCCCGGTGACGGCACCTCGCCCGAGTTCGGCTCTCCGCCGCCGTCCACGACCGACTGCCCCTCGCTGCCGCCGACGCCCCCGTCGTCGCCGCCCGAGAGCCTGACCGGCACCCCCGACCCGACGTCCCCGAGCCCGTCGGTCCCGCCCGGCTGCCCGACCCCGACCTGGACCGATCCGGTCGCTCCGCCGACCCCGGAGCCGCCGGTCGAGCCCGCGCCGGAACCGCCCTCCTTCGAGGACCTGTTCCCCAGTGACACCGGAGCTGAGCAGCCGGAGACCTTCGAGGGCTGACGCGTGATCTCCGCCGTGCGCGCGGCCTGGCCTGCGCCTAGCGTGGGCCCCATGAACGCGGGCAGAGGGGGTGCCGAGGCGGCGGAGCCCTGCCGCTGCGGATCAGGGACCGGGGGTGTGGCGTGCTGCTTCCTCCGGGACTACGGCCCCGCGTTTCGGATGGGCAGCTTCGACTGGGACCTGATCACCGGCTCGATGACCATGGACGAGGGCGCCCTGCAGGTCTTCGACATGAGCCCCGACGAGTACGACGGCAACCCGAGCACCCTCTCCTCCCGCGTGATGCCCGACGAGGGCCGGCGTCTCGACACGATGGTCACCCACGCGCTCAAGGACGGCAGCGATCACTACGGGGCGTACTTCCGCGTCCGGCTGCGCCACGGCGCCCCGCGCTGGACGCACACCGAGGGCCTCATCCAGCGCGACGAGACCGGCCGCCCCCGCCGTATCGTCGGCATCGTCCGGGACGCCTCGGAGGAGGTGACCGAGCACGCGGCCCGGCTCGGCCTGGACGAGGGGCGGCGCAAACGCACCAGCGTCGTCGAGGGAACCACCGCCGCCCTGGCCCACGCCCGGACCGTGCAGGACGTCATCGAGCTGCTCAACGACTCGCACGGCCTCGAGTACTTCGGCGCCACCAGCCTGGTCGTGGGGCTCCTGGAGTCCGGCCGGATCCATCTCGTCGCGGAGGGGCCCGAGGGCGCCTTCGTGCCCGGCACGCGCTTCACCCGGGTGGACGAGCCGTACCCGATGAGCGAGGTGATCCGGACCCTGCGCCCCCGGTTCATCGACTCGCCGCAGGACTTCGCCGACTCGTACCCGATCCTGTGGCCCCACATCAGCGGACTCGGCATCACCTCCGCCGCCTATCTGCCGCTCATCGCCCAGGCCCGGCCGATCGGAGCGCTCGGCCTGCTCTACAGCGACAAGACCGGCTTCAGCGCCGACGAGCGCAATCTGCTCGTGGCGCTCGGCAGCAGCATCGCGCAGAGCCTCCAGCGCGCCATGCTCTACGAGCAGGAGCACGACCTGGCCGAGGGGCTCCAGCAGGCGATGCTGCCGCGCCGCATCCCCGACGTGTCCGGCGCCCAGATAGCGGTCCGCTACCGCTCGGCCCGCCTCGGCCGGGACATCGGCGGCGACTGGTACGACATCATCCCGCTGCCCGGCGGCCGGGTCGGCGCCGTCATCGGGGACGTACAGGGGCACGACACCCACGCGGCGGCCGTCATGGGACAGCTGCGCATCGTGCTGCGGGCCTACGCGGCCGAGGGGCACACCCCGGCGACCGTGATGGCCCGGGCCTCCGTCTTCCTCCATGAACTGGACACCGACCGCTTCGCCACCTGCACCTACGTCGAGGCGGACCTCGCGACCGGCGTCGTGCAGGTGGTGCGCGCCGGACACGTCGACCCGCTGCTCCAGGACACCGACGGGAGCTGCCGCCGGCTGCCGGTGGAGGGCGGGCTGCCGCTCGGCCTCTCGGCCGAGTTCGGCCGCCTCGACTATCCCGCGACCACGCTGGAGCTGTCCCCCGGCCAGACCCTGCTCCTGTACACCGACGGCCTGGTGGAGACGCCCGGCTCGGACCTCGACGAGGGGCTGCGCTGGCTCTCCTCGCTGGTACGCCGCGGGCCGCGCGACCTCCAGCAGCTCGCCGACCACCTCTGCGAGGTCGTGGACGAGCGGGGCGGCGACGACGACGTGGCGATCCTGCTGCTGCGCCGGCAGGGTGCGTACTTCCCGCAGTCCGGCGGCCGGCTCCAGCAGCACGTGGCGCAGAGCGACCCGGAGGCGCTCAGCTCGGCCCGTCACATGATCCGGGCCGCGGTCCGGGCCTGGGGCGCCGGGGAGCGCTCGGACGAGATCGAGCTCGTCGCCGACGAACTGATCACCAACGCGCTGATGCACACCGACGGCGGGGCGATCGTGACGCTGCGGATGCTGGCGGGACCGGAGCGGCGGCTGCGGGTGGAGGTGGAGGACCGCTCCAGCGCGCTGCCGCGACGCAGGGAGGCGGGGGAGTCCGGCGTCTCGGGCCGGGGCCTGCTGCTCGTGGACCGGCTCTCGGACGTGTGGGGCGTCGAGTCGCGCGGCAGCGGCAAGTGCGTCTGGTGCGAATTTATTGTTAACCCTGCGTACATCGATCGTACTTGACCGTAACCGACCGTACGCGGTTGACTTCGATGCCTGTCCCCCCACTTTCGGCCGTCCGCGTCCCGCCACCCTCCAGAACATGGGGATCTCTTGAGCAGTGAGCTTCTGGCACCTCTCGATCTGGCCTTCTGGCACCTCGAATCCACCGCCCACCCCCTGCACCTGGGCGCACTCGCCCACTTCGGCCCCCTCCCCGCCGACGGCGATCCGTCCGCCGTCCTCGACCTGCTCGCGAGCCGTGCCGCCGCGATCCCCCGGCTGCGCATGCGGGTCCGTGACGTCCTGCTCCCCGTCGGGGGCGCCGCCTGGTCCACGGACAAGCACTTCGACGTACGACGGCACGTACGGGAGATCGCCCTGCCGGGCGCCGACTTCGCCGCCGAGACCGCCCTGCTCGCCGGCGAGCTGATGGAGCGCCCCGTCGAACGCGGTCTGCCGCCCTGGGAGATGTACCTGCTCACCGGCGCCCCCGACGGCTCCTTCGCCGTCCTCGTCAAACTCCACCACGCCCTCGCCGACGGCATGCGGGCCGTCGCCATCGGCGCCGGGATCTTCGACGAGATCGCCGCCGCCACCCGCAGGACCGGCCGGGGCAGGACCCGCCCCGTACCCCCGCGCTCCTGGCTCCCCGGACCGGGCCGCCTCTTCGGCGCCGCCCGGGACCGCATCGGGGACCTCGGCCGGGCCGTCGAGGTCGGCGCCTCCGTCGTCCGCGCCAGCCGGCTCGACGGGCGCGCCACGGCCGCCCTCGCCGCCGACTCCAGCGGGACGCGCCGCGTCGCCACCGCCGTCCTGGACATCGAACGCGTCCACCGGGTGCGGCGCGCCTCGGGCGGCACCGCCAACGACGTCCTGCTCGCCGTGGTCGCCGGAGCGCTGCGCCGCTGGCTCGCCGAACGCGGCGAACCGCTCCCCGGCGCCGACCCGCGCGCCCTGGTGCCCGTCTCGAGGCGGCGGCCCGGCTCCCCGGCCGGCTCCGGCAACAGCCTCTCCGCCTACCTCCTCGCCCTCCCCGTCACCGAGCCCGACCCCGCCACCCGGCTCGCCTCCGTACGACGGGCCATGGACCGCAACAAGGCCGACGGGCCGCTGCGGGGCGCCGGAGCCGTCGCCGTCCTCGCCGACCAACTGCCGCCGCTCGCCCACCGCTTCGGCGCCCCGCTGGCCTCCGGGGCCGCTCGGCTGCTCTTCGACGTGCTGGTCACCAACGTGCCGCTGCCGCGCTCGGCCCTCTCCCTCGGCGGGGCCCCGCTGCGCGCGCTCTTCCCGATGGCCCCGCTCGCCCGCGGCCAGTCGCTCGCCGTCGCCATGTCGCCGTACGGCGGACAGGTCCACATCGGCCTGGTCGCCGACGGCAAGGCGGTCCCCGACCTCGACGCGCTGGCCGCCGCGCTCGCCGACGAACTCGACCTGCTCGACCACCTCGACGGCGGCCGCTGAGCGCGCGGCGCGCGGGCCGTTGCGGCAGGGTGGAGCCATGCCCGAACTGCCCGAGGTGGAAGCGCTGCGAGAGTTCCTCGACGAGCATCTGGTGGGCAAGGAGATCGCCCGCGTGCTGCCCGTCGCGATCAGCGTGCTCAAGACGTACGACCCGCCCCTGAGCGCCGTCGAGGGCGCCACCGTCACCGCGGTCGCCCGGCACGGCAAGTTCCTGGACCTCACCACCGAGGGCGAGGCGGGCGAGCTCCACCTCCTCGTCCACCTGGCACGCGCGGGCTGGCTCCAGTGGAAGGACCCCCTCCCCTCGGGGCCGCCGCGCCCCGGTAAGGGGCCGCTCGCCCTGCGGACCGCGCTCACCGGCGGCGACGGCTTCGACCTCACCGAGGCCGGCACCACCAAACGCCTCGCCGTCCACCTCGTCCGCGACCCGCGGGACGTGCCCGGCGTCGCCCGCCTCGGCCCCGACCCGCTCGCGGACGACTTCGACCTCGCCGCCTTCACCGCGCTGCTCACCGGCGAACGGCGCCAGATCAAGGGCGCCCTGCGGGACCAGAGCCTGATCGCGGGCATCGGCAACGCGTACAGCGACGAGATCCTGCACGCGGCGAGGATGTCCCCCTTCAAACCGACCCAGAACCTGACCGAGGAGGAGACCACAGGCCTCTACGAGGCGATGCGCACCACCCTGAGCGAGGCCGTCGAGCGCTCCCACGGAGTGGCCGCCGGCAGACTCAAGGCCGAGAAGAAGAGCGGCCTGCGCGTCCACGGCCGGACCGGCGAGCCCTGTCCCGTCTGCGCAGACACCATCCGGGAGGTCTCCTTCAGTGACTCCTCCCTCCAGTACTGCCCCACCTGCCAGACCGGCAAGCCGCTCGCCGACCGCCGCCTGTCGAAGCTCCTGAAATAGCGCCACCACGCCTCTCGTAGACTCCGCCGCATGCTGCGCGTACTGGCCGTCGACGACGAAGAGCCGGCCCTCGGGGAACTGCTCTACCTCCTGCGCGCCGATCCACGGGTCCGCAGCGCCGAGGGCGCCACGGACGCGACCGGGGCACTGCGCAGGATCGGCCGCGCCCTGGAGGCGGGCCCCGACGGGGACGAGACCATCGACGTCGTCTTCCTCGACATCCACATGGCCGGACTCACCGGCCTCGACCTCGCCCGGCTGCTCGCCGGCTTCGCCCGCCCGCCGCTGATCGTCTTCGTCACCGCCCACGAGGGCTTCGCCGTGCAGGCCTTCGACCTCAAGGCCGTGGACTACGTCCTGAAGCCGGTACGCCGTGAACGGCTCGCCGAGGCGGTCCGCCGCGTCCGCGAGCTGGTGCACGCCCCGGTCCCGGAGCCCGAACACATACCGGTCGAACTCGGCGGGGTGACCCGGTTCGTGGCCGTCGACGACATCGCCTACGTCGAGGCCCAGGGCGACTACGCGCGCCTGCACACCGACGAGGGCAGCCACCTCGTCCGTATCCCCCTGTCCACGCTGGAGGAGCGGTGGGCCGCCCGCGGCTTCGTCCGGATCCACCGCAGCCACCTCGTGGCGCTCGGCCGCATCGACGAACTCCGGCTCGACGGGGGCGCCACCTCCGTCCGCGTCGGCAGCACCGAGCTGGCCGTCAGCCGCCGCCACGCCCGCCAGCTGAGGGACCTGCTCATGCGCCGCGCGGGCGGCTGACCGTCCGGTCCGGAAGGCGGGCGGATCCTGGGCCGGCGCCTCTACCCCACGTCAGTGCCGCTGCGTAGACTCCGTTGCCTCCCCAGCCCCTGCGAGGTCGACAGATGACGGAGCGGACACCGCCGTCCGAGCAGCCACCGCCGCGCCGGCCCCGGCGCGAGACCGTCACGCACGCCTCCGCCCTCCGCGCCGGCGCCGCGGGCGTGCCCGCGCAGCCCTCGCGCGGCCGTCCTCCCGGCCATCCGCCAGCCCGCTCCGAGATCAGCGAGCAGACCACCCTCGGCCACACCTACGTCCGCTCCCTGATGCGGAGCCAGCTGCGCGCCGCCCTCACCGCCCTCGGCGCACTCGCCCTCCTCGTCGGCCCGCTGCCCCTGCTGCTCGCGCTCCCCGCACCCGAGGCCGTCGTCTGGGCCGCGCTCGGCGTCGGCGTGTACCCGGTCATCTGGGCCGTCGCCCACTGGTACGTACGCCGCGCCGAGCGCAACGAACGCGACTTCACCGGCCTCGTCGAGGGCCGCTGACCGCGGGCGCCGGACATGAACCACACCTACGCGGTGGCCGCCGTCACCGCCGTCGTCCTCGCGACCGTCCTCATCGGCGCCCTCGGCCTGCGGATATCCCGTACGACCTCCGACTTCTACGTCGCCTCCCGCACCGTCCGGCCCGGACTCAACGCCGCCGCCATCAGCGGCGAGTACCTCTCCGCCGCCTCCTTCCTCGGCATCGCGGGACTCGTCCTCGTCCAGGGCCCGGACATGCTCTGGTACCCCGTCGGCTACACCGCCGGCTATCTGGTCCTGCTGGTCCTGGTCGCCGCCCCGCTGCGCCGCTCGGGGGCGTACACCCTCTCCGACTTCGCCGAGGCCCGGCTCGAATCGCCGCCCGCCCGCCGGCTCGCCAGCCTCTTCGTCGTCGGCATCGGCTGGCTCTACCTGCTCCCGCAGCTCCAGGGCGCCGGGCTCACCCTGGAGATCCTCACCGGCGCGCCGGACTGGGTCGGCGGACTGCTCGTCGCCCTGGTCGTCACCGGCATCGTCGCCGCGGGTGGCATGCGCAGCATCACCTTCGTGCAGGCCTTCCAGTACTGGCTCAAGCTCACGGCCCTGCTCGTCCCCGCCCTGTTCCTGACCGCGGCCTGGTTCGGCGACGACGCGCCCCGTGTCCGCTTCGACGCCCCCGCGGTCTTCCGCGAGCACACCACCGTCCGGGTCGCCGACACCGTACGGATCGAGCTCGACGCCCCGCTCACGCTCACCGTCACCGGCCGCGTCGACGACGCCGCGCACGAGCGGGGGACCGTCACCCTCGACGCCGGCGCCCACGGCGTCGAGGCCGGCACCGAACTCGCCTTCCCCGAGGGCGCGCCCGTCCCCGCGCGGGCCTCCACCGGAGCCGACCCCCTCGGCTGGTCCCAGCCGCTGGCCGGCGGGCGCGACGGCCACCAGCTGTACGCCACGTACGGGCTGATCCTCGCCACCTTCCTCGGGACCATGGGGCTGCCCCACGTCGCCGTCCGCTTCTACACGAGCCCCCACGGCCGCGCGGCGCGCCGCACGACCCTCGTCGTCCTCGGGCTCATCGGTGCCTTCTACCTGCTGCCGCCGCTGTACGGGGCGCTCGGCCGGATCTACGCCCCCGAACTGGCGCTCACCGGAGCCGCCGACGCCGCCGTGCTCGTCCTGCCGGAACGGATGCTCGGCGGCGTGCTCGGCGATCTGCTGGGCGCGCTGCTGGCCGGCGGGGCGTTCGCCGCCTTCCTCTCGACCGCCTCGGGGCTGACGATGGCGGTCGCCGGCGTCCTCACCCAGGACGTCCTGCCGTCCCGCGGCGTACGGCACTTCCGGCTCGCGACCCTGCTGGCCACCGCCGTCCCGCTGACCGCGGGGATCTTCGCCTCGAAGGTGCCCGTCGCGGACGCCGTCGGCCTCGCCTTCGCGGTCTCGGCCTCCTCCTTCTGCCCGCTGCTCGTCCTCGGCATCTGGTGGCGGCGGCTCACCCCGCCCGGCGCCATGGCCGGACTGCTCCTCGGCGGCGGCTGCGCGCTCACGGCGGTCATGGCGACCCGGGCCGGACTGCCCGAGGCGGGCTGGCCGCACACGCTCATGGCCTGGCCGGCGGTCTGGTCGGTGCCGCTGGGCTTCCTGACGATGATCCTGGTCTCCCTGGCGACCCCGCGCCGCATCCCCGCCGGGACCCCGGCGCTGCTCGCCCGGCTGCACCTCCCGGAGGAGTTCACCGGCCGCCCGGACCCGTCGGCGGGACCCCGGCGCGACACGGGGACGGAACACGGTCCCGAGGGCGCACGCCACGTCGAGACCGGACAGGCGCCCGGGGCCGGACATGCGTCCGGGGCCGGAGGGGGCGGGCCGGAGCCAGGGGCCGGGCAGCGTGCCGCGACCGAACGTCGGCCCCGGGCCGGGCATCCCCGCAAGGAGGCGGAACGATGACTGCCATGGCCTTCGCCGCGGCGGCGGCCGCCGGGGTCGTGCTGCTCGCCGTCGGCTTCGTCCTGGGCCGGATCGCCGCCCGCCGCGGGCCCCGGGCCGCCGATCTCGACCTCGGCACCCCCGTCGAGCGGGCCACCTTCCTCACCCTGCACACCGCCTCGCTCGCCGCGCCCCCGCTCCGCGCGGGCCTCACCGAGGACACCGCCCGCAAGGCCGCCCGGCGACTGCGCCCGCTGCTCGGGACCGAGGCGCTCTGCCTCACCGACCGCTCCGCCGTCCTCGCCTGGGACGGTCCGGGCGAGGGCCACCACCGCGAGCACGTCATGGAGCAGGTCGCCGGCATCCTCGACTCGGGGCGCAGCCTCTCGGCGCACACCGGCTGCGCGGATGTCGCCTGCCCGCTGCGCTGGACCGTGATCGCCCCGCTCACCGGCGAGGACGGTGTGCTCGGTGCGCTCGTCGCCTACGGCTCGCGGGAGTCGGCGGTCCTGGTGCGGGCCGCGACCGAGGTCGCCCGCTGGGTCTCCGTCCAGCTCGAACTGGCCGAGTTGGACCGCTCGCGGACCAAGGTCGTGGAGGCGGAGATCCGCGCCCTGCGCGCCCAGATCTCCCCGCACTTCATCTTCAACTCCCTCGCCGCCATCGCCTCGTTCGTCCGCACCGACCCCGAACGGGCGCGGGAGCTGCTGCTCGAGTTCGCCGACTTCACCCGCTACTCCTTCCGCCGCCACGGGGAGTTCGCCCAGCTCGCCGACGAACTGCGCTCCATCGAGCAGTATCTGGCCCTCGCCGGGGCCCGGTTCGGCGACCGTCTCAAGGTCACCCTCCAGATCGCGCCCGAGGTGCTGCCGGTGACCCTTCCCTTCCTCTGTCTCCAGCCGCTGGTGGAGAACGCCGTGAAGCACGGTCTCGAGGACAGCGTGAACGTCTGCCGGGTCACGATCGCGGCCCGTGACGCGGGCGCGGAGGCCGTGGTCGTGATCGAGGACGACGGGGTGGGCATGGACCCGGCGGTCCTGCGCGCGATCCTGCTCGGGGAGCGGCCCACCGGCTCCGGGATCGGCCTGTCCAACGTCGACGAGCGGCTGCGCCAGGTGTACGGGCCGGAGCACGGCCTCGTCATCGAGACCGGGGTCGGTGCGGGGATGAAGGTCACGCTACGGATCCCCAAGTACCGCCCCGGGGTGCACCGTACGGTCCTGCGGCCTCCCGATCAGTAGAGGTGCAGGGCCAGATGGCCCAGGGGCAGCCCCAACTTCCACGCGGGCAGCCACACTTGCTCCGACTCGTCGACATGGGGTCCGATCCCGGCCGAGGGCAGCCCGCCCAGATCCGCCGCACGCACCTGCGTCGCCTCCAGGAGACGCCAGGTCTCGCGGGCCATCGCGAGGTCGGGGCTCTCCCCGTCCGAGCGGCTCCGCGCGTCGAGCCGCTCGCGGACCCACCGAGGCCAGGGCTGGTCGTAGGCGGTACGGGACAGCCACTCGTCGAGACGGCCCGCGGTCCGCGCCCCCGAGGAGGCGTCCGCGCCCTCGCACAGATGGATGGTGAGCGCGAGCGTCTGCCGGCCGGCCCGGTACTCCAGGGTGCCGGGCGCGACCAGGCAGCCCGCGCGCAGCAGATCGTCGGCTATGAACTCGGCACACAGCCACGCCATCGGGACGGCGAGCCCGCCCCCGCTGGTGCCGTTCGTACTCTCGGGCAGCAACGCTCCCACCTTCTCCCGGACATGTCGGTCGGCGATCCCGACCACGAGCCTCCACCGAGGAAGACGCGCGTGGGTCGCACTTTGCTCAACTCGCCCGTGTGGTTTCGGATACGTTTCTCCGCCGGATCGGTGCCGGTGGGAGAGGTGAGGACACGGGAGACGTCCGGGACGGGTGTGGTGGAGAGGGAGCTCCTCAGCCGAGCAGCGCGTAGACCGCCGTCGCGTGGGCGGCCGTCTCCTCGGTGCCCTCGGCCGTCATCGTGATGTCCGCGAACGCCATCCGCTTGCCCGCCTTCGTGAGCCGCGCCCGCACCAGGACGTCCGTACCGAGCACCGCCCGCTGGAAGCTGATGGACTGCTGCACCGTCGTCATCGGCACGAAGCCGCCGCGGGCCGCCGCGACGGCGATCACGCTCGCCGTGTCGGCGGCGGCCATCAGGGCCTGACCCGAGAGCCCGCCGCCCTCGCGGGCGAGCCGTTCGGACCAGGGGAGGCGCAGGACCGCCTCCTGCCCGTCGAGCGAGACCACCGAGAGCCCCAGATCCAGCACCCAGGGGGCGAAGTTGTCGGCGAGTACCTTTTCCGCGGCGGCGAGAGTCAGCGTCACGCGGTCATTGTGCGGCCGCGGCCCGGGAGCGGGCAACGCCGCGTCGCCCGGGCCGGTAGCCCGGCAGGCGGTGCCCGAGCTGCCGCAGCGCGTAGTGCGAGCGGGACTTGACGGTCCCGGCCGGGATGCCGAGGTCGGCGGCGGCCTCGTTGACGGTCAGGCCGTGGAAGTAGAGCCGGACCAGGACCGCGCGGTGCTCCGGGCTCAGGCCCCGGACGGCCGCCCGCACATCGAGCGCGGCGACCGCGGTCTCCGTGGTGTCGGCCGGGTCCGGGGTGGCGGCGAGCATCCCGTCGCCGATCTCGGTGGGCCGGGCGAGCCGGGAGCGCCGGGCGTCGATGGCCAGGCGCCGGGCCACCGTGAACAGCCAGGGGCGCATCGACTCGTAGGGGCCGTCGAACGCCTCCGGGTGGAGCCAGGCCCGTACCAGCGTCTCCTGCGCCAGGTCCTCCGCGCGCTGCCGGTCGCCGGAGGTCAGTCCGAGCAGAAAGCCGAGGAGGGCCTTGCCGTGGTCGCGCTGCAGCTCCGCGAGGGCCCGCTCGTCCGTCGTCGCCGTCGTCGTCGCCGTTGTCATGCTCCACACCTCTCCGGTCGGCTCGTCGTTCCGTGGCGTATACGAACGCATGCGGGCGACGAGGGACAGGGAACGAACACCTGTCTGCGACGAGCGGTCGCACCGAGCGGCGAGTGGTGCGGTGAGCGGTCAGACGGAGGCTCTTCGTCCGTTTAGGCAGGGTTTATGGATCTGCGCGGCTTTGACCCTTGACTGCGGCTTATATGCCCTGTGAATTCATCGGGACAGATGTTCATCCCATGAATCACACGCGGAGCCGGCAGATGACCTCACGTACGCGACAGGGGGCGGTGGCCCTCGCCGCCGCCCTGCTCACGGCGGCGACCGGCTGTGCCGGCGGCGCCGGTGCCCCCGAAACGCCACCCGCACGACAGGACCCGGGGAGCCCCGCGGCCCCCACGGCCGCCGGCGGAGCCTCCGCCCGGACCGGCTTCACCCTGGTCGCCTCCGGCGACGTCCTGCCGCACGCCTCGATCATCCGCCAGGCCTCCGCGGACGCGGGCGGCCAGGGCCACGACTTCCGGCCGATGCTCGCCGGAGTCAAGAACGTCGTCTCCGGAGCCGATCTGGCGATCTGCCACATGGAGACCGTCTACGGACGTGACGGCGGGCCCTACACCGGCTACCCCACCTTCAAGTCCCCGCCCGAGGTCGCCATCGCCCTCAAGGAGACCGGTTACGACTCCTGCTCCACCGCCTCCAACCACACCCTGGACGACGGCGCCGCCGGCCTCGGCCGCACCCTCGACGCCCTCGACAAGGCGGGCGTCCGGCACGCCGGCTCGGCCCGCACCGCCGAGGAGGCCGCCCGCCCCACACTCCTGAAGGCGGGCGACGCGACCGTCGCCCAGCTCGCGTACACCTACGACACCAACGGCATCCCGCTGCCCGAGGGGCAGCCGTGGGCGGTCGACCTGATCGACGAGCGGAAGATCATCGCCGACGCGCGGGCCGCCCGGAAGGCCGGCGCCGACGTGGTCGTGGTCAGCGTCCACTGGGGAACCGAGTGGCAGACCGCCCCCGACAACCGCCAGCTCACGCTCGGCCGATCGCTCACCGCCTCGCAGACCGACGGCCGGCCCGACATCGACCTGATCCTCGGCACCCACGCCCATGTCCCGCAGGCGTACGAGAAGGTCAACGGCACCTGGATCATCTACGGCATGGGCGACCAGATCGCCGGCGACATGATCAACCACGCGGGCTCCTTCGACCCCCGCGGCAACCAGGGCACCCTCGGGCGCTTCACCTTCGCCCCGCCCACGGCGCCCGGTGCGCGCTGGGAGGTCACCAAGGCCGAGTTCGTCCCGCAGTGGTTTGACACCGGCCGGGGCCGGGTGGTCAACCTCAACGCGGCCGCCAAGGAGGGCGGCGGCAACACCGCCGTACGCGACACCATCCGCCAGGTCGTCCTCGAACGGGGCGCGGCAAAGGACGGTCTCGTGATGGGGGAGTAGCACGCGGCCTGTCGGCTCAACGGGTGTTTTCGGGCGGGCGGCCGGTGTCGGTGAACGGCGCCGGCCTTCCGCCATGCGAGCCATTGGTCATGAAAACGGATCAGATGCCCAACGGGCGGCGAGCGGTGCTGCGGCTCGCCGCCGCCCTGGGGGCCACCGCCACCGTCGGGGTCTTCGCCTCGGACCGCCTCGGCACACCCCAGGGCGCCGCACCCGCGCCCCCGCCCACGCCCGCCCCCACGCCCGCCGCCGGCACCGGCAGCGGGCCGGCGGCGGGCCCCCATGCGAGCGCCCGGCTCAAGCCCTCCTCGTACCGCCTCCAGCCGATGACGGCCTACGCGCCCCCCGCCTTCCGCCGGGCGGTCCCACCGGTCCGGCAGCGGCCGTTCCTGAAGATGTCCGGCGTCGGCCGCTCGATGGTGCTCACCTTCGACGACGGGCCCGACCCCCGCTACACGCCGGAGATCCTCGCCACCCTGCGCCGCTACGGCTGCCGGGCGATGTTCTTCGTCTGCGGCGAGATGGCGGCCGAGCACCAGGACCTGGTACGGGAGATGGCCGCGGACGGACATGTCGTCGGCAACCACTCCTGGTCCCATCCGCTCATCCCCAAGCTGCGGCCTTCCCGCATCCGGGACGAGCTGGGCTCCACCAGCGATCTCGTCGAGGGGATCCTCGGCTCGGCCCCTCTCTGGTACCGCGCCCCCTTCGGGGCCTGGAACCGGCACTCCTTCGAGATCGGCGCCGAGCTGGGGATGGAGCCGCTCGCCTGGACCGTCGACACCCTCGACTGGAAGGAACCGGGTACCGGGAGCATCGTGCGCCGGGTCCTGGACGGGGCGGCGCCCGGCGTCGTCGTGCTCTCGCACGACGCGGGCGGCAACCGCTCCCAGAGCGTGGCCGCGCTGCGGCGCTATCTGCCCGAACTCCTCGACGCCGGCTACAGCATCACCGTCCCGCGCCGCTGAGCGGGTGGACGACGAAGGCCCCCCGCGCCAAGAGGCGCGGGGGGCCTGGTCCGCGGTGCGTACCGGTCAGCGCGAGCCGACCAGACGGGCGTAGACGACGACGTTGCCGTCGTAGCCGGTCCCCCGTGAGTAGCCGCCACCGCAGGTGATGACCCGGAGTTCGGGCATCCCGGTGTCGGAGTAGACCTGCACCCCGGGGAAGTCGTTCTTCGAGTACACCTCGACGCCGTAGATCTCGAAGACGGCCACCCGGCCGTCGTACCTCTCCACCTCGATGTGCTGGCCCTTCTCCAGCGAGCCGAGGCCGTAGAAGACCGCCGGACCCGTCGCGTTGTCGACATGGCCGACGATGACGGACGTGCCGCGCTGCCCGGGCGCGATGCCGTTCTGGTACCAGCCGGCCAGGTTGGAGTCCTGCGGCGGCGGCGCCGCGATCCAGCCGTCCTGGTCCAGGCCGACGTCCATGATGGGGGCCGCGACCCTGATGGCCGGGATCTTCACCCGGGAGGCCGGGGCGTACGGCAGAGGCTCCAGGCCTTCGGTGGCGGTGGGCGGGGCCGCGATCGGGCGGGTGTCGGGAGCCGCGGCGGCCGCGGGTTGCGGCGGGCCGAGCTCGACGTCGACCCCGTTGCGCATCATCGCCAGGCCGGACAGCATGACGAGAGCGAGCACGCCCCACGGTTGGCGTCTCCTCGGCTCAAGGACGCTGAAGTCCTTGGGGCTCATGGTTCTCCCTTCGTGGCGTCGTCAGAACGGTAAGGGGGACAGGGCGAACCGGCGATCAGGGCAGGGCGAACGGGTGGCCCGGTACCGGACGGGCACGAGTGAAGTGCTCGGCACTGTGGTACCCGACGGGCGGGCGGGTGACGGGGACGATGACCCATCCGAGTATTCGTCCGACAATCGTCCTGACGGTCTGTGACCTGCGGATCCGTCAGATCTGCGGGTTTTCCCCCGGCGTGTCGCCTCACCGAGGTGGACCAGTGCCGACATGCGCGGTTCCTCGCTGTTTGTGAGGGTTCGTCATGGAAGGCGTACTCGTCGAACTTCCCGGAGCACCGCTTTGGGGCGTCTTCCTCTGGAGGTTCAACCATGCGTGCTGCACGCACTCTGGCGGTGACCGCCACCGCGCTCGCGGCGGTCGGGCTCGCGGCCCCCCTCGCCGCCGCCACCAACGGGCCCAGCGATGTCACGATCAACCCCTCGGCCGTCCACCAGGGATCGACCATCACCATCACCGTCAGGGGCTGCGGCCACGGCGGCAAGGTGACGTCCAACGCCTTCCCGACGACCAACCTCTCGGTGAACTCCAACGGGATCTCCAGCGCGATCGGCCGGGTCTACAACCACGCCACGCCCGGGACCTACAACCTCGCCGTCAAGTGCAGCGACAACGCGAACGTGGCGACCCGCCAGTTCACCGTCCTCGAGGCGAAGGGTGCCATGGGCGGTATCGGCGGCTCGCTCGCCCCCAGCTCCACGGAGATGGCCCTCGGCGGTTCGCTCGTCGCCGCGGCCGCGCTCGGCGGCGGTCTGTTCATCGCCCGCCGGCGCCGTCTGGGCAGCGGAAGCGTCTGACCGGTCGAACCTCCCGGTCGGCCGTACACGCCCGTCGCCCCCGAATCCTGTTGCTCAGGACTCGGGGGCGACGGGCGTGTACGGCGTGGGGCCGGCGGGGCGCCGGGCTTCGTGGCCGGGTGGCGGGCCTCCGGGGGAGACACCGTCCCCGCCGTCAGTGGCGACGGCCGCGGTCGAGGTTCGACCGGCGCCGCACGAAGAAGAAGGTTCCGGCGGCCGCGGCGACGACCAGGCCGGCACCGGCCGCGAGCGTCCCCGTCTCGATCCCGTCGACGGAGCCGCCGACACCGCCCTGCACACCGCGCGGGGTGGTGAGGACGGTGGAGCTGATGGTCGGGGTCGGGGTGGTACCGCTGATGGTCAGGTTGACGGTGTCCGTGATCCCGCCGGTGCAGTTGAACGTGACCGTGTAGACGGCACCTCGCTTGGCGTCCCAGTCCACCGTGGCGGTGGCCGAGGACCCGGGGGCGATGGTCACCGTGTCGAAGATGCCGGCCGACGCGGTCGCCGTGCTGCTGCAGCCGGGGGCGCTGAGTGTCACCCGTCCGCCCGGTGCGACGAGGGACGGCGAGACGACGAAGTCGCCCGGCGCCTTCGCTCCGGCCGCCTTCGGGTTCGGTGCGGGTGCGCCGTCCGCCGCGGCGGCGACGGGGGCGGCCAGGGCGAGGGCGGCCGCCCCCACCAGGACAGTGGACGCGGCACGTATCGCGCGCATGGTGAATCCTCCGGGTCCCCGAGGGGCAGCTGCGGAAGCGGTTTCCGCGGAGGGCAGGGCATACCCCTCGATGCCCGAAACGCTAGGAGCCCTCTATCACAGCCGCGATCCCAGTCGGGCGAATGGGGCACGCATGTCCCCCGAGCGGCCTACACCACGGCCCCTCGCTCACTCGGTGAGCTGCGGGAACAGATCGGTGAACGGCGTGGCCGTCGCCGACATCCCTCGCCCGAACGGCGCGTCGAAGTCCCAGATCAGGAAGAGCAGGAAGGCGATGAGCGCGCTGAACAGACCGGCGAGCAGCAGTTCACGGCCCGTGCGCCGGATCTGCAGGGTGAAGATCAGGCCGACGGTCACCAGCGCTCCGGTGATCAGACCGAACCACACCACCCCGGGCATGGTCTCCCCGGCGTTCTGGCCGCGGGCGCCCCGGGCGTCGTCGACCAGCGCCACCTGGTCCACCAGCGGCTGATACGCCTGCCCCTCGTGGTCGGTGGCCGGCTGGTAGTCGGTCACACTCCGGCGCAGCTGCTCCAGGAGCCGGGTGCCCTCCTCGCTGAGCTCGCCCTGCTCGGCCATGTGACGCCACTCCTCGTCGACGACGTACGAGACGTACGCCTCCACGTCGGAGCGGATCCGGGTACGGACGTCGGCCGGGTAGACCTCCACCCGGGCCGAGATCTCGTGCAGCGCCTGGGCCTCCTGGCGCACGGTCTCCTGGGCCGCGCCACGGGCCTCCCAGACACCGGCGATGGCCAGACCGAGGACGATCGCGTAGATCACGCCGATCATCATCGTCATGTACTCCATGACGTCGGGTGTCTCGGTGGGGTCGTCGTCATCCGGGATCCTCCGGTGGTTGATGACGACGATGGTGAGGACGACGGCGCAGGCCGCGGCCATCGCGAGGGTGAGTACAAGCCATTCGGACATGGATTCCTCCGGGGCTCAGCGGGAACGGGGACGCAGGATCGCGGTCGCCAGCACCGCGGGAGCGACGATCAGCAGGGTCATGGACACGAGCGAGGAGGCGCCCTCGGGCTCGGGCCGCGAGGCGCGGCGGTAGGCGGGCAGGGCGACGGGCGGCGCGGCCGGCGGCCGGGCGCGCAGCGACGGCGTGGCGGGCGCGGGGGGCGTGGGGGACGGCGGTGGGGGAGAGGGCACCTCGGGCGCCGGGGTGGGCGCGGGCGCGGGCGCGGCCGGCGGTGCCGGCTTCGGTGGGTCCGCCTTCGGCGGGGGTGGCGGGTCCGCGCGCTCGGGAGGGGGAGACGGTGGCGGCGTCGGCGTCGGCGTGGGCGTGGGCGACGGCCGCGGCGGGGGAGGAGTCGGCGTGGGCGAGCACGCGCCCGGCCCGATGACCGCGACCGAGGTGTGCGAGCCGCCGGGCCCGGTCGTGGCGTAGGCGCAGGCATCGGCGGCGGCGGGCGCCGGAGCGGCCAACAGCCACAGCAGCGCCGCGGCCGTCAGAGGCCGCGCGAGGAACGATCCGTACAGAGACACGCCGAAGATCATGATCACAGTCCCCGCCCGGCAGGCCCGGAATGGCGCGGATTCCCCGGATGGAGGGGATCTGCAAGGGCGTGGCTTGACGTTTCTCCGGAAATTTCTTCGCCGCCCTTTGAGCGCGGCGCGCCACCGCTCCGTATCCAATGCCGGGAACGGCGTCCAAAGCCACTCCAACAAGCGATGAAGCAACGGGAGTTGACATGAAGACCTGGGGGAACGCGGCACGCGCGCTCACCGCGGCGGCCGTCCTGGCGCTGACGACGGCGTGCGGTCAGGAGCAGGGGGAGTCGACGCTGGGCGGTCAGCCCGCCGGAGCGGTGAACCCGGCCGGCGCACCCGCCGACAGCGGCTACGGCTCCAGTGGATACGCCTCCGGGGGCTACGGGTCCGGCAGCGGTGAAGAGGCCGAACCCGCAGGACAGTTGGCGGTGTCGGACACCAAGCAGCTCGGCAAGGTGGTCACCGACAGCGAGGGTTTCACGCTCTACCGCTTCGACAAGGACTCGTCCTCCCCGCCCCGGGCCACCTGCGAGGGCGACTGCGCCAAGGCGTGGCCCGTGGTGAGCGCCGACGGCGCCAAGGCCCCGGCCGGCGTGGACGCCTCACTGCTCGGCGAGGTCACCCGTGCCGACGGCAGCAAGCAGCTGACCCTCGGCGGCTGGCCGATGTACCGGTATGCCAAGGACACCAAGCCGGGCGACCTCAACGGCCAGGGAGTGGGCGGCACCTGGTTCGCCGCCGCTCCGGACGGAAAGAAGGCGGCACCGGGTGCCGGTGAGGAGGAGAGCGAAAACGGCGGAGAGGATTCCGGTACGGACGCCGCCGGGCTCTCGGTCCGCAAGGACCCCAAGCTCGGTGAGATCGTGGTGGATTCGCGAGGAATGACGGTTTACCGCTTCAAGAAGGATTCCGCCTGGCCCATGAAGACCGCCTGTACCGGGGCCTGTCTGGAGAAGTGGCCGGTTGTCGCCCCTGTCGACAAGAATGACACCGACGGCATCAACCTGAAGGGCTTCGTCACCTTCAACCGGCCCGACGGCATCAAGCAGCAGACGATGGACTGCTGGCCCCTCTACACCTTCGCGGGCGACAGCGAGCCCGGAGACACCAACGGCCAAGGTGTGGGCGGTACCTGGTACGCCGTGTCCCCCGAAGGAAAGCTGGTCGGAGCGCCCAAGTAGGTCCCCCGCGCCGCGCTTCCGGCCGGCCGGCCCGCCGTCGCACCTCGCGTGACGGCGGGCCGGCGCACGTCCGGATGCACGTGAATGTGCACGGGCCGAAGGCGTGAACTCTGCGCTCGTACTGCACGTGCCAATGGCGTGTGACCAAGAACGGACCGCGAATTTCCGTTTCTGCTCGCTCTCCCGGCGGGCGATCAGTAGCCTCGGCTCGAACAGCGGCCGCGAACGCATGGCCGTATCCCCCGTGGCGACTTGTTGGAGACTTTGATGGAGCGTCCCGCCTGGGCTCCGCCCGGTATCGATATCTCGGTCCCGAGCGTGTCCCGTATGTACGACTTCTATCTGGGCGGCTCGCACAATTTCGAGGTGGACCGGGAAGCGGCCCGGAAGGCCATGGAGTTCATGCCGGGACTCCCCAAGATCATGCAGGCGAACCGCGCCTTCATGCGCCGCGCCGTACGTTTCGCCGTGGACAACGGCGTCACGCAGTTCCTCGACATCGGCTCCGGCATACCGACGTTCGGCAATGTCCACGAGGTCGCCCAGGCCGCCTCCCCGGAAGCGCGCGTGGTGTACGTCGACCACGACCCGGTCGCCGTCGCGCACAGCCGCGCCGTCCTGGAGGGCAACGACCGCGTCGCCGTCGTCGCGGCCGACCTGCGCAAGCCGCAGGAGATCCTCGGCAGCCCCGAGGTCGGCCAACTCCTCGACCTGGACAAGCCGGTGGCGCTGCTGCTGGTCGCCGTCCTGCACTTCCTGGAGGACGAGGACGAACCGCGGCGGGCCGTCGCCGACCTCCTCGACGCCCTCGCGCCCGGCAGTCTCGTCGTACTGACCCACGCCTCCTACGAAGGCATCCCGCTGACGCAGGAACAGGCCGCGGGCACCGTCGGGGTCTACCGGAACATCCGCAACCCTCTCGTCATGCGCTCGCACGCCGAGATCGCCCGCTTCTTCGAGGGGTGCGCACTGATCGAGCCCGGGCTGGTGTCCATGCCCGACTGGCGGCCCGACAGTCCCGCCGAGGAGGAGGATCCATTCGCCTTCTCGGGCTTCGCAGGGGTGGGGCGCAAGGCGTGAACGTGCCGTCGCAGCCGTCCGGTTCCGGCGCGGAACCGGACGGCCTCGAGGACAGACTCAGGCGGTTCGTGACCATCTGGAGCCGGGCCATCTTCCCGGTCACGGCCACCTCGCTGACCCGCGCCGAGTTCGAGCAGCACCTGCTGCCGCTCGCCCGCGAGCTGCGTACCGCGCTGCACGACCGGCCCTTCGACACGGCCCCCGCGTTTCGCACCGGAGTCGCGCTCGTGGGCGTCCACTGCACGGACCCGGACGCGCTCAGCCGCACCCTCGGGGTCATCGACTCGTACCTGGTGCTCTACTGCGGCGAGGAGGACGGCAACTCCACCGAGGAGCTGCGGGCCCGCTGCGCCCGGCTCCAGCACGCCATGGCCGCCGGCTTCGCCCAGGCCCTGCGCGAGCGGACCCTCGCCGAGCAGGAGGCCATCGCCCGTTCCGCGCTCAGCGCCCGCAGCGCCGCCGAAGTCGCCCTGCACGCCACCGAGAGCCGCTTCCGGGCGGTCTTCGACGGAGCGGCGATCGGGATCGGCATCGCCGACCTCGAAGGGAACGTCCTGGAGGTCAACGAGACCCTCACCCGGATGTTCGGCGGCCTGGAGCACCAGGTCCTCAGCCGCAACGTCAGCGAATGGGCCCACCCCGAGGACGGCCCGCACGTCTGGAAGCTCTACGAGGAACTCGTCCGCGGCGAGCGCGAGCACTACCGCGTCGAGAAGCCGTACTTCCGCGGCGACGGCACGGTCCTGTGGACGAACCTCACCGTCTCGCTGCTGCGCGACGCCGAGGGCTTCCCCCAGTACCAGCTGGCACTGATGGAGGACACCACCGAGCGGCGCCTGCTCAACCTGCGGCTGCGGTACGAGGCGACCCATGACGCGCTCACCGGCCTGCCCAACCGCACCCTCTTCTTCGAGCGCCTGGAGAAGGCGCTCGCCCCGGCCGACAGCCGCTTCGGGCTCTGCTACCTCGACCTCGACGGCTTCAAGGCCATCAACGACAGCCTCGGCCACTCGGCCGGCGACCGGCTGCTCGTCGAGGTCGCCGACCGGCTCCAGTCCTGCGCCACCGCCCCGGGCGAGATGGTGGCCCGGCTCGGCGGCGACGAGTTCGTCGCCCTGACCACCGGCCCGCACACCGAGCGGGACGTCGCCGAGCTGGCGAACCGCATCCTCGCCGCTCTCGCCGCCCCCATCCGGCTCGACGGCCGTGAACTGACCGTGCGGGGCAGCGTCGGCGTCGTCGAGGGACCGGCGGGGGAGCGCACCCCGGCCGAGGTGCTGCGCAGCGCCGACATCACCATGTACCGGGCCAAGGCCGCGGGCGGCAACCGCTTCGAGTTCGCCGACGCGGAGGCCGACGCCCGCGCGATCACCCGCCACGGGCTGACCACGGCGCTGCCGGCGGCCCTGGAACGCGGCGAGTTCTTCATCGAGTACCAGCCGCTGGTGCATCTGGGCGACGGCAGCGTGCACGGCGCCGAGGCGCTCGTACGGTGGTGCCATCCGCAGCACGGAGTGCTCGGGCCCGACCGCTTCATCCCGCTCGCCGAGAACACCGGCCTGATCGTGCCGCTCGGCCGCTGGGTCCTCCAGGAGGCCGTACGCCAGGCCCGCTTCTGGCAGACCCGGCACTCCGACGGCGGCCCGCTGCGCATCAACGTCAACCTCTCGCCGACGCAGCTGCACCACCCGCGCCTGGTCGCGGACACCGTCGACGTCCTGGAGCGCTCGGGCCTCGAACCGGGCGCGCTGTGCCTGGAGGTCACCGAGTCCGCGCTGATAGGCGCGGACGACGACCTGCTGAAGCCGCTGCGGCAACTGGCCGAGATGGGCGTGGACATCGCGCTGGACGACTTCGGCACGGGCTACTCGAACCTGGCCAACCTGCGCCGGCTGCCGGTGAGCGTCCTCAAGCTGGACCGTTCCTTCACCCAGGGCATGCAGCAGCACCCGGCGGACCCGGTCGACCTCAAGATCGTGGAGGGGATCGTCTCGCTGGCGCACAGCCTGTCGCTGGCGGTGACGGTCGAGGGGGTGGAGACGGGGGCGCAGGCGCAGCAGCTCCGGGACCTGGGCTGCGACACGGCCCAGGGCTGGTACTACGCCCGCCCGGGCGCCCCGGACCGCATCCACTCCTTGCTCCTCGCGGACGCGGTGTAACGACGCGGGGGCGGCACCGATCGCGGACCTCGGCCCCACCGGGCCGGCGCCCACCCGCGCCCCCACGCCGTTGTGACCTTCCTTCCGCTGGGCCGGTGCCGCCCCTACGCCCGCCACCTCCGTTGTGGGCATTCGTTCCGCTGGGGCGGTGCCCGCCCCTACGCCCGCCACCTCCGTTGTGGGCATTCGTTCCGCTGCGGCGGTGCCCGCCCCTACCCGGCCACCCACGCCCGTTGTGGGCAATTGTTCCTCCCCCAGACTCCGTCCGGGGGGACCCCCAGGCGGAACGGGTGGGCACAACGGACGGCGCCCTTGCCGGGCCCAGGCTCCCCGTGCCTGGGGTGCCCACGGGTGCGGCGCCGTCGTGGGTTGTGCCCACCCGTTCCGCCCTGCGGAACGCCTGCCCACAACCGGCGGACGACGCCCTGTCAGGGCTCGGCGTGGGGTCCCGGGCGGGAGGACATCAGGAGGCGTTGGAGTTCGCGGGCCGCCCGGGGCGGAGCCACGTCGCTGCGGTGCGCCAGCGCGATCGTGCGCCGCAGGCCCGGGCGCGCGAGGGCCGTCACCCGCAGGTCGCGACCCGCCCGGGCCGCCACCATGGCCGGGACCACGGCCACCCCCAGACCCGCCCGTACGAAACCGAGGACCGCGTCCATCTCGCCGCCCTCCACCGTGAACTGCGGCTCGAAGCCCTCCGTCCGGCACGCCGCCACGGTCAGCTCCCGCAGGTCGTAGCCGTGCCGGAACATCACCAGCGGCTGCTCGCGCAGATCCGCGATCCGCACCGGCCGCCCGGGCGCCGGCGCCGACGCCGCCGCACTCGACACCACCACCAGGTCCTCGCGCAGCAGCTCCACCGTCGTCAGCGCCGGTGACGGCGTCGGCAGCGGCAGCACCACCAGCGCCAGATCGAGCGCGCCGCGCGCCAGCTCCCGTACGAGATCGTGCGAGCCGCCCTCCTCGATGAGCAGCCGGATCCCCGGGTGCAGATCGTGGAAGGCGCGCAGCACGTCCGGCAGGAGCCCCGTGCACAGGCTCGGTGTCGCGCCCAGCCGCACCCGCCCGCGCCGCAGCTGCACCAGCTCCTGCACCTCCTGCCGGGCGGTGTCCGTGTCGGCGAGGATCCGCCGGGCCAGCGGCAGCAGCGTCTCGCCCGCGTCGGTCAGCGCGATGTTCCCCCGAGCCCGGCTGAACAGCTCCGCCCCCAGCTCCGTCTCCAGGGCCTTGATCTGCTGCGAGAGCGAGGGCTGCGACACGTGCACCCGCTCCGCGGCGCGCGTGAAGTGCCGGGTCTCGGCCACGGCCACGAAGTACAGAAGCTGCTGGAACTGCATAGGCTCAGCCTATCGACATGAGCCGGACCATGTCTTGGACCTCTCGGGCCCTTCGCCCCTAGCGTCGACGGCATGGCTCTGGCAACGACGAAGACGGACCGACAACCGTCCCCGACCCGATCACCCGGCTTCTGGTCATCGACCATCGGCAAGAAGACCGTCATGGCCGTCAGCGGCCTGATCATGCTCGGCTATCTGCTCGCCCACGTCATGGGCAACCTGAAGGTCTTCCTCGGCCCCGAGGAGTTCAACGCCTACGGCCACTGGCTGCGCACCATGGGCGCCCCCGTCCTGCACCACTCCTGGGCCCTCTGGCTCGTCCGGATCGTGCTGCTCGCCGCCGTGGTCGCCCACGCCGTCTCCGCGTACCAGCTCAGCCGGCGCGACCTCAAGGCGCGCCCCACCGCGTACGTCCACCGCCGCAAGCGGTCCTCCTACGCCACCCGCACCATGCGCTGGGGCGGCGTCATCCTCGCCCTCTTCATCGTCTGGCACGTCCTCGACCTGACCACCGGCACCGTCCACCCCGGCGGCTTCCAGGAGGGCCACCCGTACCAGAACGTCGTGGACACCTTCTCCACCTGGTACGGCAACGTCATCTACATCGTCGCCATGCTCGCCGTCGGGCTGCACGTCCGCCACGGCTTCTGGAGCGCCGCCCAGACCCTCGGCGTCGGCAACGCCCGCCGCGAGCGGCTCCTCAAGACCCTCGCGAACGGCATCGCGCTCGCCCTGACCGTGGGCTTCGTCTCCGTACCCGTCGCCGTCATGACCGGAGTGGTGAGCTGACATGAGCTTCCTCGACTACACGACCGGCGCGCCGATCGCCGATGCCAAAGCCCCCGCCGGCCCCGTCGCCGAACGCTGGGACACCCGCCGCTTCCAGGCCAAGCTGGTCAACCCCGCCAACCGGCGCAAGCACACGGTCATCGTCGTCGGCACCGGACTCGCCGGCGGCTCCGCCGGCGCGACCCTCGCCGAACAGGGCTACCACGTCGTCCAGTTCTGCTACCAGGACTCCCCGCGCCGCGCCCACTCCATCGCCGCACAGGGCGGCATCAACGCCGCCAAGAACTACCGCAACGACGGCGACTCCATCCACCGCCTCTTCTACGACACCGTCAAGGGCGGCGACTTCCGGGCCCGCGAGTCCAACGTCCACCGCCTGGCCCAGATCTCGGTCGAGATCATCGACCAGTGCGTCGCCCAGGGCGTGCCCTTCGCCCGCGAGTACGGCGGCCTGCTCGACACCCGCTCCTTCGGCGGCGTCCAGGTCTCCCGTACCTTCTACGCCCGTGGCCAGACGGGCCAGCAGCTCCTCCTCGGGGCGTACCAGGCGCTGTCCCGCCAGATCGCGGCCGGCAACGTCGAACTGCACGCCCGGACCGAGATGCTGGACCTGATCGTCGTCGACGGGCGGGCGCGCGGCATCGTCGCCCGCGATCTGGTCACCGGCGCGATCTCCACCCACTACGCGGACGCGGTGGTCCTGGCCAGCGGCGGCTACGGCAACGTCTTCTACCTGTCGACGAACGCCATGAACTCCAACGCCACCGCCGTGTGGCGCGCCCACCGGCGCGGCGCGTACTTCGCCAACCCCTGCTTCACCCAGATCCACCCCACCTGCATCCCGCGCACCGGCGACCACCAGTCCAAGCTCACGCTGATGAGCGAGTCGCTGCGCAACGACGGCCGCATCTGGGTCCCCAAGGCGAAGGGCGACACCCGCCCCGCCGCCGAGATCCCCGAGGACGAGCGCGACTACTACCTGGAGCGGATCTACCCCTCCTTCGGCAACCTCGTCCCGCGCGACATCGCCTCCCGCGCCGCCAAGAACGTGTGCGACGAGGGCCGGGGTGTCGGACCCGGCGGCCAGGGCGTCTACCTCGACTTCGCCGACGCCATCCGGCGCATGGGCCGCGGGGCCGTCGAGGAGAAGTACGGCAACCTCTTCGACATGTACGAGCGGATCACCGCCGAGAACCCGTACGAGGTGCCGATGCGGATCTACCCCGCCGTGCACTACACGATGGGCGGACTCTGGGTCGACTACGACCTCCAGACCACCGTCCCCGGTCTCTTCGCCATCGGCGAGTCCAACTTCTCCGACCACGGCGCCAACCGCCTCGGCGCCTCCGCGCTGATGCAGGGCCTCGCCGACGGCTACTTCGTCCTGCCCTCCACGATCAACGACTACCTCGCCCGCAACCCGCTCGCGCAGGCGGTCACCGACGACCACCCGGCGGTACGGGAGGTCCTCGCCGAGACCGAGGACCGGCTCAACCTCCTGCTCTCGGTGGACGGCGACCGGACACCCGACTCCTTCCACCGCGAACTGGGCGAACTGATGTGGGAGTTCTGCGGCATGGCCCGCACGGACGAGGGCCTGCGCAAGGCGCTGAGGCGCATCCCCCGGATCCGCGAGGAGTTCTGGCGCCGCATCAAGGTGCCGGGGACGGGAGAGGAGTTCAACCAGTCCCTGGAGAAGGCCAACCGGATCGTCGACTACCTGGAGCTCGCCGAGCTGATGTGCCTCGACGCGCTGCACCGGGCCGAGTCCTGCGGCGGCCACTTCCGCGAGGAGTCCCAGACACCGGACGGCGAGGCCGCGCGGCGCGACGAGGAGTTCTCGTACGCCGCGGCCTGGGAGTTCCATGCGGGCGACGCGCCCGTCCTGCACAAGGAAGACCTCGTCTTCGAGTACGTCCACCCCACCCAGCGGAGCTACGCATGAAGCTCACCCTGCGCGTCTGGCGCCAGAAGAACGCCGACGCCCCCGGAGCCATGTCCACCTACGACGTGGACGGCATCTCCTCGGACATGTCCTTCCTGGAGATGCTCGACACGCTCAACGAGGAGCTCATCCTGCGCGGTGAGGACCCCGTCGCCTTCGACCACGACTGCCGCGAGGGCATCTGCGGCGCGTGCAGCCTGGTCATCAACGGCGACGCCCACGGCCCGGAGCGCACCACCACGTGCCAGCTCCACATGCGGTCCTTCCGCGACGGCGACACCATCGACATCGAGCCCTGGCGCGCCGCCGCCTTCCCCGTCGTCAAGGACCTGGTCGTCGACCGCTCCGCCTTCGACCGCATCATCCAGGCCGGCGGCTACATCAGCGCACCCACGGGAGCGGCCCCCGAGGCCCACGCGACCTCCGTTCCCAAGGCCGACGCCGACTTCGCCTTCGAGCACGCCGAATGCATCGGCTGCGGCGCGTGCGTGGCGGCCTGCCCGAACGGCTCGGCGATGCTCTTCACCTCGGCGAAGATCAACCACCTGAACGTCCTGCCGCAGGGCGCTCCGGAGCGCGAGACCCGTGTCCTGGACATGGTCGGCCGGATGGACGCGGAGGGATTCGGCGGCTGCACCCTCACCGGGGAGTGCGCGACGGCCTGCCCGAAGGGCATTGCGCTGCCGTCGATCGCGGCGATGAACAAGGAGTGGCTGCGGGCGACGCGGAAGGCGTCGCGCCGCTAGGCCCCCCCTCTATACTCCCTTGTGCTCCACCGGCAGGCCGCACAGGGGAGACACGGGGGAACGATGGCCGAGGCATACTCGACGACGGCGTTGGCTCTGGACGTCCTTGCGGTGGTGGGATCGGCGCTGGCGCTGCGCGCGGCGACACTGCCCTTGCTGACACGGGCTCAGCGGGCCGTACGGCGACAGGCGTTGGCGGACCCGGCCACGCCGCCCCGGACCGTTCCGGGTGCGGTCGTGGGGGAGCTGACCCTGGGAGTGGCCGGCGGCATCGTCCTGTGGGTTCTGATGCGCGCCGATGTCATCCACGGGTTCCACTTGCGGCGCCCGGTCGTTCTCGTGACCGGGCGATGGCTGTCGGACGACTACGGGTACGCCCTCGGCGTGGCGTGGTTCCTGTACGTCGTCATCGTCGTCCTGGTGTCCGTGGTCTGGCCGGTCCTGTGGGCCCGGACCCAGCGCACCCTGCTGACCACCGGTGTGCCCGGGGACTCGTGGACCTCGTCCCCCGCGGGGCGCCGGCGACTGGGGGGCCTTGTGGCCCTCCGCATCGCGCTGGGACTCCTTCTCCCGGTGGGTCTGGCCCTGGCGGCCGTCGCGTGCCAGGCCGTCGCGTACGGGGTGAGCCGGAGGTACCGGTACGGGGCCGGGGTCTCCGACTCCGGCGTCCCGAACTCCGGCGTCCCGGACTCCGGTGTCCCGGCCACCGGTATCCCGGACACGGGCGTTCCGGGCAGCGGCGTTCGGGCCCCCGTCGGGCAGACTCCCGTCGGGCAGGCCCTCGCCGACGCGCCCACGGCGGGGCCGGGGCCCGCCGGGCCCGCCGGGCCCGCCGGGCCCGCGCGGCCCGTCGCGTACGTACCGACGCAGTCCGACGCGAGCGCGAGCGCCGGCGCCCTGCCGCACATCGCCCACCAGCGACTCCGCCCGGGCGAGCCGCCGAGGATCGGCGACTACCGGCTGCTCGGCCGCATCGGAGCCGGAGGGATGGGCACGGTCTACCTCGCGCGGCGCGAGGGGGCGGCGACCCAGGTCGCGCTGAAGACCATCAACCCCGAACTCCTCGACAACGACGAACTGTTGCGCCGCTTCCAGCGCGAGGCCGAGGTGCTGTCCATGGTGTCCGGCGCCTACACGGCCCGCGTCCTCGACTCCGGTGTCGACGCCGGACGGCCGTACCTGGCCATGGAGTTGCTCGACGGCCGTCCCCTCGACGTCCATCTGCGGGAGCAGGGGCCGATCCGCACCCCCGAGGCGCTGCGGGCGCTGGCACTCGCGCTGGCCGTGGCACTGTCCGGGGTGCACCGGCTCGGCCTGGTCCACCGCGACCTCAAGCCCGCCAACATCATGCTGACCACGGCCGGGCCGCGCCTGCTCGACTTCGGCATCGCGGACCTCGTCGACGGCACCCGGCTCACCCGCACCGGCGCCGGGCCCGGAACCCTGACGTACATGGCGCCGGAGCAGTTCGGCGAGGAACGTGTCGGCCCGGCCGCCGACGTGTGGGCGTGGGCCTGCTGCGTGGTCTGCGCGGCACACGGCACCAGCCCTTTCGCGGCGACCAGTACGGGCGCGGTGATCCGCCGGATCGTGGACGGCGGTCCCGACCCCGCCGCGCTGGCGGCGGTGCACACCCTGGACCCGGAGCTCTCGGCCGCCGTCGCCCGGGCACTGACCGCCGACCCGGCCGCCCGCCCGGCGGACGGCGCGGCCCTGGTGGACGTGCTGACGACACACGGGAGTGCGCACCACGAGCCGACGCCGATGGACGCCGTCCGCGAGGAGATCACCCTGGGCTGGCGCACCCTGGCCCTCTGAGAACGACCGCCGACCGCGCCCACCGGTTCGAGTGCTTCGTACGACAGGCGCTGCTCTCCCGCCTCGGGGTGCACCGGGCGTTCCATGAGCAGCTGTGGACAGGGGTGTTCACGCGTCGAGCCGGGCCGCGAGATACGGCGCGGTCCGGCTCGACGCGGCCCGCGCCACCTCGGCCGGTGGGCCCTCGGCCACGATCCGGCCGCCCTCGTCGCCACCGCCCGGGCCGAGGTCGAGCACCCAGTCCGCCGTGGCGACCACGTCCATGTCGTGCTCGACGACGATCACCGAGTGGCCGGCCTCGACCAGGCCGTGGAGCTGGCGCATCAGGACCTCCACGTCGGCCGGATGCAGGCCGGTCGTCGGCTCGTCCAGGACGTAGAGCGTGTGCCCGCGGCGCAGCCGCTGGAGCTCGGAGGCGAGCTTGATGCGCTGGGCCTCGCCGCCGGAGAGTTCGGTCGCGGGCTGGCCGAGCCGGAGATAGCCGAGACCGACATCGAGCAGGGCGCGCAGGCTGCGCGCGGCGGCCGGGGTGTCGGCGAAGAACGCGGCGGCCGACTCCACCGTCAGGTCGAGCACCTCCGCGATGGTGAGCCCGCGCAGCCGTACCTCCAGGGTCCGCGGGTTGTAGCGGGCGCCGTGGCAGTCCGGGCAGGGCGCGTACGTGCTCGGCAGGAAGAGCAGCTCGACCGAGACGAAACCCTCGCCCTGGCAGGTCTCGCACCGGCCGCCGGGCACGTTGAACGAGAACCGCCCGGCCTTGTACCCGCGCGCCCGGGCCTCCTCGGTGGCTGTGAAGAGCTTGCGTACCACGTCGAACAGTCCCGTGTACGTGGCGAGGTTGGAGCGGGGAGTCCGGCCGATCGGCTTCTGATCGACCGTCACCAGGCGTTCCACGCCCGCCAGTTCCTCGGACAGTTCGCCCACCAGTGTCGACTTGCCCGAACCCGAGACCCCGGTGACCGCCGTCAGGACGCCGATCGGGAAGGCGGCTTCGAGATCCTTGAGGTTGTGCCGGGTGATCGGCCCCGTCCGCAGCCAGCCCGCGGGCTCGCGCACCGCCCGCGCGGGCTCCGGGGCACGGTCGAAGAGGAAGCGGCGCGTCGCCGACTCCTCCACCCCCGCCAGCTCATGGGGAGGCCCGCTGTACAGAACCCGGCCGCCGTGCACACCGGCCCGGGGGCCGACGTCGACGATCCAGTCGGCGCGGCGCACCACGTCGAGGTGGTGCTCGACCACGAACACCGAGTTCCCGGCCGCCTTGAGCCGCTCCAGGACCACCAGGAGCGCCTCGGTGTCGGCCGGGTGCAGACCCGCGGACGGCTCGTCGAGGACGTACACGACACCGAAGAGACCGGAGCGCAACTGGGTCGCGAGACGCAGCCGTTGCAGCTCGCCGTTGGACAGGGACGGTGTGGTGCGGTCCAGGCTCAGATAGCCCAGTCCCAGCTCGGTCACCGTCGCGATCCGGACGAGCAGGTCCTCGGTCAGGACCCGCGCCGTCTGCGAACCGTCGTGCGCCGCGAGGAGCCCCGCCAGTGCCGTCAGCGGCAGACCGGCCAGCTCGGCGATCGTCCGGCCCGCGAACGTCACCGCGAGCGCCTCGGGGCGCAGCCTGCTGCCCCCGCACACCGGGCACGGAGCGCTGGTCAGGAAGCGCTCCGCCTTCGCCCGCAGCGTCGCGCTCTTGGAGTCGGAGAACGTGTGCATCACATAGCGCCGTGCGCTCATGTACGTGCCCTGGTACGGGCGTTGGATGCGCCCCGCCTCCCGTACCGGATGGACCGTGACGACCGGCTGCTCGTCCGTGAAGAGAATCCACTCCCGGTCCTTCGCGTCCAGCTCCCGCCACGGCCGGTCGACGTCGTAGCCGAGCGTGTCGAGCACATCGCGGAGGTTCTTGCCCTGCCAGGCACCCGGCCAGGCGGCGATCGCCCCGTCCCGGATCGACAACTCCGGGTCGGGGACCAGCAGTTCCTCACCGGTCTCGTGGACCATGCCCAGACCGTGGCACGCGGGACAGGCCCCGGCGGCGGTGTTCGGCGAGAACGCGTCGGAATCCAGCCGCTCGGCCCCCGCCGGATAGGTGCCGGCACGCGAGAACAGCATGCGCAGCGAGTTGGACAGGGTCGTCACCGTACCGACCGAGGAGCGGGCGTTCGGCGACGAGCGACGCTGTTCCAGGGAGACGGCCGGCGGCAGACCCGTGATCTCGCCGACCTTCGGCGCGCCCACCTGGTGGATCAGCCGTCGTGCGTACGGCGCGACCGACTCGAAGTAGCGGCGCTGGGCCTCCGCGTAGATCGTCCCGAAGGCGAGCGAGGACTTCCCGGAGCCGGACACCCCGGTGAAGACGGCGATCGCGTCGCGCGGGATGTCGACGTCGACGCCGGCGAGGTTGTGCTCGCGGGCGCCGCGGACGCGGACGTACGGATCGTGTGGCGTGTCGGGCATTCCTCGATTCTAGGTGTTTGCCCTGGTCAGGCCCGCGACACGGGCAAGCCTGCGGTACGAGTCGAGCAGCGCCCCGCGCTCGTACGTACTGGTCGTCACCAGCACCTCCTGCGCCCCGCTCTCCTTGACCACCCGCTCCAGCGCGTCACCGACCTGCTCCTCCGTGCCGTACACGTGCCCCTTCAGCCCCGACTCGAAGAAGTCGCGCTGCTTCGGCGTCATCGCGAGCTCCTCGATCCGCTCGGCGGGCATCAGCGGCGGGAAGACGCCCTGGGTACGCGAGTACGCGAGCGACCACGCCTCCGGAACCAGCAGCCGCCGCGCCTCCTCCTCGGTCCCGGCGACCGCGACCGCGCCCGCGATCACGACGTACGGCTCCCCGGACCACGGGGAGGGACGGAAGGCGGACCGGTAGGCGTCGATCGCGCGCAGTATCCGCTCCCGCCCGCGCAGATCACCGATGACGAGCGGCAGCCCGGCCTCGGCGGCGATCGACGCGCCCTCACCGGTGGCGAGGACGTACGGAGGGACCCGCAGGCCCTCGGCGGGGCGGGCGTGCACCTGGGGGTGGGCGGTCTGCGTGCCCGTGAACCAGCCGAGCAGCTCGGCGAGCTCCTCGGCGAACCTGTCGGCGTCGTCCTTGTCCCGCCCGAGCGCCCGGCGTATGCCGTCCGTGAAGCCGACCGAGCGGCCGAGACCCATGTCGATCCGGCCGGGGAACAGCGACTCCAGGACACCGAACTGTTCGGCGACGACCATCGGCTGGTGGTTGGGGAGCATCACGCCACCGGTGCCGACCCGGATGGCGGAGGTGGCACCGGCGACGGCGGCGGCCAGCACCGCCGGCGCGGAGCCGGCCACGCCGGGCACGCTGTGGTGCTCCGAGACCCAGAACCGGTGATAGCCGAGCGCCTCCACCTCCCGCGCGAGCGCCACGGTGTCGCGCAGCGCCACGGAGCCGTCCTCGCCCTCCCGGGTCCGGGAGCGGTCGAGGACGGAGAAGCGGATGCCGTCGAGAGAAGAGGTCACGCAGGGTTCAACGCCCGGGCGCGGCGAGGATTCCCTACGCTGTCCGGGTGACGCGAAACAGCAGGCCCGTGGCCGTCTTCGACCTCGACAACACCCTCTCCGGCACCGACCACCGTCAGCACTTCCTCCAGCGCCGTCCGCGGGACTGGGACGCCTTCTTCGCCGCCGCGCCCCACGACCCGCCGCTCGCCCGGGGCGTCGCCCTGTGCCAGGAGGCCGCAGAGGAGTGCGAGGTCGTCTACCTCACCGGGCGCCCCGAACGCTGCCGCAGGGACACCGTCGCGTGGCTCGCCGCGCAGGGGCTGCCGGAAGGCCGGATCCACATGCGGCGGGGCAGCGACTTTCGTCCCGCGCGTCACACCAAGCTGGAGGTCCTGCGCCGGCTCGGCCGCGACCGCGAGATCCGGATGCTGGTCGACGACGACGAGCTGGTCTGCGACGCGGCCGAGGCGGCCGGCTTCGCGGTCGTACGGGCCCGGTGGGCGGCCGCGTCCGAGGAACTGCGCGACGCCCAGGGGAAGGGGGGCCGGACCTGACCTGTCGGCCCCGGACCTGACCTGTCAGTGCCGGGCCGACGCGTGTCAGGCGCCGTCCTCCAGGCGGAAGCCGACCTTCAGGCCGACCTGGAAGTGGCCGATCCCCCCGTCGACGAGGTGGCCGCGCACCTGCGTCACCTCGAACCAGTCGAGGCCGCGGAGCTTCTGCGAGGCCCGTTCGATGCCGTTGCGAATGGCCTGGTCCACGCTCTCCGTGGAGGTGCCGACGATCTCGGTGACGCGGTAGGTGTGGTTCGACATGAGGGCCGAACTCCTCTCGGTGGGGGTGAGGGCCTACTCCACCGTGCCCCACCACGCCCCCGTCCGCGACACGTCGGGCGCCGGGTGGTCGGCGGCGCCGTCGGCGAGGGCGAGCCGCGAGACGATCCGGTAGCGGTCGCCGCGGTACAGCGACCGGACGTACTCCACCGGCCGCCCTCCCGTGTCCGACGTGACCCGGTCGAAGAGCAGGGCGGGGGAGAGCACGGGGACGTCGAGCAGCGCGGCCTCCTCCTCGCTCAGGACCGTCGGCTCGATCGACTGGACCGCGTGGGCCGTCCTGATGCGACACTTCTCGCGCAGATGGGCGTAGAAGCCGCCCTCCATGTCGGCGGGGGTCAGGCCGGGGACCAGTTCGGCGGGGACGTGCAGATGCTCCAGGGCGATCGGAGCCCCGTCGACCTGCCGCAGCCGCGCCACGTACACCAGCTCCGCCGCGGGTGAGACCCTCAGCTTCCGGCCGATCCGGGCGCCCGCCCGTACGGTACGGAACTCCAGCACCGTGCTCGTCCAGCTGCCGTGGCTCCGGGGCGCGCCCGCCGCGTGGTCCTCGGCGACGAGCTCCTGGGTGATCTTGGCCGGTGCGACGAACATGCCGCGTCCGTGTTCCCGTACCAGGACGCCCGTCGCGACGAGTTCGTCGACGGCGGCGCGCAGGGTGGGGCGGGAGACGCCGAGCGTGGCGCACAGGGTGCGCTCGGAGGGGATGGCGTCCCCGGGGCGGCGCCCGTCGACCACGGCCAGCAGATGCTCCCGTACCCGCTCGCGCTTGAGCTCCATCGCGTGCCCTCCCCGGCCTGTCGTCCGGCGGTCAGTATGCATCCCCGGCCGTCGAGGAGGTCACGACGCCGTCGCGGGTGAAGTCGAGCCGGGAGACGATCCGGTAGCGGTCGCCCCGGTACACGGAGTGGACGTACTCCACCGGCCGGCCCGAGGTGTCCAGGGTGAGGCGTTCGATCAGCAGGGCGGGGGACAGGACCGGGACGTCCAGGAGGGCGGCCTCCGCCTCGCTCACGACGGTGGGCTCGATCGACTGCGTCGCCTCCCGGACGTGGATGCGGTGGTGGTCCCTGAGATGGTCGTAGAGGTCGCCGGCTTCCAGCTCCTGCGCGGTGAGCGCGGCGGGGACCAGGTCCGCCGGGATGTGCAGGTGCTCGATCGCCATGGGGGAGCCGTCGACCAGGCGGAGGCGGGCGATGTAGAGGAGCTCGGCGGCGGGGGAGAGGCGGAGCTTGCGGCCGATGCGCGCACCGGCCCGGAGCGTGGCGGACTCCAGGACCGTGCCGGACCAGCTGCCGGAGGCGCGCGGAACGGTGAACGCCCCGTTGTCCGGGGCGAGTTGCTGGGTGATCTTGGCCGGTGCGACGAACATGCCGCGTCCGTGTTCCCGTACCAGGGCGCCCGTCGCGACGAGTTCGTCGACGGCGGCGCGCAGGGTGGGGCGGGAGACGCCGAGCGTGGCGCACAGGGTGCGCTCGGAGGGGATGGCGTCCCCGGGGCGGCCCGCGTCGATCAGGCCCAGCAGATGTTCCCGTACGCGCTCTCTCTTCAGCACCCCGCCCGAGGGGCCGTCCTTCATGCGTTCTCCCTGACTGGTCAACTGGTAAGGCTCATCCTAACCAGACTTCCTGACCGTCGCATGGCCGCCGAGTGAGTGAACAGCGCATATTTTTCAAGGGGTTGACGGCCTCATTGGTCCATGCCACCTTCTGGTCACGCATCTGACCACTTGACCAATTGGTCAACTATTCTTCGAGGTGCCCGTGAACATCCGCTCCCTCGCCGGCCCTGTCGCCCTCGTGGCGACGCTGGCCCTCTGCGCCACCGCCACCGCCTGCGGCGCGACCGACGACCCCGCGACCGCCGGAGGAACAGGGAAGGTCACCGTCTGGATCATGAAGGACAGCGTCACCGACGCGTTCCTCACCCGCTTCCGCACCGACTTCGAGGCCACCCACCAGGGCATCACCCTCGACATCCAGATCCAGGAGTGGGACGGCATCGGCGAGAAGATCACCGCGGCCCTGGCCGGCAACGACGCCCCCGATGTCATCGAGGTCGGCAACACCCAGGTCGCGCAGTACGCGGCGAGCGGCGGCGTCCGCGACCTCAGCGCCAAGGTCGCCGAGCTGAACGGGGCCGACTGGCTGCCCGGACTCGCCGAGCCGGGGAAGGTCGACGGCAAGCAGTACGGCATCCCCTGGTACGCCGCCAACCGTGTCGTCATCTACCACAAGGACCTCTTCGCCCAGGCCGGCATCAGCGCCCCGCCCAAGACCGGCGCCGAGTGGCTCACCGTCACCGCCAAGCTCAACAAGGGCAAGACGCAGGGCATTTACCTCCCCGGGCAGAACTGGTACACGCTCTCGGGCTTCGTCTGGGAGGAAGGCGGCGACCTCGCCGTACGGGACGCCAAGGCGTGGAAGGGCGCGCTCGACACCCCGCAGGCCCTCGCGGGCATGGACTTCTACCGGCAGCTCCAGGCCCTCGGCAGGGGCCCCAAGGACTCCGACGAGGCCAAGCCGCCACAGGCCGACGTCTTCGCCAAGGGCGACGTCGCCCAGATCATCGCCGTACCCGGCGGCGCGAAGATCGTCGAACAGGCCAATCCGGCGCTCAAGGGCAAGCTCGGCTTCTTCCCGATCCCCGGCAGGACGGCGGACAAGCCCGGCGCGGTCTTCACCGGCGGCTCCGACCTCATCGTCCCCGAAGCCTCCGCCCACCCCGACGCCGCCTACGAGGTCGTCAAGGCGCTCGCCGGCGAGAAGTGGCAGACGGAGATGGCCAGGACCATGAGCTACGTCCCCAACCGCACCTCGCTCGCCCATGTGATCCGGGACGACGAGGGCACGGCGGCCATGGCCGCCGGCGCCGCACAGGGCCGCGCGACGCCCAACTCCCCCCAGTGGGCGGCCGTGGAGGCCACCAACCCGATCAAGCAGTACATGACCGCAGTGCTCACCGGCACCGACCCGGCGCAGGCGGCCAAGGCCGCGTCGGAGAGCATCACCAAGACCCTCGGCTCGTGAGCGGGCCGCGTCGCGGGGCCACCCTCAGGCCCTACCTCCTCGTCGCCCCGACCGTCCTCGGCGGCGCCCTGCTCCTCGGGTACCCCCTCGTCCGCAACCTGCTGATCTCCTTCCAGCACTACGGAATGGCCGAACTCATCCGGGGCGGAGCCTCCTTCGTCGGACTCCGGAACTACCGAACGGTCCTGACCGACCCGGAGTTCTGGGAGGTCGTCCGGCGCACCTTCTGGTGGACCCTCGTCAACGTCGTCCTGATCATGGTGATCGGCACGCTCGTCGCGCTGATGATGCGACGGCTCGGCCGGGGGATGCGGATCCTCGTGACGAGCGGGCTCGTCCTCGCCTGGGCGAGCCCCGTCATCGCCACCACCACCGTCTTCCAGTGGCTCTTCGCCTCCCGCCTCGGCATCGTCAACTGGGTCCTCGTACGCCTCGGGTTCACGTCCTTCGAGGGGTACTCCTGGCTCGCCGACGGCACGGCCGCCTTCACCGTCCTCGTCCTGCTCGTGGTGTGGCAGTCGGTCCCCTTCGCCGCCATCACCCTGCACTCCGCCCTGCTGACCGTCCCCGAGGAGCTGTACGAGTCGGCCCGCCTGGACGGAGCCGGGGCCTGGCGGATCTTCCAGTCGATCACCCTGCCGCTGGTGCGGCCGATCTTCGGTCTGGTTCTGTGCCTCGAAGTCATCTGGGTCTTCCGCTGCTTCGCCCAGATCTGGGCCGTCACCCGCGGCGGCCCCGGCGAGGCGACGACCACCCTGCCGGTCTACGCGTACCGGGTCGCCCAGTCGCTGCACCGCTACGACCTCGGCTCGGCCGTCTCGACGCTGACCGTCCTCATCCTCGTCGCCGTGCTGATCGCCTACTTCCGCCAGATGTTCCGGCAGGAGGCCGACCGGTGAATCCCCGCGCCCTGCGCCGGCTCAGAGTCCGACTCCCCTTGAACGCCGCCGCCCTGACGGTCTTCGTCCTCTGCGTCTTCCCGGTGTACTGGATGGTCTCCACGGCCTTCAAGCCCACCCCCGACATCCAGTCCGAGACCCCCGTCCTGCTGCCGACCTCCCTCACCCTGGAGCACTTCGCGCATGCCGTCGAGGCGGACGGATTCTGGCTCTTCTGGCGCAACAGCCTGATCGTCACGGCCGGTTGCGTCCTGCTCGCCCTCGTCGTGGCACTCGGCGCCGCCTTCGCCGTCGCCCGGATGCGCTGGCGCGGCCGGCGTGCCTTCGTCCTCATGGTGTTCATCGCACAAGTGGCGCCGTGGGAGGCGCTGTTGATCCCGATGTACGTCATCGCCCGGGACGCCGGCCTGCTCGACCGGCTGGTCACCCTGACCCTGATCTACTTCATGATCACCCTGCCGTTCACCATCGTCACCCTGCGCTCCTTCCTCGCCGCCGTCCCCGCCGAGCTCGAAGAGGCCGCCCAGGTCGACGGCTGCACCCGCGTCGAGGCCTTCCGCCGGGTGACCCTTCCGCTGCTCGCCCCCGGGCTGCTGGCCACCTCGCTCTTCGGCTTCATCACCGCCTGGAACGAGTACGCCTTCGCCAACATGCTCATCATCAAGAACCAGGACGACCGGACCCTGCCCGTCTGGCTCTCCTCCTTCTCCAACGTCTTCGGCACCGACTGGGGCGCCACCATGGCCGCGTCCACGCTCTTCGCCCTGCCCGTCCTCGCCCTCTTCCTGGTCCTGCAGGGCCGGGTCGCCGCCGGAATGACCGGCGGAGCCGTGAAGGGATAGCGCCCCGCCATGCCCGTGCCGCCCCAGCTCGTCCCGCACCCCACCCAACTCACGCTCCTTCCGGGAAGGTTCACCTTCGACGCCGCCACCGCACTCACGATCGCCCCCGGCGCCGAAGGCGCCGCGGAACTGCTGCGCACCCTGCTACGGCCCGCCACCGGCCTCCGGCTGCCCTCCCGCTCCGACGGCCCCGTCGTCCTCGCCCTCGACCCCGCCCTCACCGGTCTCGGCGACGAGGGGTACGGCCTCACCGTCGGCCCCGAGGGGGTCCTGCTGCGCGCCGCCCGGCCCCGGGGTCTGCTCGCCGGAGTCCAGACGCTCCGTCAACTCCTGCCCGTGCAGGCACTTCACGACGAGCCCGTCCGCGGCGTCGAGTGGTCCGTGCCCTGCGTACAGATCACCGACGTGCCCCGGTTCTCCTGGCGCGGAGCCATGCTCGACGTCGCCCGGCACTTCCGGCCCGTCTCCTTCCTCCGGAGGTACGTCGACCTCCTCGCCCTCCACAAACTCAACGTCCTCCATCTCCACCTCACCGACGACCAGGGCTGGCGCATGCCGGTCGCCGCCCGTCCCCGCCTCACCGAGATCGGCGGCCTCCCGCACGGCGGCGCCTACACCCGCTCCGAACTCGCCGGTCTGGTACGGCACGCGGCCGAGCGGGGGATCACCGTCGTGCCCGAGATCGAGATGCCCGGCCACGCCAGGGCAGTCCTGGCCGCCTACCCCGAACTCGGCAACCGGCCGGACCGCGCCCTGGGCGTCTGGGACCGCTGGGGCGTGTGCGACACCGTCCTCGGCGTCCACGACGAGGTCCTCGACTTCTGCCGCGAGGTCCTCGACGAGGTCCTCGACGTCTTCCCCTCGCCCCACGTCCACATCGGCGGCGAGGAGTGCCCGACCGCCGAGTGGCACGCCTCGCCCGTCGCCCGCCGCCGCGTCGCGGAGCAGGGACTCGACGGCCCGGACGCCCTGCACGGCTGGTTCATGGAACAGGTCGGGCGCCACCTCCTCGACGCCGGCCGCCGGCCGCTCGGCTGGACCGAGACCGGCGCCGACCTCCCCCCGTACTTCACGGTCATGCCCTGGCGGGACACCGCCCACGGGCGCACCGCCGCCCGCCGCGGCCACCAGGTCGTCATGGCCCCCCACCGCTCCACCTATCTCGACTACCCCCAGTCGGCGAGCCCCCACGAGCCGCCCGGCCAGCCGGGCGCCGTCGTCGACCTGCGAGCCGTCCACGGCACCGACCCCGCGCCGGCCCACTGGAGCCCGGCGGAGACCGCGCGGGTCCTCGGCACCCAGGCCCAACTGTGGACCGAGTACGTCCCCACCGCCGCGCACGCCGAGTACCTGGCCTTCCCCCGGCTCTGCGCCCTGGCCGAGACCGCCTGGACCGGGCGCAGGGACTGGGCCGGCTTCCAGGCCCGGCTGCGCCACCACCGGACCCGGCTCGACACCCTCCGGGTGCCGCGCCGCCTTTCCCCCACCTCCGTCCAAGGAGAGGAATCCCCATGAGTGACCGACCGACGCGTGTCCAGCCGACGAGCGCCCGACCGGCGGGTGCCCGACCGGCGGGTACCCGACCGGCGAGCGCCCGACCGGCGAGTGCCCGACCGATCGGCGCCGGCCTGCGGATACGCGCCGCGCTCGCCGTCGCCGCCGTGACCGGCCTCGGCGCCACCGCGCTGACCGCCCTCCCGGCCGCCGCGGCCGGCGAGGCCGTCACCGTCCAGTACCGGCAGAGCGCCACCGGGAGCGACCAGGTGGAGCCCTGGTTCAAGGTGGTCAACACCGGTGCGTCGAGCGTCCCGTTGAGCCAGGTGAAGCTGCGGTACTACTTCAAGGCCGACGCGGGAGCCTCGTACACCTACGCCTGTTCCTGGGCCGTGAAGGGCTGCGCCAACCTCACCGGCACCTTCGGTACGCTCGCCACCCCCACCGCGACCGCCGACCGCTATCTGGAGGTCGGCTTCACCGCCGGCGCGGGCAGTCTGGCGCCCGGCGCCGACACGGGCGACATGCAGCTGCGCTTCCACCGCTCGAACTGGCAGCCCCTGAACCAGAACGACGACTACTCCTTCGGGCCGACCCAGACGGCGTACGCGAACTGGAGCAAGGTCACCGCCACCGTCGGCGGCGTCCAGGTCTGGGGCACGGCGCCCGCAGGCAACGAGCCCACCCCCACCCCGACCCCCACGGACCCGACGACGCCGCCGCCTTCGGGGGCCGCGCTCTTCGACGACTTCGACTACACCGGCCACACCGACCCGGCGATCGCCGCCCACGGCTGGAGCGTGCGCTCCAACTCCGGCGGACCGGGCGTGCCCGGCGCCGTCTGGGCGCCCGAGAACGTCACCTTCGCCAAGGAGGGATCCAATTCGATCATGAACCTCAGGACCTCGACCGCCGGCACCGCCGAGTCCACCCGGCAGACCGAGATCCTCACCCGCTCCACGAAGTTCAGGAACGGCACCTACGCGGCCCGGGTCCACTTCTCCGACGCGCCGCTCTCCGGACCGGACGGCGACCACCTCGTCCAGACGTTCTTCACCATCAACGACCTCAAGGCGCCGATGGCGGACGACTACGCCGAGTACGACTTCGAGTACCTGCCCAACGGCGGCTGGGGCGAGCCCGCCAACATCCTCTACACCACCTCGTGGGAGACCTACCGGCCCGATCCCTGGGAGGCCGTCAACCAGCACTCCGAGGTCCGGGCGAGCTACGCGGGCTGGCACGACCTCGTCCTGACCATCGACGACAGCACGATCGTCTACTACGTCGACGGCCAGGAGTTCGGCCGGCACGACGCCCGCTATCTCCCCGAGCGCCCGATGTCCATCAACTTCAACCAGTGGCTGATCGACCTCGCCGGCCAGAGCTCCACCACCGCGCGCGCCTACGACCAGAAGGTCGACTACGTCCTGCACGTGAAGGACCAGGTGCTGACCCCGGCCCAGGTGGCCGCCAAGATCGCGACGTACCGCACGGCGGGCACGGCCTTCGAGGACTCCGTACCGGCCGTCCCGTAGCACCGGCCCCCGCCCCTACCGGGAGTAACGGGCGGGCGTGCACGGCACGCCTGCCCGGAACCGGATCGGCCGGGGCTTGACCAAGCGATTGGTCCAGACCAGAATCCAGGCCACATGTCCCGCGCGAACACGCCGTTCGGTCCCCCCACGACGGGTCAGCTCCCCATGCCGCACTCCATTCATGGAACGCAGAAGGTGACCTACGTGAAGAACCGCCATCTCGTCTGCCCCCTGGCCGCCGCAACCGCCCTCGCGCTCGCCGGCTGCGGCCTTCTCCCCGGCGGTGCCGACCGGCATCGCACGGTCGACATCTGGCTGATGCGCGACAGTGTCAGCGAGGACTTCCTCCAGCGTTTCACCACCGCGTACGAGGCCAAGCACCAGGGCATCGAACTGGAGTTCACCTTCCAGGAGTGGACCGGGATCGGCAAGAAGGTCACCGAGGCGATCCAGGGGGAGGGCGGCCCCGATGTCATCGAGGTCGGCAACACCCAGGTCGCCCAGTACGCGGACACCGACAAGCTCTACGACCTGACCCTGGAGTCCGTGCGCGACCTCGGCAGTGAGGACTGGCTGCCCGGCCTCGCCGAGCCCGGCCGCATCGGGGGATCCCAGTACGGCATCCCCTGGTACGCCGCCAACCGCATCGTGATCTACCACAAGGACCTCTTCGAGCAGGCCGGCCTCACCAAGCCGCCCGCCACCCGGGCCCAGTGGCTCGACGACACCGAGAAGCTCAACCGCAGCGGCTCCCAGGGCATCTACCTCGCGGGACAGGACTGGTACACCCTCGCGGGATTCATCTGGGACGAGGGCGGCGAGCTCGCCGAGGAGAGGGGCGGCGAGTGGACCGGCGCCCTGGACAGCCCCGCCGCCCTGCGCGGCATGGACTTCTACAAGGACCTGCAGTCCCTCGGCTCCGGCCCGAAGGACGCCGACGAGCAGACCCCGCCCCAGGCCGAGGTCTTCGCCGAGGGGGACGTCGCCCAGATCATCGCCGCCCCCAGCGCCGTCGCCGCCATCACCAAGGCCAACCCGGGGCTGAAGGACAAGCTCGGCTTCTTCCCCATACCCGGCAAGAAGGCCGGACAGCCCTGCGCCGTCTTCACCGGCGGCTCCGACCTGATCGTCCCGGAGAACGCCCCCGAGCGGTCGGCGGCCATCGACGTCGTCAAGGCCCTGGCCGGCGAGGAGTGGCAGACGGAACTCGCCCGCGCCATGAACTACGTCCCCAACAAGAGCTCCCTCGCCTCCGTCGTCGAGGGGCAGGAGGCGACCGCCGTCATGGCCGTCGGCGCGGCGCGCGGCAAGGCGACCCCCAACTCGCCGCAGTGGGCCGACGTCGAGGCGGCCAATCCGATCAAGCCGTACATGACCGCCGTCCTCCAGGGCGAGGACCCGAAGACGGCCGCCGAGGCCGCATCGGGACAGATCACCCAAGCCCTCGCCGAATAGCATTCAGCGTCCGCACACCCGCGATCCCCCGAACAGTCATGTCGAATCCAGCCGGTCACGGAAGAAGTAAGGAGCCGGACCACCGCACACGCGGCCCGGCCCTCACCGTCCCCCTTCCGTACGCCGGAGGAGCCCGACATGCCCGCACCGTCGCCCGCGGCCGCCGTCGCACCCGCGCTCGCACCCGCCGTCCCCGTCCCCGCCGGTGTGTCCCTCGCGGCCGCCCCGCTCACCGGAGTTCCGGCCCAGCCGCAGCCGCGGCCGGAGCCGGAGCCGGGGCCCCGGACCGCAGGACCGTCCACCGAGGAGGAACCCCGCTACGTCGTCTGTCTCGCCCGCACCCAGGAGGACGTCCGCGCCGCGCAGCGGCTGCGTCACCAGGTCTTCGCGGGCGAGATGGGGGCCCGGCTCGACGGACCCGAGCCGGGCCTCGACACCGACGCCTTCGACGCGTACTGCGACCACCTGCTGGTACGCGAGGAGGCCACCGGCGAGGTCGTCGGCACCTACCGCGTGCTGCCGCCCGACCGTGCCCGGATCGCCGGACGCCTCTACTCCGAGAGCGAGTTCGACCTCGGCCGGCTCGCACCCATCCGTGACGACCTCGTCGAGGTCGGCCGCTCCTGCGTCCATCCCGCCCACCGCAACGGCGCCGTCATCGCCCTGATCTGGGCCGGGCTCGCCCGCTACATGACCCGCACCGGCCACAACTGGCTCGCCGGCTGCTGCTCGATCCCGCTCGCCGACGGGGGCACGCTCGCCGCCGCCACCTGGGACACCGTCAAGGCCAAGAACCTCGCCCCCGAGGAGTACTGGGTCACCCCGCACAAGCTCTGGACCCCCGACGGCATCACCCGTCCCGAGGGCCGCGTCGAACTCCCGCCGCTGCTCCGCGGCTATCTGCGGCTCGGCGCCTGGGTCTGCGGAGCGCCCGCCCACGACGTGGACTTCGGGGTCGCCGACCTCTACGTCCTGCTGTCGCTGCGCAACACCAACCCCCGCTATCTGCGCCACTTCCTCGCCCTCGCCCCGGCACAGTGACCGCCGCCGGCCCCGCCTCGCCCTGGCTGCCCACCTCGCCGTGCGCTCCCGATCCCTGCGCGCGGCACACCGGTCCGGCCGCCGGGCCCGTCCTGGCCGCGGCCCGGCTGGCCGCGGGCCTCGCCGCCGTCCTCACCGGGGTGCTGCTCGCGCCCCTGACGGCGGCGCTGCCGGGCACCGCACGGCGGGCCCTCGTCCGCGGCTGGTGCCGGACGGTCCTCCGGGCCTTCGGTGTCCGCATCACAGTGACGGGAGCCTCCGCCCCCGCCGAGGGGCCCCTGCTGGTCGTCGCCAACCACATCTCCTGGCTGGACATCCCGCTCATCGCCGCCGTCCTGCCCGGCCGGATGCTCGCCAAGCGAGAGGTCCGGGCCTGGCCGGTGCTCGGACCCCTCGCGGCGCGGGGCGGCACCCTCTTCATCGACCGCGACCGGCTGCGGGCCCTGCCCGACACCGTCCGGGCGATGGCCCGGGCCCTCGCGGGCGGCGGCCGGGTGATCGTCTTCCCGGAGGGCTCCACCTGGTGCGGCCGCCGCGGGGGCGCCTTCCGGCCCGCCGCCTTCCAGGCCGCGCTCGACGCCTCAGCCGCCGTCCAGCCGGTACGGCTGGTGTACCGGCCCGCCGGGCCCGCGGCCTTCGTGGGCGATGATCCGCTCGCCGCCTCGCTCTGGCGGATCGTGACGGCCCGCGAGATCACCGCGGAGATCCGGATACTGGATCCGATATCCATCGTCCAGTATCCGGACCGCCGCGCCCTTGCCCTGGCGGCTCAGCGCGCCGTCGCCAGCGACAGCGCGAACCGCCCCTCCGTATCCGTCCACCAGCGGGTCAGCTCAAGACCGGCCTCCGCCAGCTCCTTGCGCACACCCGCCTGACGGAACTTCGCCGACACCTCCGTCCGTACCTCCTCGCCCGCCTCGAAGGGCACCACGAGATCCAGCTCGGGGATCTTCACCGTGAGCGCCTGACGCGCCCGCAGCCGCATCTCGATCCACTCCCGCTCCCGGTCCCAGATCGCCACATGGTCGAAGTCGTCCGGCTGCACGTCCGCGTCCAGCTCACGCGCGATCACGGCCAGCACGTTCTTGTTGAACGCGGCCGTCACCCCGGCCGCGTCGTCATAGGCGGCGACCAGCGTCGCCTCGTCCTTCACCAGGTCCGTGCCGAGCAGCAGCGCGTCGCCCGGCGCCAGCATCGCCCGCACCGAACGCAGGAACACCCCGCGCTCGGCGGGCAGCAGGTTGCCGATGGTGCCCCCGAGGAACGCCACCAGGCGCGGCCCCGGCGTACCGGGCAGCGCGAGGCCCCGGGTGAAGTCGGCGACCAGGGCGTGGATGTGGAGCCCGGGCCGCTCCGCGAGCAGCGTCTCGGCCGCACCCCTCAGCGCCGACTCGCTCACGTCCACCGGCACATAGCTGTCCAGGCCGGGCAGCAGCGCGTCGATCAGGAACCGGGTCTTCTCCGAGGAGCCGGAGCCCAGCTCGACCAGCGTGCGCGCCCCCGTCGCCGCCGCGATGTCGGGCGCCCGGGCGATCAGGATCTCCCGCTCGGCGCGGGTCGGGTAGTACTCGGGGAGCCGGGTGATCTCCTCGAACAGTTCGCTGCCGCGCGCGTCGTAGAACCACTTCGGCGGCAGCTCCTTGGGCATGCGGGTCAGACCGTGGAGCACATCGGCGCGCAGATCGGCGCCGGTGGCGTCCTCGGGAAGGGTGCGGGTCAGCTGGAACGGACTCACGGGGAGGGCTCCTTGAGCGGGGTGAGGGTGACATCGGTGCGGGTGGCGGACAGCAGGGTGCGGTCCGGCACCTCGCGCCAGAGTGGATCGTCGTCGTACGGTTCCGAGGCCACGACCGTGCGGTCGGGACGCCCGAGGTACCAGAGGGAGTTCCCCCAGCTCGTGGCGGTGATCTCCGTCCCGTCGGTGAGCAGCAGGTTGAGCCGGGAGTCCGGGTCGGCCTCGGCGACCTCCCGTACGGTGTCGGCGAGCGCCGGCCCCGGCGCGTCACCGGCCCGCAGCCGGTGCAGCACGAGGCCCCACACCAGCGCCGAGTCCGTGCGGGCCTGCAGGGAGACCAGCTCGGCGGCGGACAGCGACCCGGCCAGGCCGGTCAGCGAGTCGGGATAGCCCGCGACCGCCCCGTTGTGGCTGAACAGCCACGGCCCGGCCGCGAACGGGGCCGCCGCGGCCTCCCCGTCCGCGCCCGGCCGGGTGGCGCCACGGACCGCCGCGAGGAGAGCCCCGGTGCGCACGACCCGGGCGAGGTCGGCCAGGGTGAGGTCGCCCCAGATGGGCGCGGCCCGGCGGTAGCGCGCCGGCACCGGATCGCCGTCCGCGTACCAGCCGACGCCGAAGCCGTCCGCGTTCACCACCCCGCTGACCTGGCTGCGCGGCTGCCACGCCTGCCGCTCCAGCGAGTGCGGCGGCCGCAGCAGCAGCTCCCCGAGCGTCACCGGCTCACCGACGAAGGCGAGATGGCGGCACATCAGGAGAGCTCCGCGTCCCGTGCGGTCCGGAAACCGGAGAAGATCTGCCGGCGCACCGGCAGGTCCCAGTTGCGGAACGTGCCCCGGCAGGCCACCGCGTCGACCGCGAAGGACCCGCCGCGCAGCACCTTGTGCGCGGGCCCGAAGAACACCTCCGAGTACTCCTTGTACGGGAAGGCCGTGAACCCCGGATACGGCAGGAAGTCGCTGGACGTCCACTCCCACACATCCCCGATCAACTGCCGTACCCCGAGCGGCGAAGCGCCCTCCGGGTAGCTTCCGGCCGGGGCCGGCCGCAGATGTCGCTGGCCGAGATTGGCGTGCACGGGCGCGGGGTCGGCGTCACCCCAGGGGTAGCGGCGCGAACGTCCGGTCGCCGGATCGTGCCGGGCCGCCTTCTCCCACTCCGTCTCCGTGGGGAGCCTGCGCCCGGCCCAGCGGGCGTAGGCGTCCGCCTCGTACCAGCTGACGTGCACCACCGGCTCGTCCTCGGGCACCGGCTCCGTGACGCCGAAGCGGCGACGCAGCCACTGGCCGCCCGAGCGGCGCCAGAACAGCGGCGCGCCGATGTCGTGCTGCCGGATCCGCGCCCAGCCCTCCGCCTGCCACCAGCGTTCGTCCGTGTAGCCGCCGTCCGCGACGAACGCCATGTACGCGCCGTTGGTGACGGGGACGGTGTCGATGAAGAACGCCGGCACGACCCGGGTGTGCGCCGGACGCTCGTTGTCCAGCGCCCACGCCTCGTCGGACGTTCCCATGGTGAACGGGCCACCAGGGACCAGGACTTCGGTCGGAAGGCGGCCGGTCTCCGTCGCCGGCGGCGGGGGAGCGCTCAGCGCGGCCGGCCCCTTGCGCAGCTGATGGGTGATCAGCATGGTCTCGTCGTGCTGCTGTTCGTGCTGGGCGATCATCCCGAAGGCGAACGCGGCCTCGACCAGCGGGCGGCCCTCCAGCGGCGTCCGCTCCAGGACGTCCAGGACCCGGCCGCGTACGTCGGACGCGTAGGCGCGGGCCTCGGCCGGCGGCAGCAGGGGCAGGGCGGGGCGGGTGGCGCGGGGGTGCTCGAAGGCGTCGTAGATCGAGTCGATCTCCGGGCGCAGGGCGTCCCGTCCGGCGACGGCCCGCCACAGCCACTGCTCCTCCTGGTTGCCGATGTGCGCCAGGTCCCACACCAGCGGGGACATCAAGGGAGAGTGCTGAGCGGTGAGTTCGTCGTCCTCGACGCAGGAGGTGAGCAGCGCGGTGCGCTCGCGCGCGGTGGTGAGCGCGTCGAGCGCCCGCCGGCGCAGAGCCATGGGATCGGTCACCGTCACGACGCCACCTCCTGGAATTCGTCGGCGAGTTCGTCGGCGGGACAGCGGCCGGGCACGACATGGCGTTCGTGGAAGGCGGCCACCGCCTGCCGGACCGCGGGGCTCGCCCCGATCCGGGGGAGCGCCTCGAGGGCGGCCGGGAACGCCACCAGGGCGGCGGCGTGCAGATCGGGGTCCGTGAGCCCGTCCCTGGCCGCGGCCAGCCAGAGCGGATTGCGCGGCGGCGCCTGGAAACCGGCCCGCTCGCCCAGCGGTTTCACGGCCCGGTAGACCGTCTCGGCGGCCTCCGGATCCTCGAAGAGCGCCGTGGTCACGGCCACCGGCACGATCCAGCCGTCCGGGCCGGACTGAGCGTCGATCATCCGCAGCTCCAGATGCCCGCGCGGCCGCACCGGCGGGAAGAGTGTGGTCAGGTGGTAGTGCAGATCGTCCTCGCGGGCCGGGCGGGGGTGCCCGGTGCGCAGCCACTCCCGGAAGGTCAGCCCCTCCGGCACGGCCCACGGCGTCTCCTCGCCGCGTACGCACATCACCGGTGTGTCAAGGACGTGCGCGGCCCAGGCCGCACGGGGCTCGCCGTCCGGCGCGGGGGCGAGCGCCCGTGCCGGGTCGAGATCGGTCCACAGCGCCTGCCGGGTCGAGCGCCAGCCGGTCAGACGGCCGCCGTGGACGGGGGAGTTGGCGAAGGCCGCCACCAGTACGGCGCCCAGCAGATGGGCCAGTTGCCAGCGGCGGTGGTAGCCGAGCGGCCCCGGCTCCTCGTGACCGGCGTCGAGGCAGATCTGCACGGATGCCGAGTCGCACATCATGGCTCGGCCGGCGGGGCCCGAACGGTCGAGAACGGTCTCCATCGCGTCGTACCGGGGCTCGTGCAGAAGCCGGTCGCGCGGCGCGTTCCAGGGGTCGACCCCGTAGCCGCTGAGGGAGAGTCCGAGAGGGGCGAGCGCCTCGCGCACCGCGCGGAGATCGGCCGCGAGGGTGTCGACGCAGCTCATGAGCGAGAGGGCGGGCGGCGAGCTGAGCTCCAGCTGTCCGCCGGGTTCGAAGGTCAGTGCCGAGGCCAGCGGCAGCGACCGTACGGTGTCGACGGCCGAGGCCAGGCGGTCGGCCGGGACGGGAAGCCGCGGGTCACGCAGCTCGTGGACGAGCCATTCCACCTCCGCCCCGACCGTGCGGGGCGGGCCCGTCTTGAAGCAGATACATCGCAGCAGGTCCTCGGCTTCGTCCTCGGTGAGGGCCGGACCGCTCCGCGATATGCCGCTCGACGACATGTCGGATCCTCCTGTCCTGGAAGGCGCTGATTCCACCTAAAGCCACCTCCGACGGGCGTGCAAGAGCGCCCCTCCGGCCCCACGGTGAATATCCCGTTGCCCCGGGGGATCGGATTCGATCAAGCTTGCGGGCATGAGTGCACGACTGCGGGGGATCGCGAAGCAGACCGAGGAGATCGTCGAAGCGGGCCGTTACCGGGCCCCCGACGGCCGGACGGTCTCCATCGAGGCGGAGCTCACCGCCGCGGTGGCCGGAACCCGGCTCTACGGCCCCGAACCCGTCCCCGTCACGCCGGACACCGGCCGCACCACCACCATCGAGGTCACCGACGAGAGCAGCCTCGTCGCCGCCCGCCGGCTGACCAGGTCCGACCCGGCCCCCGTGGCCGTCCTCAACTTCGCGTCCGCCCGCAACCCCGGCGGTGGCTACCTGAACGGCGCGCAGGCCCAGGAAGAGGCCGTCTGCCGGGCCTCCGCCCTGTACACCGCGCTGCTGCGCGCCCCCGAGTACTACGCGCACCACCGGGCTGGGGGCACCTCCCAGGCGAAGCCCTGGGGGAGAGACGCCTTCTACTCGGACCGGGTGATTCTCTCTCCCCCATAGCCTTCGGCATGGGAGGTACCCCCAGGCGTCCCGGTCTTCCGTGACGACCGGGGCGGGCTCCTCGGCGAGCCGTTCACGGTCGGCTTCCTCACCTCGCCCGCCCCGAACGCGGGCGTGATCCGCCGGCGGACCCCGCATCTCGCCGACCGGATCCCCGCCGTCCTCGCCGGGCGCGCCGAGCGGGTCCTGGAGACGGCCGTGGCGGGCGGCTACCGCCGGCTCGTCCTCGGCGCCTGGGGCTGCGGCGTCTTCCAGAACGACCCGGCCGAGGTCGCGGGCGCCTTCCGGGCGCTGCTCACCGGCGAGGGTCGGTTCGCCGGCCACTTCGACGAGATCGTCTTCGCCATCCTCGACCGTACGGCGGGGGCCACGACCCTGCGTGCCTTCCAGCGGGTCCTCGCGGGCGCCTGACACGCGCCTGACGGCCCCAGGGCACGGCCACTCCCTGACATGCGGTGTTCGTACCCGCGTGCGAGGCTGAAAACGGCCCAGTGTCCGAGTTCCGGCGGCAGGAGGCACGATCGTGGGCAAGAAACAGACCCGGGTGAACCGTGGTGCCCGTACGGGCGGTCATGAACACAGGACCGAGGCGACGGCCAAGGAACAGACGCCGGCCGTGCGCGAGACCCCGCGGCCGATCATCGAGCAGGTCTCCCACAAGAAGGAGCGGAAGTTCGGCCACAACTGACCTTCCGCACACGCCACGACCGGGGCCCGACGCCATCACGGCGCCGGGCCCGGCCTGTCGCGGTACGGGGAGCGGGCGCCACTGCGCCGTTCACCCCGAGCGGCGCGCCGGCCGGCGCGCCCGGATGCATCGTCGCGAGCATCTGACGGGCCAGGCCGAGACCCGTCCCGCCCATGGTCAGCGCTTTGGCGAACCTCTCCGCCATGCCGTCGGCGCCGTTCAGCAGGACCATCTGGTCCACGTTGCCGAAGGCCGACGCACCCGCCTGGACGATCTCCGGCCACTTCTCGGCCGGCTGCTGAGCGACCACGGCCTCCTGGTTCCCGGCGAGCGCCGCCGCCCGGGCCTTGATCGACTCGGCCTCGGCAAGGCCCTTGGCCCGGGTCGCCTCGGCGACGGCGAGCCCCCGCGCCTGCCGGGCCGCCGCCTCCGCCTCACCGGTCGACCGGGTCGCCGTCGCCTGCGCGGCGCTCGCCGGCTCGGTCTCCTTGACCTCCGCCTGCGCGATCCGCGCGTCGCGCTGGCCGGCCGCCGCATGCGGCGCGGCCAGATGCTTGATGTACCCGGTCGGGTCCTCGATCTCATGGATCTGCAGCGAGTCGACGATCAGACCGAGCTTCTCCATCTCGGTGCCACAGGCCGAACGGGCCTGCCCGGTCAGCTTCTCCCGGTCCCGGATCACGTCGTCGACCGTCAACCCGCCCACGATGGCGCGCAGATGACCGGCGTCAGATCCAGCCCTGCAGGGCGGTCATGAACCCGTCGAAGTCGTCCCGGTGGATCGTGTGCCCCGCGCCGGCGACCGTACGGAGTTCGAAGCCGCGTTCCTCGAGCATCCGCGCCCGCTCCGGAGCCACCAGCATGCTCGGGTCGGCGAGCATCAGCAGCGAGGGCACCACCGCGCGGGCCGGCCACAGGTCCTTGCCCGTGAACGGCAGCAGGCCGTGTGCCGACCGCTCGTCCCACCGGCGTACGGAGTCGACCTCGATGTCCAGGTCCTCGTCCTCCCATCGCGGGTTGAACTGCCGTATGTGGTCCCGGGTCAGCGACTTGGCCTGGGTGAACAGCTCCGGCTGGTAGCCGCCCGGGCCCGAGGGCAGATGCCAGGCCGGGTCCACGTACACGGCCCGGCGCGGGGCGAGCCGCTCCACCGCGGTGGCCAGGGTCAGTCCGCCGAGAGAGTGGCCGATCGCCAACTCGGCCCCGGCGGGCAGGGTTTCGACCAGATCGTCGGCGTAGTCCTGAGGCGTGTACCCCGAAGGGGCCGCGGCCCGGCCGCTGGCGCCGTGGCCGCGCAGATCCACGGCCACCACCCGGTAGCCGCGCTCCGCGAGCACCGGTCCGACCCGCCGCCAGGTGCGGTGGTCGGCCATGATGCCGTGGATCAGGAGTGCGACTCGCTCGCCTTCTCCCCAGGTGGTGGTGTGCAGCTGCACGACAGTGCCTCTCTACGTCAGCGAACGGTACGGATCGGGCGCACCGCGACGGCCCCGAGGACCGACAGTACGGCCGCGACCAGGAACAGGGCCGTGTATCCGCCACTCAGCGAGACGATGAGCGAGGCGACGAACGGGGCGACGATCTGCGGTCCCGCGTTGGCGATGTTGAGCACACCCATGTCGCGCGCCGCGTCCTCGGCCTTCGGCAGCACCATGGTGACCAGCGCCGTGTCCACGGCCATGTAGCAGCCGAAACCCAGGCCGTTGACGACCGAGAAGGCGAGCATTGCGGCCCAGCTCGTCGAGACGGCCGGGATGACGAGCGCGACGGCGGCGAGCGCGGCGGAGGCGCCGACGAAGAGCTTGCGACGGTCGTAGCGGTCGGAGAGCCAGCCGCCCAGCACGGTGGAGACCATCATGGCGACCGCGTTGAGGGGCATCAGGAGCGCCACCGCCTCCTCGGCGGTGAGCCCGGCCGGCAGGTCGGTGTGGTCCTTGAGGATGTACAGCTGGAAGCCGGCGACGGCGAAGTAGCCGAGGATCAGCAGCGCGCGGCCGATGAACGCCCAGCGGAAGTCGTGGTCGTTCAGGGCGCTGCCGAAGGCGGCGATCTGCCGCTTGACCGGCAGCGGCGCCTTGGCGGGCATCCGCTGCTCGCGGGCGCAGGCGGTGAACAGGACGGCGGCGGCCGCCACGATCACGCCGAAGACCAGGTAGCCGGTGCGGTAGTCCTCCGCGAACGCCGCGCCGATCAGCGCGCCAATGGTGGAGCCGATGGGCAGGCCGAGCCCGACGGCGGCCGAGGCCTTGCCGCGCGAGGCCAGGGGCACCCGGTCGGGCACGACCGAGGTGAGGGCGGCCTGGTAGACGTTCATGACGGCCTGGCCCAGACACCAGGCGATCATCACCAGCAGGATCGTGTGCACGCTGCCGAGCAGGAACATCACGGGTATCGCGAGCAGACCGCCCGCCAGGATCCAGGGGTTGCGGCGCCCCGAACGGTCCGAGAGGGCCCCGGCGACGGGGTTGAAGACGGTGGCGAAGATGGCGGATACACCGGAAACCAGCCCGAAGTTGGCCACCTTGTTCGCGGGGTCGATGGACTCGATCTGCAGGGCGAGGAGCATGCCGGGGACGCCGACGTACAGCGCGTACATCGCCGTGTTCCCGGTGAGGAGCAGGGGCAGCAGCCCGCGCGTGGGCCGGGGAGCCGAGGGGGAGACGGCGTCGGTCGTGCCGGTGCCGGTGCTAGTGCCGGAGCCGGGGGAGGAAAGGGCCACGTTGCCCTCCTGGTGAGAGCGCCCGAAACGGGGGCGAGGGGCGGAAGCGAGCGGTATGGTTACTCGTGTCAGTGACACGCGTCAGCACTGTGTAGCACCCCATTCCGGCCATCCGCCAGACCCAGGGCCGGATCGGTCTGGAAAGATGCCGGAGCGATGAGCCAGTCACCCAAGCAGCCAGCCGAACGTCCCGTCCCGACCAGTGCCGACGTCGCGCGGCTCGCGGGCGTGTCCAGGGCCACCGTCTCGTACGTGCTGAACAACACGGCAGCTGTACGGATCAGTGAGCCGACCCGTCAGCGGGTGCGGGAGGCGGCCGAGGAGCTGGGGTACGTACCGCACGCCGCGGCCCGCAGTCTGCGCGCCGGCCACAGCCGCATGGTTCTGCTGCCCACCGCGCACGTGCCGATCGGACCCCTCTACAGCCGGTTCTTCAACGAGCTGCAGTGGGCCCTGCGCCGCCTCGACTACACCGTGGTGCAGTACGGCAGCCTCGGCCTGGACGGGGACGAGGCCGCGCGCGCCTGGGCCGAGCTCCGCCCGGTCGCGGTGGTCTCCCTCGGCGAGGTGCGGCTGACGCCGAACGGCGTGGAGATCCTCAAGCGCTCCGGGGCGAAGGCCGTCATCACCGTCGGTCCGCAGCGGGTCGCCGGGACGCACGCCCTGGTCATGGACCAGGGGCGGGTGGGCCGCGTCGCCGCCGAGCACCTGGTCGAGCGGGGCCGGCGCAGGATCGGCGTCGTGGTCCCCGAGGAGCCGGGCCTGGAGATGTTCTCCGGTCCCCGGCTCGCGGGCGCCCGGCAGGCGGTGGCGGGGACCGGCGCCACGGTCGTACCCCTGCCGCTGCGGTACGAGGAGGAGTCGGCGAACGAACTCGCCGGACGCTGGCGCGAGCTGGGCCTCGACGCGGTCTTCGCCTACAACGACGAGTACGCCATGCTGCTGATGCGCGCCCTCCAGGACGCCGGGATCTCGGTGCCCGCGGAGACGGCGATCGTCGGTGCGGACGATCTGCTTCTCGGGCGGCTGCTGCGTCCGCGGCTGACCACGGTCCAGATCGACATGGTGATCGGCAGGCATCTGGCGGAGCTGGTCGACAGCGCGGTACGGGACCCCGAGGGCACCCCGGAGGCGAAGGAGCTGATGGCGTCCCGCGTCGTCCCGCGCGAGTCCAGCTGAGCGCCCGGCGGCGATGCGGCTTAGCGTCGAGGCATGGGCACAGTTCCGAAGCGTTTCGAGATCCTGCTCGTACCCGAGCACGTGGAGGACCGGGGCGATGCCTCCGTGGAGGACAGCGCGGTCCGGTCGGCGGTGGTCGAGGCCACCGGCCGGCAGGGCTCCTCGGGCTATCCGCGCTACGAGGGGCACGGCATGGCCGCCGACATCGACCCCGAGACCCGCACGGTCGAGGCGCTGCTCGTCGACGGCCGTGAGCTCGACTACGGGCTGACGGCACTGATCCGGCACCCGAAAGGTTCCTGACAGGCGTCCACGGGGTCCACCGGCGTCCCCGAGGCCGACCGGCGCCCCTGAGGCCTACCGGCGTCCCCCGAGGCCTACCGGTTGCATCCACCACGCACCATGCTCGCGGGCCGTTGACAGGAGGCCCCGGCGGGCGGAGACTCGGCGCGCACATCAATGAAGGAAAATTCACCAGGCGAACAGTCGTATCGCAGGTCACGTGGGAGAGAACCGATGAGCATCCGCGACGTCTACATCGTCGACGCCGTCCGCACGCCGATCGGCAAGTTCGGGGGCGCCCTCTCCTCCGTACGGCCCGACGACCTCGCCGCCCACGTGGTCAAGGCCCTCGTCGACCGCGCGCCCGCGCTCGACCCCGCCCGGATCGACGACGTCTACTTCGGCGACGCCAACGGCGCGGGCGAGGACAACCGCGACGTGGCCCGCATGGCCGTCCTGCTCGCGGGCCTCCCCACCTCCGTCCCCGGTGTCACGGTCAACCGTCTGTGCGGCTCCGGTCTGGAGGCGGTCATCCAGGCCGCCCGCGCCATCGCGCTCGGCGACGCCTCCGTGGCGATCGCGGGCGGTGTCGAATCCATGTCCCGCGCCCCCTGGGTCCTGCAGAAGCCCGAACGCGCCTTCCCCGCCGGCCATCAGCAGCTGCACTCCACGACGCTGGGGTGGCGCATGACCAACCCGAGGATGCCCGCCGAGTGGACGGTCTCGCTCGGCGAGGGCGCGGAGCTCATCGCCGACAAGCACGCCCTCACCCGCGAGCAGCAGGACGCCTTCGCCCTGGCCAGCCACCAGAAGGCGGCGGAGGCATGGGCCAAGGGGCTGTACGACGGGGAGGTCGTGCCCTACGGGGGCGTGGACCTCGCCCGTGACGAGTGCATCCGGGACGCCACCTCGATGGAGGCCCTCGGGCGGCTGAAGCCTTCCTTCCGGCCCGACGGCGGTACGGTCACCGCCGGCAACGCCTCGCCGCTGAACGACGGGGCCGCGGCCCTGCTCCTGGTCGACGAGGAGGGCCTGCGGGAGACCGGCCGCGAGCCGCTGGCCCGTATCCGCGCCTCCGCCGTCAGCGGCATCGAGCCGCAGCTCTTCGGGCTCGGCCCGGTCGAGGCTGTCCGGCGCGCGCTGGAGAAGGCGGGACGCTCCTTCGCCGACCTGACGACGTTCGAGCTGAACGAGGCCTTCGCCGCCCAGTCGCTCGGCTGCCTCGCCGAGTGGCCGGAACTCGACCCCGAGATCGTCAATCCGCGGGGCGGCGCCATCGCCATGGGTCACCCGCTGGGCGCCTCCGGCGCGCGGCTCGCCGGCTCGGTGGCCCACCAGCTCGCCGCGGCGGGCTCGGGCACGGGTCTCGCGGCCCTGTGCATCGGCGTCGGCCAAGGCCTGGCGCTCGTCCTGGAGCGCTGAGTTCGGGGGGCAACTCCGGGGCTTCGACCTGTGAAGGGGCGGTACGGGATCTCCCGTACCGCCCCTTGCCTCACCACTCACCGCTCACCACTCACCGCTCACCGCTCACCGCTCACGCGTCACTGCTGCTTCGCGGCCTCGATGGACTTGCGCACCTCGTCCATGTCGAGCTTGCGCGCCTGTCCGATCACGTCCTCCAGAGCGGCCTCCGGAAGCGCCCCGGGCTGGGCGAACACGGCCACGTTGTCGCGCACGATCATCAGCGTCGGGATCGAGCGGATCTCGAACGCGGCGGCCAGTTCCTGCTGCGCCTCGGTGTCGACCTTGGCGAAGACCAGGTCCTCGTGACGCTCGGAGGCCGCCTCGAAGACGGGCGCGAACTGACGGCACGGGCCGCACCAGGAAGCCCAGAAGTCGATCAGAACGAAGTCGTTGTCACTCACGATCTGGTCGAAGTTGTCCTTGGTGAGCTCGACAGTGCTCATGCTTCCTACCTCTCCGGGCCCCGGGTCTCCTGGGCTTCGTCCTCACGGTCCCCTGGGGACTCGCCCCGCACAACGGCGTATCGAGCCGCGCTATTCCGAGCGTGCACACCTGTCGCGGTCCTGTGGCCCGGCGGCGCACCTGCCACCAGACTGGGGCCCATGACGCGAGCGGTGGAGCACGAGTACGACGTGGTGGTCCTGGGAGCGGGACCGGTCGGCGAGAACGTGGTGGACCGGGCCCGGGCGGCCGGACTGAGCGTGGCGGCGGTGGAGAGCGAACTGGTCGGCGGCGAGTGCTCGTACTGGGCCTGCATGCCCAGCAAGGCGCTGCTGCGCCCGGCCATCGCCCGCTCCGACGCCCGCAAGGTGCCGGGTCTGCGCCACCTCGTCCAAGGGCCGCTGGACGCGTCGGCGGTCCTCGCCCACCGCGACTACAACGTCTCCGACTGGAAGGACGACGGCGCCGTCGACTGGCTCGCCTCCACCGGCGCCCGCCTCTACCGGGGCCACGGCCGACTGAGCGGCCCCCGCAAGGTCGCCGTCGAGAGTCCCGAGGGCGAACACCACCTCCTCACCGCCCGCCACGCCGTCGCCGTCTGCACCGGAAGCCGCGCGGCGCTGCCCGACCTGCCCGGCCTGACCGGGGCCAGGCCGTGGACCAGCCGCGAGGCCACCAGCTCCCACCACGTCCCGGACCGGCTGATCGTGGTCGGCGGGGGAGTGGTGGCCGCGGAGATGGCGACCGCCTGGCAGGCGCTCGGCTCGCGCGTGACGGTCCTGGTACGGGGCAAGGGGCTGCTGCCCCGCATGGAGCCGTTCGTCGGCGAACACGTCGCCGTCGCGCTCTCCGAGGGCGGCGCGGACGTCCGTACCGGCGTGACCGTCGCAGCGGTGGTACGCGACGGGGGGACGGGACCTGTCACCGTGGTCCTGGAGGGCGGCGACCGGGTGGAGGGCGACGAGGTCCTCTTCGCGACCGGCCGCACCCCGCGCACCGAGGACATCGGCCTGGAGACCGTCGGTCTCGACCCCGGCTCGTGGCTGCCCGTGGACGACAGCCTCCGGGTCACCGGCAGCGACTGGCTGTACGCCGTCGGGGACGTCAACCACCGCGCCTTGATGACCCATCAGGGCAAGTACCAGGCCCGGATCGCCGGGGCGGCGATCGCCGCCCGTGCGGCCGGTGTCGCCCTCCTGGAGACGGACCGCTGGGGCGCGCACGCGGCCACCGCCGACCATGCCGCCGTGACCCAGGTCGTGTTCACCGACCCCGAGGCGGCGTCGGTCGGTCTCTCGCTCGCCGAGGCCGAGCGGGCCGGGCACCGCGTCCGTGCCGTCGATCTGGACCTCACCTCCGTGGCCGGTGCCGGGCTGTACGCCGACGGCTACCGCGGCCACGCGCGCATGGTCGTCGACCTGGACCGCGAGATCGTCCTGGGCGTCACCTTCGTCGGCCCGGGCATCGGCGAACTGCTCCACTCCGCGACCATCGCCGTCGCGGGAGAGGTCCCCGTCGAACGGCTCTGGCACGCCGTCCCGGCGTATCCGACGCTGAGCGAGGCCTGGTTGAGGCTCCTGGAGGCGTACCGGGACGGTGCGGAGAGGTCATGACCCCCGGGGCCCCCGACCTCACCAACGAGTACGACGGTCCCTGCGCCGTGTGCGGGGCCGTCGTACCGGCCGGGACGGGGGCGCTCCGGCACGGTCCGACCGGCGGCTGGGAGGTCTTCCACCGGGACCACGTGCGGGAGCCCGCGCCGCCGGCCCGCCAGGACCTGCCGGGCTGGCACCGGCGCCGCCTCATGGCGCTGGACATCGCGACCACCGGGAACCGGGCGGCCGTGGATCGTATCCTCGCCGCCGCGGTGCGGGTCAGTGACGGCACGACGTACGACTGGATCATGGATCCTGGATCCAATCTCCTTTCGCTGGCACCGGGCAAGAGTCACGGCGTCACGATCGCGCGTGCCCGCGCCGAGGGCGCCCCCGCTCCCCGGGCCCTCGACGAGCTGGCGACCGTCGTCGCCGACCACCTGGCGTCCCGCGAGGTCCTGGTCGTCTGGTTCGCCCCGCACGTCCTGGCCACGCTCCACGCCGAACTCCTGCGCCACGGCGTGCCTCCGCTGACCGGCCGCCTGCCTCATGGCGTGGCGCGGTCTGCGACCCGCTCGTCCTGGACCGCCACGCCGACCGCTACCGCCCGGGCCGCCGCTCCCTCGAAGCGGTCACCGCGTGGTACGGCGTCCCGCACGCGCGGCCGGGTGACGCGGCGTCCGACGCCGAGGCCACGCTCGCCCTGGCCCAGGTGATCGCCGCCTCGTACCCACCGATCGCCCGCCTCTCCCGCCCGGCGCTCCACACCGAGCAGATCCGCTGGAACGCCGACCAGTCCCGGCGCCGTGGCGATGCCCTGGACTGGCCGTTCACCGTGGTCGAACCACGGCCGTGGGAGGCCCCGCGGGCCGGCTGACGCGCCGGGCGGGTGACCGCCGGCGGCCTGACCTGCCCACCGGCGGCCTGACCTGCCCACCGGCGGCGGACCTGCCGGCCCGCTGCCCCGCCGGCGTATTGACCGGCCGGCCTGCTGACCCGTCGCGTCCCACCCTGGCTTCACGCCCGGCCTTCACGCCCGGACCTCACGCCCTCGGGACGAGCCGCTCCGCCGCCGCGCGCGCCGCGTCGAGCGCCGGGCGGGGGTCGCGTCCCTGCTCCTGGCCGAGGACGACCCGGGTGCTCAACCCGTCGAGCAGCGCGAGGAGTTCGGAGGCCCGCGCGGTCACCTCCGCGGCGACCATCGGCGCGAAGCGAGCCTGGGCGACCCCCTTGGTGAGCAGCGCCTCCAGGTCCTCCTGCCAGCCGCGGTCCAGCTCCCGCTGCGCCTCGCGCAGGGCGTCGTTCGCCGGGGTGCGGGCCCACAGTTCGATCCAGAGCATCCAGCGCGGGTCACGCGGCCCGCGCGGCAGGTAGAGCCGCAGGAACAGGTCCAGCTTGCGTTCCGCGGTCAGTCGCCGGGCGAGCAGCGCCCGGCGTTCCTCGGCGAGCGCCGCCTCGCTCCAGCGCAGCGCGGCGAGCAGCAGCAGATCCTTGCTGCCGAAGTAGTACAGGATGTGGCCGCCGCTCGTGCCCAGACGCTCGGCCAGCGCCGACATGGTCAGCGCGGCGAGGCCGTCCTCGGCGATGGCCGCCATCGCCTCCTCGAGCATCCGCTCCTGGGCGATGTGCCCGTCGCGCCGCCGTGCTGCCCCTGCCACCCGCTCCGCCTCCGTCTGCCGGCGTCCGTCTGCCCCGACCCGATGGTCACGACTTTAACCGCAGGTCTCCGGGGGTCTTGACGCGCCGGTCCCCCGTCCCACATCTTGAATGCCGTTCTAAGTTCTAGAACGACATTCAAAGTCTGGGGAGCGCGCATGCTGCAAGAGGAGAGAGCGGCGGACGTCGGCCGCGACGAGGTCTTCCAGGTCGAGGGACACGGCATCGACCCCATCCCGGACGCCGAACGGCACGGCAGCGCCAAGGACTTGTTCTGGCTCTGGTTCGGCTCCAACCTCACCTTCACCTACGTGATCAACGGCACCCTCGCCGTCGCCTTCGGCCTCTCCTTCTGGCAGGCCACCGCCGTCGTCGTCATCGGCGGCCTCGCCTTCTTCGTCATCAGCGCCGCCGGACTCAGCGGCGTCCGCACCGGCACCGCCACCCTCGTCATCTCCCGCGCCGCCTTCGGCGTGCGCGGCAACTGGCCCGCCGGACTGCTCAACTGGGTCGTCAGCATCGGCTACACCATCGTCAACACGGTCGTCGGCACCCTCGCCCTCGAAGCCTTCTTCGCCGACCTCGGCTGGGACGGCGGCCACACCACGCGCGCACTCGCCCTGCTCGTCACCCTCGCGATGACCTTCGCCGTCGCGCTGTGGGGCCACGCCACCGTCCAGTTCGCCGAACGCTGGATGGCCTACGCCCTGGCCCTCGGCTTCGCCGCGCTGCTCGTCTTCGTACTCCCCGGTGCCGACACGTCCGCCCCGGCCGCAGGGCCCGGCGCCTCCGGCTGGAGCCTCGCCTTCGTCGTCATGCTCGCGGGCCCCTTCTCGTACGTTCCGATGCCCGCCGACTACACCCGATACCTGCCGCGCACGACCTCCTTCAAGGCCCTCACCTGGAGCGGCGCGCTCGGCGGCTTCCTCTCCTCCGTCGCCCTCGGCGTCGCGGGCGTCGCCGCCGCGACCCAGGCCGACATGACGGACGCGGTCGCGGGCACCGAAGGACTGCTCCCCGGCTGGTTCCAGCCGCTCTTCCTCGCCCTCGTCCTCGGCGGCTCGGTCACCAACTCGATCATCACGCTCTACTCCTCCAGCCTGAACCTCCAGGTCCTCGGCATCCCCTGGAGCCGCGCCCGCGCCATCGTGATCAGCGCCGCCGTCACCGCCCTCGGTTCCCTCGGCGCCCTCTTCCTCACCGACTTCACCACCTCGCTGCTCTCCTTCCTCTCCCTCCTGATCATCGTCTTCGCGCCCTGGGGCGGCGTCTTCCTCGCCGACATGGTGCTGCGCCGCTGCACCTACGACTCCGAAGCGCTGCACGCGGGGCAGCGCGGCGCCTACTGGTACCGCTCCGGCGCGCACCCCGCCGGCGTCACCGCCCTGCTCGCCGGCATGCTCTTCGCCGCCCTGACCTGCGACTCCGAACTCTGGACCGGCCCGCTCGTCGCCCCGCTCGGCGGCGCCGACCTCACCCTCCTCGGCTCCGTCGTCTCGGCACTCGTCTACGTCCTCCTCGCCCGCCGCAGCGTCACGCCCGTGGGTCCGTCACACCCGTAGCGCCCCTGTCAGAACCTGGAGTTCGCCCGCATGAACAGCACCACCCCCGCCGATCTGGTCCTCACCCGGGCCCGTATCCACACCGTCGATCCCGACCTGCCCGAGGCCGAGGCGCTCGCCGTACGCGACGGGCGGATCGTCTGGCTCGGCGCGGCCGCCGACGCGGCCGCCTGGGTCGGACCCGGTACGACGGTCCTCGACGCGGGGGGCCGACTCGCCCTGCCAGGATTCATCGACGCCCACAACCACGTACGCCTCGGTTCGGACGAGGCCTGCGTCCAACTCGCCGGCGCCCGCTCGCTCGACGCGATCCACGAGCGGATCCGCGGCTGGCACGCCGCACACCCGGACGCCGAGTGGATCGAGGCCGAGGCCTTCGACTACTCGGCGATCCCCGGCGGTCGCATGCCCACGGCCGCCGACCTCGACCCGGCCACCGGCGACACGCCCGCCCTCGTCCTCAGCTACGACGTGCACACCGCCTGGCTCAACACCGCCGCCCTGCGTAGGCTCGGCGTCCACCGCGGCCGCACCGACCTCCCGTTCGGCACGGCCGTCACCGACCCCGCCACCGGCGAACCCACCGGATTCGTCAAGGACTTCGCCGTCAAGGGCCTCTCCCGCGCGGGGCATCGCGCGCTGCGGGAGCTCGGCGTGCCGTGGGCCTCGCCGGACCGCCAGTACGGCAGGCTCACCAAGAGCCTCGACGACGCCATCGGCTACGGCATCACCACGGTCGTCGAACCCCAGAACTCCCTCGACGACCTCGCGCTCTTCGAGCGCGCCCGCGCCGAGGGCCGCCTCCGCTCGCGGATCGTCGCCGCACTCTTCCACCCGCGCGGCACCACGGACGTCGAGCTCGACGCATTCTCCGCCGCGGGCCGGAGGTTCGCCGACGACCGGCTGCGCGTCGGCCCCCTCAAGCTGTACATCGACGATGTCGTCGAGCCGCGCACCGCCGCGCTCCTCGAGCCGTACGCCGGCTGCGGCCGTCACCGCGGCGACACGTTCTACCCGCCCGAGGAGTTCGCCGGGCTGCTCACCGCGCTCGACGCGCGCGGCTTCCAGTGCTTCGTCCACGCCACCGGCGACCGGGGCATCCGTACGGTCCTCGACGCGGTCGCCCGCGCCCGCGCCGCCAACGGGCCGCGCGACGCCCGCCATCAGATCGTCCACGTCGAGTGCCTGGACCCGGCCGACACGCCGCGCTTCGCCGAACTCGGCGTCGTCGCCTGCATGCAGCCGCGCCACGCCGCACCCGACATCGCGGGCCCCGGCCAGGACTGGGCCGAGAACATCGGCCCCGAACGCTGGCACAAGGCCTGGCCCCTGCGCAGTCTGCACGCCGCCGGAGCCGTCCTCGCCCTCTCCAGCGACTGGAACGTGGCCGAGATGGACCCCATGGCCGGGATCTACACCGCCGTCACCCGCCGCCCGCTGAACGGCGGCGGCGATCCCTGGACGCCCGAGGAGACGATCGATGTCGCCACCGCCGTCGAGGGCTACACCATGGGTTCGGCGTACGCCAACTTCCTCGAGAAGGACCGGGGTTCGCTGACCGTCGGCAAGCTCGCCGACTTCGTCGTCCTCTCCCGGGACATCCTCCGCGTCGATCCGGAGGAGATCGTGGGCACGGTGGCCGAGACCGTCGTCGTGGGCGGCGAGGTGGTCCGTACCCGATCGCGCGCCTGAGGCGGGCGGCGGCCCTCCCGGGTGAGGGAGGGCCGCCCCTCGGCATCGGTCAGAGCCGGTCGAGGATCTTCCGCAGCTGGTCGATCTCGGCGGTCTGCGTCCGCACCACGTCGTCGGCGAGCTGCTTGGCCGCCTCGTTGCGGCCGTCCTTCTGCTCGGCCTGGGCCATCTGGACCGCGCCGTCGTGGTGGGCGATCATCAGCTCCGCGAACTTCTTGTCGAAGGCCTTGCCCTTGGCGGCCGCCAGGTCCTTCATGTCCTGCTCGGACATCATCCCGGCCATGTCGTGACCGCCGTGACCGGCGGACTCGGGCTTGCCCCAGCCCGAGAGCCAGGACTTCATCTTCTGGATCTCGGGGTCCTGGGCCTTCTCGATGTCCACGACGATCTTCTTGATGTCGGCGTCCTCGGCCCGCCCGTCGGCGAGCTTCGCCATCTCCAGGGCCTGCTGGTGGTGGGGGATCATCGCCTGGGCGAAGGCCACGTCCGCGTCGTTGAACGCGCCGGCGGAGGGAGCGGCGGAGGCGGTGGACTGCCCGGGCTTCGTCCCGCCCGCGGCGTCGGCGTCGGTGTCGGAGCCGCAGGCGGAGAGCAGGAGAGCCGCGGCGGCGATGACGCCGGCCAGGGCGAGCTTGCGGGGGGTGGGGTTCGTGAAGGCACGCATGTGTGTCACACCTCGTGTGCTGTCGGTACCGTCGATACGGAATGGGCTGAACGGTCGCTTCTGCGGGCAGCGCAAGGCGCCCGCGGTGGCGATTCGGCCTAGATCCGCAGGACGGACAGCTGAGCGAGGTCGGGAGGTCTGCGCGGCGGGGCGTTCGGGCCGAGCGCGGGTGTGAGCCGGCCGAGGAGCCGGACCAGCCAGTCGGGGCGGCTGCCGAACGCCGCGAGGGCGAGCCGGGCGAGCACCCAGACGCCGAGGACGGCCACGCAGAGCGTGGTCATGTCCATACCCGTGCCCGAGTCGTGCGAGGACGAGACGGGCGCCTCGTGCTCGGCGTGGTGCGCGGGGGCGGCGGCAGCGGAGGCATGCGTCATGCCGTCCGCCGTGGCGCCGGACGAGCTCTCCGGGTGGCCCACCGCGTGCATCACGAAGACGCCGAGCGCGAGCACCACGACGAGCAGCAGGTGCGCGAGGGCACCTCCCGCTCTCATGCTGCTGCGTTCCACTCGTCCCGTACGCACGGCTCGATCCTCCCGCGACGACCTTACCGAACGACTCCGGGCGGAGGTGTCCCGACCCGTCGTGGATCTTCCGGGGCCTATGCCGGGGTGTCGCCGCTCATCGCGGCGGCGAGCCGCAGATGCGGGGCGGCCTCGGCGGCCCGGCCCTGCCGCTCCAGGGTGCGTCCCAGCATCAGCTGGGCGTAGTGCTCCACCGGGTCTCGTTCGAGGACGGCGCGCAGCTCGGTCTCGGCGCGGGAGAGCTGGGCGGAGTGGTAGTAGGCGCGGGCGAGCAGCAGGCGCTGGGCGGTCTGCTCGGGGTGCTCGGCGACCAGGCCGCGCAGGATGCGGGCGGCCGTCAGGTACTCCTTCGCCTCGAAGAACAGCTGGGCGCGGTCCCAGCGCTCGCCGGCCGTTCCGAACTCGTAGTACGTGTCGTTCACTTGGTCTCCCTCGCCGCGTCCTTACGCTGCCGCCCATGGAGGGCGGCACCTCCGTCAACACCGCAGTATGGTTGAACATTCCACTAATGTTTCCGCGTGGACACACCCCCACCCCGCCCATCGACAGGAATAGGTTGAGCGGCATGAGCAATCTTGATCGTCGGGCCTCCCTCACCGTCTGTGGCGGCCGCGGCTTCGTCGTCGCCGAGCCGGTGCGGGAGCTCCTCAGCCCCCGCCACGTCCAGCTCGGCGAGTCGACCGAGGTCCGCCGCCTGCTCCCGAACCTCGGTCGACGCATGGTGGGCGCGCGGGCCTTCGTCGATCACTACGGCCCCGACGACATCGCGGACGAGCCCGGCATGCAGGTCCCACCCCACCCGCACATGGGGCTGCAGACGGTCAGCTGGCTCCACGAGGGCGAGGTCCTGCACCGCGACAGCACGGGCAGCCTCGAGACGATCCGCCCCCGCGAGCTGGGCCTGATGACCTCGGGGCGGGCGATCTCCCACTCCGAGGAGAGCCCCAAATCCCACGCCCGCTTCCTCCACGGCGCGCAGCTCTGGGTGGCGCTCCCGGACGCCCACCGCCACGTCGAACCGCACTTCCAGCACCACGCGACCCTCCCGCAGGTCACCGCCCCCGGACTCACGGCCACGGTGATCCTCGGCGAACTCGACGGCGCGGTCTCCCCCGGCACCACCTACAGCCCCCTGATCGGCGCCGACCTGGCCCTCACGGCCGGCACGGAGACGAACCTCCCCCTGGAGCCGGACTTCGAGTACGCGGTCCTGTCGATGTCGGGCGAGGCCCACGTCGACGGCGTCCCCGTCCTCCCGGGCTCGATGCTCTACCTCGGCTGCGGCCGCACGGAACTTCCCCTGCGCGCGATCTCGGACGCGGGCCTGATGCTCCTGGGTGGCGAGCCGTTCGAGGAGGAGATCGTCATGTTCTGGAACTGGATCGGACGGTCCCAGCAGGACATCGAGGAAGCGCGCGAGGCATGGATGACCGGCACCAGGTTCGGCGAGGTCAAGGGCTACGACGGCGCTCCGCTTCCGGCCCCGCAGCTGCCCGCGACTCCGCTGAAGCCGCGCGGGAGGGTGCGCTGACTGTTCCGGCTGCCGTCAGAGCGAGGCGTGACTCCGGGTGGCCGCTCGCAGTCGCGTCGACGCGGGCGGCGACTCTCGGGTTCGACCATCTGTGATCAGCTCCAGCGGGACGGATGCTGACTCGATGCCGACTTTGGTGACGGTTCGTCAGTTCTTCTCGGCGTGCCCCGAGGCCATGGGTGTGCCCGCCGGTCAGCGCCTCGAACGGCACGCAGCTCAGCGCGTACAGGTCGTTGGTCGGCCCGGTCGGGTGCCCGAGAGCATGCCCGGGGCTGTGTAGGTCGGTGGACCCGTGGCCGGCGACGGTGGCGATGCCGAAGCCCGCCACCTTCAGTCGCCCGTCCTTGAGGTCCCTGCGCACGACTCCGGCGGCGGGTATGGCGGCCAACGCAAAGGCCGCCTGCCGGAACGGCCGGCCGTCATCGGCCTGTCCGGACTCGGGGTGATCATGACGACGGCCTCGATGACGCTCCTATCGTGCGGTGGGGGCGATTCGTGCGGTGGGGGCGATGGCGTGCAGCCTCTCGATCACCGTCTCCATCCGTGCCGTGAAAGCGCGCAGCTGCTCCTCGGGGACGTCGCCGAACAGGTCGGCTGCCAGTTCGTCGCGCCCGCCGCGCAAGGCCGCCGTGACCGTACGCCCCTGCTCGGTGAGCGACACCAGCGTCGCGCGCCGGTCCGTGGGGTGGGCCTCGCGGAGCACCAGGCCGTCCGCCTGCAGGGCGTCGAGGAGGCCGGTGACATTGCGGGGCGTCACGCCCAACCGCCCGGCCAGCGCACGCTGCGTCATCGGCCCGCCGTGGAACAGGGCCCACAGCAGACCCGCGCGCGCCGTGGTCAGTCCGCGCTCGGTGACCCCGCGCTGCATCATCGCGCCGAGCACCTCGGCCAGCTCGAAGAGCCGGTCCAGCGAGACACTGGCGGAAGCGGACTGCTCCGGCATATCGTGAAGTGACTTCACTATGTAGCACCTCCGCAAACCATGGTAGTGCCCTGTGATGCTGCCACCGAGGGAGACGGTCGCCGTGACCCAGCGGATCAAGCAACGCCCGGTCTTCGCCCGCTTCTACGCGAACCTCGCCGGTCCAGCCCTCCAGAAGGCGGGCATAACCGAGCATCGCAAGCGCCTGCTCGCCGGCCTGTCCGGCGAGATCCTCGAGATCGGGGCGGGCAACGGACTGAACTTCCCGCACTATCCGGCCGAGGTGAAGCGCCTGGTGGCCGTCGAGCCGGAACCGCGGCTGCGTGCCCTGGCACAGGAGCATGCCCGCGTCGCCCGAGTCCCCGTGGAGATGGTGGCCGGCCGCGCCGAGGATCTTGCCTTCCCCGACGGCTCGTTCGACGGGGCCGTGGCGTGCCTGACGCTGTGCTCGGTGGGCGACCCCCACGCGGCCCTGGCCGAGCTCCACCGGGTCCTGAGACCGGGCGGCGAACTGCGGTTCTTCGAGCACGTCCAGGCCGTGACGCCCGCGATGCGCCGAGTCCAGCGCGTCATGGATGCCACCTTCTGGCCGCCGCTGATGGGCGGATGCCACACCGGACGCGACACTCAGGCGGCCCTCACCGACGCCGGATTCACCCTGACAACTGTGAACCGGTTCGACTTCCCCGAAACCCGTATCCCCTTGCCGGCATCCACCCACATCCTCGGCACAGCCGTCCGCCCGAGAACCGGAGGGACCCCATGACCGACAGCCAGAACGAGACCCGGCCCACCGAGCTCGAAGACCTGACCCCGGCCCACGCATCCGTCACCCTGCTCGAACGCCTGGCTGACAAGCTCGGCGGCCGCGCCTCGGTGAGCGCCGTCTACGGCGAACCCATCACCGCGAACGGCGTCACCGTCATCCCGGTCGCCCGCATCGGCTTCGGTTTCGGCGGCGGCGCCGGCCGTGAAGCCGCCACCTCGAAAACCGGAGAGGGCGGCGGAGGTGGAGGAGGAGCCGGAGCCCAGCCCCTCGGCTTCATCGAGATCAGGAACGGCACCGCCACGTACAAGCCCATCCGAGACCCATGGGTGGACGTCGTCCTCCCGCTCACCGTGCTCCTCGCAGGCATCGCCGCCCCTCGGCTCGCACGACGCCTGGCCAAGCGCCGCGCTCAGTGACCGCGCTCACGTGAACCGGTGACAGTGCGGCGTGCGCGGCACAGGCCCACACAGCGGTGACCGCCGCCTGGAGAGCCGCGACCGACCGTCTCGGGTGATCTCCTCGCTCGGGCGGGGGCCGCGGAGAGGGCCGGTTTCCTTCCGCTAGAACGCCTCCTCCTGCGTACGTTCACCAGGACCAGGACCAGGACCAGGACCAGACCCCGGACCCGGGCGCTCACTCGGGGGAGTGGCGCGTCGCCATGCGCCGGTACTGCCCAGTCGGCCCAGGAGGAAGGAGACAGGTATCGACACGAGGACGACCGTCTGGAGCGGGAACCAGTCGACGTGCCAATCGGGGAAGAGCGCCAAGGGGTTACCGGAGAAGACCGGGCCGGACATCTGCAGCCCGACGGCGCAGCCCAGACCTCCGTACAACGTCCAGAGCAGGCCGGTCCGGGTGTAGCCCTTCCAGAAGAGGGAGTACACCAGCGCCGGAAGGAGGGAGGAGGCGGCCACCGCCAGGGAGAGCGCCGTCAGGAACTGGACGTTCCACCCCTGGACCCAGACCGCCAGGGCGATGCTCAGTACGCCCACACCGACGGACGCCAGGCGGGCGGCGGCCACTTCCCGGCCCTCGGTGGTGCGCCCGCGGCGCAGTACGTGGGTGTACAGGTCGTGGGCGATCGTCCCCGCTGCCGCCAGGGTGACGCTCGCGACGACGGCCAGCGTGGTGAGAAAGACGCCGGAGGCGACCAGGACGACGAGCAGCGCCCCACCGGCATCGGCGTCCGAACCCCCCGCCAGTTCGGCGGCGAGCATCACCAGCGCGCTGTTTCCGCCCGGATCGGCGGCCAGGATCGCCGGTGCGCCGATCAACGCGGAGGCCGCGAAGCCCATGAGAGCCGTGGTGAAGCAGAACGCGCCGACGATCGTGATGGTGTGGCGCACGGTACGGCGGGCGGTGGCGGCGTCGGGAGCCGTGCCGAGTTGCAGGGCGACGTGGGGCAGGCAGGCCACGCCGAGGACGATGGTGATCATGAGACCGATGAAGTCCAGGGTGCCCGCCGGCTCGGCGCCTCCGCCGAAGCGGAGGCCGGGGCGCAGGTAGTCGGCGGGACGACCGCTTCCCTGTTCGGCCGCGGTGATCAGGGAGTCGGTGCTCCAGTGGAAACGGTGCAGCAGCACAGCGGACACGCCCAGGGCCACACAGAGCAGCACCACCGTCTTGATCACCTGGATCACGACCGTACCGCGCATGCCGCCGAACGCCGTGGTGCAGACGACGAGACCGCCGATCATCACGACGGCCGTCTTCTCGATGCCCGGACCGGAGAGCCCCAACAGCGCCGCGGTGGTCACTCCCGCACCGGAGAGCTGCACGACCAGATAGGGGACGCAGACGCAGAGGGTGACGACGGCGACCGCGATCCTCACCGCGCGCCCCGGGGTCCGCAGGCCGAACGTGTCGCCCAGGGTGTAGCCGGCGCGCTCGCGCAGGGGGACGGCGAGCAGAAGCAGTACACCGAGGGAGAGCACGGTACAGAGCGCGATGAACAGGCCGTCGTACCCGAAGACGGCGACACTTCCCGTGGTGCCGAGCACCGTGGCCGAGGAGAGGTAGACGCCGGAGAGGACGAGGGCCCCTCGCAGGGGCCGCAGTGCGCGGCCCGCCGTGTAGAAGTCGTTGACGCGGTCCCTCGGTGGGCCGCTGAGGACGCACAGGAACAGGACGGGGACGATGAACGCCACGAAGCAGGCGAGGATCAGTGCCTGGGTGTCCGGGGCCAGGGTGCCGGGCGCGGCGAGCGGGATCTCGGGTCTCATCAGTACGCCCCGTCCTCGTGCGCGGTGTGGCGGCCGCCGGTCCGGGACTCGTCCGCGTGGCGGTCGTAGCGCGCCGCAGTCCACACCAGCAGCACGGCCTGGAGGAGGAGTGCCGGCAGGCCGATGCCGGTTTCGCCCAGGACAGGGGCGGCCATGAAGTCGGCGGCGGAGCAGACGAGCAGCAGATGCACGGCGAAGGCCGCTCCGTTGACCACGGCGAAGGACAGGCCTGGACGACGAGGCCGGGAGTGATGAGGGGAGCGAGGGACGTGCGGGTAGGTCATAGCGGTCTCTCCTGGCGGGCCTGGGTGCGGGTGGATCGCCTCTGAACGAGGCTCACCTGAGCACCCGGCCCCGCGGCTCGTCCATGCGCTTCGCCCGCACCGGTGCTTGTTCCCAATGCACGACAGGTGTGACTGTGCCGAGGCCCAGGGGAGAGGAGGGCGAAGGAGGGTCAGGCCGGTGGGCGACGGCGCGGTTCGTCGTCGGCGGGGCTTGCTGCCGCGGCCGGCCCCAGCAGGCGGTGGGCGTCGAGCGCGAGAGTGAGGTGCACGAGGTCGCGGGGGCGGGAGAGCGCGAGGCCGGTGATCTGCTCGACGCGGCGCAGGCGGTTCAGCACGGTGTTGCGATGGCAGAACATGTGCCGAGCCGCCTGGACGGTGGAGCCACCGCATTCGATCCAGACGCCGATGGTGTCGAACAGCAGGTCGCGGTCGGCGGGTTCCAGGTCGTACAAGGGCTGCAGCACCTGGCGGACGAGTTCGTTGGACAGGTCGGGCCGCGAGACCAGGAGTCCGTCGGGCAGGCGGGAGTCGAGCCGGGCGACCTCCCCGTCGCCGCGGCAGGTACGAAGAGCGAGTCCGGCCATGTCGCGCGCGCGGGCCAGACTCTCCAGTCCGGGGACCACCGGGCTGATCCCGATGCGGAGCCCCGGGCCGGCGACGAGGCCGGAGGCGAACGCGTCCAGCGGGCGGTCGCCCAAGTGGGCGACGAACACGGCCCGTTGACCCCAGGCATGCCGCAGGAGGCGTATGCCCCTCAGCTCCGGAGCGGCCCGGGGCACGCGGCCGTACGGTGGTGTCGCCTCCGCGACCGCCACCGCGTACCGTCCGCCGAGCGGCAGTTCGAGGATGTCGGCCGCGCTCCGCGTGAACTCGGGTTCGTGACGCGTCTCCAGCAGGGCGGCGAGGACCAGACGGACGCGTTCGGCGTGCCGGCCGGCCACCCCCTCGATGACCTGCCGGTAGGCGTCGGCGACCAGGACGGCGTCGCGGTCGTTGCTCTTCCACACCAGCTCGGCGACGTGTACCAGCCGGTGCATGTCGCCCAGGCCCTCCCGCTCCACCACGCCGACCATCCCGCTCCAGACTTCGGATCCGGCGACACGGAAGGCGTGCAGGACCTCGTCGAGGGGGCGGCCCTGTTCCGCGCGCCGCATGCCCAGCTCTCTGGTGAACCGCTCGACGTCCACGATCCTGCTCGGATCCACCCCGGTCTCCAATGCGTGGCGGATGCCGGTTCCCACGGTCTCGCGCACGTCGGGCGGCGCGAGCACCGGGTCGGCGTAGTACGGCACCTCGACGCGGATCGTCTCCAGGACGGCGTCCGTGAAAGCCGTGCCGTACCCGAGAAGCCGCCGGCAGGCGCGGTCGAAGAGCTCGACGGAGGACGGGTCCGTGACGCTGCCGAGGGCGGAACTACGGTGCATGGACGCTCCTGATGGACGGGGTGCGAGAACACCACGCGAGGTGCCGAAGCGAGGCGCCGGCGTGCGGTGCCGGCGCGCGGTGCCGACGTGCGGTGCCGACGCGAGGCGCCGACGTGAGCTGCGCGGAGCGCGGGGAGTCCTTCACCGGGCCGGTCGCCGTGGGCGAAAGCCGGCAGCGTCCTTCCCGGCGAGCATCATGCTAAGCGGTCGGTCAGGAAGTGGTGAGGTCTCAGCCGGATCGTGATGTTTCCGTATGCGCGGACCCGCGGTGGCGGTACGGAGCCGCCGGCGACGCTCATCCTGAGCGCGGGCCGGCGCTTCCTGCGGGTGCCGGAAGGCCCAACGCCTACCAGCCGCCTGCAGCAGATCAGTGCACGTCCGAGCCTGAGGAACGCTTGGGTGACGTCGTTGCGGTTACGGCCGGTCACGGCGGCAGCGAGCGGGATACCGGCTGCGTCGGTGATCAGATGGTGCTTGCTGCCCGTTCCGCCCCGGTCGACAGGGCGTCGTCCCGTCCTGAGTCCCCCTTGAACGCCCGGACATGGGAGCAGTCCACCGCGGTACGGGAGAAGTCGAGTGCGGCAGCCGGGGCCGTACTCCGTCCTCGGTCCACTCGGCAAGGCGCCGCCGGGCCATCCTGCGGTGATGGCTGGAATCGAACAGAGCGCGATGACAGACAGCACCCTGCGGCGGTGCAGCGTCGCTGGAGGAGGTCAGTGGCGGGTGGTGGCGACGGTGATGCCGAGGCCGATGAGTGCGACTCCGCCCGCGCCGCCGATCATCGAGAGGCGGCGGTCCGAGCCGGCGAGCCAGGTGCGGGCGGCGGAGGCGCCCAGGCCCCACAGGGTGTCGCAGAGTAGGCCGATCACGGCCGGGACGAGGCCGAGGACCATCATCTGAAGTGGGATGTGGCCGGCGTCGTGGTTCACGAACTGGGGCAGGACCGCGGCGAAGAAGACGAGGCCCTTCGGGTTGGTGACGCCGACGAGGAGTCCGTCCAGGATCGTGCGCAGGTCGCCGCGCTTTCCGTCCGCCGTGATCGTCATGTCCGCGCGCAGGCGGTCGCGGTGGCGAAACGCGCGTACGCCGAGGTGGATCAGGTAGGCGGCTCCGGCCAGTTTCACCGCTGTGAGGGCCGTGGCCGAGTCCTGAACCAGAGCGCCCAGGCCCAGGGCTACGGCCAGCACGAGGGCGTAGCAGCCCAGAAGGTTGCCCAGGACGGTGGCGAGGGCTGTGCGGCGGCCGTGGGCGAGAGCGCGGCCGACCACGAACAGGACGCTGGGGCCGGGGATGGCGATCACGACGAGTGACATCGCCGCGAAGGCCAGAAGGTTCGGGGTGGACACCATGTGCCGGTTGCTTCCTTGGTCGTGCGAGGTGCCGGTTCGGCACGGTGCTTGTGCTCGTGCTCGTGTTGGTGCTGAGTCGGGCCGTACTGCTGTCCGGGGCTATCGGTGCAGGAGCGTGACGTGGGCGCGGGGGAGTCGGGCCAGGACCTCAGGGTGTACCTGGAGGGTGCGGTCGGCGGATCCGGCGCCGCAGTAGACAGGCTGGTCGGATTCGACCACCGCCGTGTCGATCAGGGACGGCACTCCGGGGCGGTGGCTGATCGGCGGGATGCCTCCGGGGGCCAGGCCCTCCTGACCGAGAATGTCGGGGCCGGCGACGCGCAGCCGGGAACGGCTGGTGCCGGCGGCAATGGCGAGGCGCGTGTAGTCGACGCGATCGTTCGCGCGCAGGGCCACCAGCAGGAGCGGGATCTCGGGGGTGGTGAAGGCGAGCGTTTTCACCGCCTGCTCCCAGGGGAAGGGCAGGGCCTGGCGTTCGGCGACGGTGTGCGCGGGGGCGTGCTCGTGGATGGTGTACGCGCTGCCGTCCGCGTCGAGCGCTGCCTGCCACGGAGGCGCCTCGCGGCCGCTCACGCGGGGGATTCGCGACGTGTGGTCGGTGTCCATAGGGGCCTCCAGGGGTGCTCCCAGGAGCCTGATCGACCCGGCATGATCCGATCAACTGATTGTGAAATCCTGCAATCGTGATCACGATGCGCTTCACCGAGACGGCTGCCGAGGACCTCGCGTTCTCCGTCTCCCCGCTGCTCGAAGCGGTCCACTCCTGGCACGCCTTGACCGACCCGGGACACCATGCCCTGCACGTGCCCTGGGTACGGCGCTGCCGCCGGCTCCCCACGGGCCTGCGCCGGCAGATGCGGGAGCTCGGCTTCGTGGTGGCCGACTACATCCCGGCCTTCTTCGAACGCCGGGCGGACGATCACGACGCGGACTTCGGCGACCAGCTGTCGGCGGTACGCGCGCTCCCGGCGGAGCAGCTGGCCGCCGAGCTCGCCCAGACCCTCGTCGACACCACCCGCTACGACGGTCACAACCTGGTCGAGGACGCCACCGTCCGAGATGCCGCCCTCGCCGAGCTACGGCGGTCCGATCTCGGCCGAGCCGCACGACTGGCCGACGTCCTCACCGACCCCCTGCCGGTCGTGGAGGGCGCGCTCACCGCGCTGGAGGACTACTGGAGCGCCGCATTCGCCGAGGAATGGGAACGCGTCGAACCCACCCTCTACGAGGCGATCGCCGGTGCGGGACAGCGCATCACCCACCAGGGCGTCCTTCCCATGCTTCGCACCCTGGTACCGCAGATCCGCATCGACCCGGCACGGCGGACCCTGCGCCTGGACCGCCCGCACGACCACGACATCGCCGTCACCCCCACCCGCCCGCTCACGTTCACCGCCAGCCACTACGTGTGGCCCCACGTTCGCGTCACCTGCGACGCCCCCTGGCCCCTGCGGATCACCTATCCGGCACTGCCGCTCGCCCCCGCCTCCGCCCCACGTCCCGCGAGCCAGGAGGAACTCCTGGCCGCACTACGGGCCTTGGCGGCCACACCACGCCTGCAGATCGTCGCCTGCCTCGCCCGCCAGCGCCGCAGCACCCAGGAACTCGCCACGCTCCTCGGGCTGTCGCAATCCGTGATCTCCCGCCACCTCCAGCAGATGACCCAGGCGGGACTGACAACCACACGACGCGACGGCTACTACGTTCTCTACTCCCTCGCCCCGACCCGCCTCGACCAGATCGCCGCAGCCATCACCGACCTCGCCACACCTCACGACTGACGCTGCCATGACGCGCCTCCCGAAGTCGAAGTCATGAACGGGCGCTGTCCGATCTGTGGTTCTGGCTCAGCTTTCGCGCCGAGTGACGCTCCGTTATGGCTGGACATCGAAGAGAGCGATGGAGGGTGGGGACGGGGCAAGCACGGCGCGAAGGCGGGTGAGTATGGACCGCCACTGCTTCCAGTCCTCCGGGTCGACCCAGTCTGAGGCCGGCCCGTTCTCGTCGCTGGCGATGCGGGCGAGGGCTTCGTCGGCGAGTGCCCGAAGGTCGGAAGGGAACACGGGCATAGGTTTTTCCGGACCGTAGGACATGTCGACGGGTTCGCCTCCCGGACATTGCGCCGCGAGGAGTGCAGCGGCGGCCACCGCCTCTTCCAGTGTCGTTGTCGAAGGGACCGGTATCCCAGGTGCCCATGCTGATCTCCCCTGCGTAAGGTCGCCCGGATCCTCGCATCAGGGACTCACAACATGACTAGGGGTCCAGCCGAGACACGCGCCAGAGGGGCAATGAGTTGATCTTGATGTGACTTCGCGCGTGGTCAGCACAATGAAGCCGCAGTAAATGCGTGTACCTCGCCCTGGCGGCCGGAAGGGACCACCGCAGGTCGCGACGATCACGGCAGGGGCTCTGCCGCGGTAAATCCGGCATTTACTGCGGTAGTTGTGAATACGTCTCCGCGATCGAGCATCCGCCCGAATGCGTTTCTGCTGTGCGGACTTGAGGGGAGTGGACTGTCAGTGCCCGGCGCCGGCATGCTTACCTGGGTCACGCCCCAGATCCTCCGTCATGGGCAGGCACTCGGCGAGCAGGTCGACGACGTCGCGCCAGGCTCGCTGCGCGTGCTGTGGGTGGTAGCCGACACCGGGGACCACGGGGTGGCCGACCGGCGGGTGGTGGAAGGCGTGCAAGGCGCCGCCATAGACCGCGAGGCGCCAGTCGACGCCCGCGGCCTGCATTTCAGCGGTGAACGCGTCCCGTTGCGCGGGCGGCATGATCGGGTCTTCCGACCCGACCCCGGCCCACACCGGGCAGCGAATGCGCGCTGCCTCGCCCGGTCGGCCCGTGGTAGTTGCGTTGACTGTCCCGATCGCGCGCAGGTTGACGCCGCCGCGCCCGAGTTCCAGCGCGATGGCGCCCCCGGTGCCGTAGCCGATGGCGGCGATCCGGTCGGGGTCGGTCCGCGGTTCGGTGCGCACCACATCGAGCGCCGCATGGCCGATGCCCCGCATCCGGTCGGGATCAGCGAGCAGCGGCAGGCAACGGGCCAGCATCTCCTCGGGGTCGCCCAAATAGCGCCCGCCATGAAGGTCGAAGGCCAGCGCTACATATCCCAGTTCGGCGAGAGCATCGGCCCTGCGGCGCTCGACGTCGCTGAGCCCCATGCCCTCTGGTCCGAGCAGCACCGCGGGCCGGCGGTCGACACCGGCCGGGAGCGCGAGGTGCCCGGTCATCGTCAAACCGTCGGCCGGATACTCGACCGTGCGCGTCGTAATCGTCGTCATGAGACTGGACTGTAGTGACCATCGAGCCCGGTCCGGCCGGTGTTCTGCCGCTGGCAGAACAGTGCGGGTATGCCTCTGAAATACGGGGGCCGGGCTCAGGGCTTCAAGATCATCCCGTTGCCCCTCTGGTGCGTATCTCGGTCACACCCCGACTACGGGGCGAGCAGGACCCGTTTGCGCAGGAGGTCGAAGCCTGCGCGGCCGAACATCTGGCGCTTGAGCATCTTGATCCGGTTGCCGTGGCCTTCGACGACGCCGGAGCTCCAGGGCAGGGTGAGTCCGGCGATGACCGCGTCGCGGTCTCGGTCGATGCCGGCCGCGAGAGTGTGGAGGCTGGGCAGGTCGTCCTGGCGGACGGCGTCGAGCCACTGCGGCAGCCGTTCGCCCTGGCGCTCGGTGAGCATGTGGGCGAAGGACCGGACATGACCGGTCAGGGCATCGAGTTCGGGACAGTTGGCAAGGACGGCCTTGAGCCGGAGCTGTTCGATCTCGGTCAGCGTCTCGGGTCGGCTGAGGATCCATCTCGTCACCACGCGGGGTGCCGGCGGTTGCGCGGCGACCGGCCGTGGCGAGGTGCGCTTTTCTCGCAGGCAGGCGCTGACCCGGCCGTAGCTGCCTCGATAGCCCAGGGGAACGATCTCTTCCCAGAGCTTCCAGGCGTTGGTGCACCCCTCGTCCCAGAGTTCGTCCAGGTAGGGCTTGTACTCGTCGAGGACGGAGGTCCGGTTGTGCTGCCACTGACCGCGAAAGAGGTCTTCCGGCTTCGCAGCGTCGGCGAGACTCTTGACGGTGCGGTGGGTCATCCGGAGCTGACGCCCGACGGAGCGGCGGCTATGGCCGGCTTCCGGCAGCGCGTGGACCGTGGCGTGCCGGGCTCGGACGCGATTGGCGAACCGCTCGCTCCGCCATGGCGAGCCCGCCTTCTCCTCGGGCGGCGCCGGTGGTTCGGCCTTCGCCTCGCGATCGGTGGACCAGGACGCGAAGGCACTGGCGGTGGCGGGCGACAGCCCGCTCAGCGGCTCCCCCGAGGTTGTGCCACAAGTGCCAGCGGTCGGCGACCTGCGTCGCCTGGGGTGCCCCGGCAGTGGCGCCTTCCGCGAAGAACGGCGCGCGGTCCCGGCAGACGACCTCGATCTCTGGCCGCTGGGCGAGCCAGGCGGCCAGGCTCGATGCTTCTCGATCAGGCAGGAGATCAATCGGCCGGCGGGTCTCGACGTCCACCAGGACAGTGCGTTGCGGCGGCCCTTGCGGGTGGCGTACTCATCGACGCCAACCACCCGAGGCGTCGGCACCTCCGGCTCGGGCCGCGCCTCGACCAGGCGCAAGACCGTACTCCGGCTGATGGACATGCCGAGCACGGCAGCCAGGCGGGCGCCGGCTCGACCAGCCAGCGCGAGGCCGACTGCGCTCAGGATGGAACGCAGTCGCTCGGTGCGTTGGCCATGCCTGCGGGTAAGGCCGGATATCTGCTCCACGAACGTCTGACATGGGCACTTGGTGTTCCCGCACCGGAACCGTCCGGACCGGCAGCTGGAGTACGACGCTTCGTCCGGCGCTCGGGACATCAGCGAGAAACCACAGCTAGGAGCCGTGAACCCGGGTCGAGAAGACTCCGCATCCCGGGCAGGCGGCGCCGGCCGTGGTGCACTGCGCGTCAGCCTGTGACCCATGTCACATCCAGTTCCTGTCAGCAATCGGGGCGCTGTCTCGCTCAACCCACCGGGAGCAAGCGAACCGACAGGAGGAACACATGAAGCACCGCATCGTCGTCCTCGGCGCCGGCTACGCCGGGGCCTACGTGGCCGGGAACCTGGCCCGCCGGCTGTCCCCGGCGGACACCGAGATCACCGTGGTCAACGCTGAGCCGGACTTCGTCGAGCGGCTGCGGCTGCACCAGCTCGCGGCCGGCCATGAGGTCGAGGCTCTGAAGCTCGCCGACGTCTTCGCGGGCACGGGGATACGGCTGCGCCTGGCCCGTGTCACCGCCGTCGACCCCGAGCACCAGGTCGTCGCCGTGGCCGACGCCGACGGCGGCGGCGAGCTCGGCTACGACACGCTTCTCTACGCGCTCGGCAGCCACGTCGCCGACCGTGGCGTCCCCGGCGTGGCCGAGCACGCCTTCGACGTCACCGGCCGCCCCTCGGCGCTGCGCCTGCGCGAGCGCCTGGACAGCCTGGGCAGGCGGGACGAAGGCGGGAGTGTGCTCGTCGTCGGCGACGGGTTGACCGGCATCGAGACCGCCACCGAGATCGCCGAAACCCGGCCCGGCCTGTCGGTGACGCTGGTCGCCCGCGGCGAGCTGGGCGACCGGCTCTCGGCCGGAGCCCGCAGCCACCTGCGCGAGGCCTGCGACCGGCTGGGCATCACCGTCCTGGAGCACACCAGCGTCGAAGCCGTCGAAGCGACGCGGGTGCTGTGCGCCGACGGCACCGCCCTGGCGTCCGACGCAACCGTGTGGACAGCCGGGTTCGCGGTCAACCCCATCGCCGCCGCCAGCGGTCTTGAGGTCACCCAGAACGGTCAGATCGTCGTCGATCGCACCATGCGGTCGGTCTCGCACCCGAACGTCTACGCCGCCGGCGACAGCGCCCACGCCATCGGCGACAACGGCCGACCGCTGCCGATGTCCTGCGCTTCGGCCGGCTACACCGGCCGGCAGGCCATGGAGGCGATCGTGGGACGCCTGACCGGCCGCAAGATTGCGAACATCAAGCTGGTCTACCCGGGCAACCACATCAGCCTCGGGCGGCGGGACGGGATCCTGCAGATGGTCGACGACGAAGCGCAGGCAAAGCCGAAGTATGTGGGCGGCCGGAAGGCCGCGCGGATCAAGGCGGGCATCGTCAGGATCTCGCTGTGGGCCACCTCGCACCCGACCTTCGGCATGCCCAAGCGCAAGCGCCGCCTCGCCGCGCCGGATGCGTCCGCCGAGAAGGCGGCGCGCGTAGTCGCCTACTAGGGTAATCCGCGTGGACAGCACCGCCGTTGATCGCTTCGACACCAGTCGGTTCGAGGCCAGCCGGAACCGGCTGGCCTCGCTGGCGTACCGACTCCTTGGCTCCGCCGCCGACGCCGAAGACGCCGTGCAGGATGCGTTCCTGCACTGGCAGGCCGCCGACCGGCAGCGGATCAAGGTGCCGGAAGCATGGCTGACCAAGGTCGTCACCAACCTGTGCCTCGACCGGCTCCGCTCGGCGCACGCCCGCCGCGAACGTACCGCCGGCGCCTGGCTACCCGAACCGCTCCTCGACGGCGACCCGATGCTCGGCCCGGCCGACACCTTCGAGCAGCGCGAGTCGGTCTCGCTGGCCGTGCTGACTCTCATGGAGCGCCTGTCACCCCTCGAGCGGGCCGTCTACGTCCTGCGCGAGGCGTTCTCCTACGGCCACGCCGAGATCGCCGAGATCCTCGACATCACCGAGTCCGCAAGCCAGCAGCACCTCCACCGGGCCCGGCGCCGCGTCACCGCCGCGCGCCGCGGCGGCGGCGAAGTCGACGCGGCATCCGCCCGCAGGATCGTCGAGGAATTCCTCGCCGCCGCCTCCTCGGGCCGCACCGAACGGCTGGTGGCGCTGCTCACCGACGACGCGATCGCGATCTCCGACGGCGCCGGCCTGACCAAGGCGCTGCTGCGGTACGACACTCCGCAGCGCATCGCCGCCATCGCACGGGCCGGCTTCAAGCCCACACCCGCGAAACGGCGACTCGCCGGCGGCACGCCCGCCGTCCACTACGCGCTCGTCAATGGGGCCCCCGCCATTCTCTTCGTACCCGGCGACCAGGTCGTCGGCGCGGTCACGTTCGACATCACCAACGGCAAGATCACAACCGTGCGCGGCATCGCCGCCCCGACCCGCCTCGTCCGCCTCGCCGAAGCCTGGCGGCAGCACGAACCGGGCACGCCGCTCATCGCCGAGTGGTGACCCGACGCCGACCGCGGCCAGGCGCGGCGCCCGCGCTGCGAGACCCGCTCCCGGGCTTCGGACGCCACCAGCCGCATGCGGACGGCGCGCAGCGGCTCGCTGCCGCCACGCGCTGAGAGCCCCCTGCCGGTCACGCGGCTTCTTGACGCCGCGCCCTGGAAAAACACCGATGTCGTCGACCGGCTCACGCAGCGCGACGACATGACCGTGACCGTGACCCTGTTCAACCCGGCCTGTGCCTCCACCAGTTGGTGGGCGGAATGGATGCCGTACAGCGTGAGCGCGCGCAGGCGGATCACGTCGGCGAGTCCTTCCGGGTCGCGACGAGGATCGGTCGGATCTGCGTTCATCGGCTCAGTCGAGGGTGCGTACGAAGACGGGCTTGAGGTGGTTCTCCGGGAGTGCGTCGGGCAGTTGTTCCCAGTCGAGGACGTGGGAAACGACGCGTTCGGGCGCGACCTTTCCCGTGAGGGCGAGGTCGAGGGCGTCGGGGATGTGTGCGCGGACGTTGTCGCGGGCGATGCGCAGGGTGACGCCGGTGAGGTACATGTCGAGCAGCGGCAGCTCGCCGGGCCGGAAGTGGTTGCCCGCTGATTCGCAGATGCCCTCGGGGGCGAGGGAGCGTACGGCGAGGGCGAGCTGGTCGACGCGGCCGGTGGCCTCGACGGCGAGATCGAAGCCGTGCCGTATCGGTTCGAGGGTCTCGGCGGTGCGGGCGCCGTAGCTTTCGGCGAGGGCCCGGTGCTCGGGATCGGGATCGACGTACAGGACATCCGAGGCGCCCAGCGCGCGGGCGATGTCGCACACGTACAGGCCGATGCTGCCGCGGGCGACGACCAGCACCCGTGCTCCGGGGCGGGTCTTGAGGTGCGGGGCTACCAGGCGCCAGGACAGGGACCAGTTGTCGCTCGCCGAGGCCATCGCGACGCGGTCGAGGCCGGCGGGCAGCGGCACCAGCATGGCGTCCGCGTACGGGACGCGGACGAGGTCGGAGAAGAGTCCGCCCCAGTTGCCGCCGATCGGTGCGCCGTACATGGCCATGTGCGGCACGGAGCCGCAGCGGGCGGTCAGCCCGGCGCGGCAATGGTCGCAGGCGCCGCAGTTGATCGACCAGGGGACGACGGCCAGGTCGCCGGGGGATACGGCTGTCACCGCGTCGCCGGCGTCGACGACCCGGGCCACGCACTCGTGGCCGAGGGCGAACGGGGGGTCGATGAAGCCGTGTCCGGCCAGGATCATGGAGTCCACGTCGCAGGAGGTGGCCGCGATGGGTGCCACGATCGCCTCGCCGGCCGACCGGACTCCGGGGTCGGGCGCCTCGCGCCACTCGACGGTGCGTCTCGCGACATAGGTCAGCTCACGCGTCGGCCTGTCCCTTCGCGAGGGCCACCAGGTTGGCGTGGCGGATCAGGGAGCCGCCGGCGCCCCAGGTGTCATCGGGCTGCTCGTGGACCAGCACCCACACACGCGGCGCCTCGGTCGGGGACAGCCCGGCGGCCGCGAGCACGGTCTTGGTGGCGTCCTCGACAAGGCCGGTCCTGCGGCGCTCGGACAGCGCACCATTGGGAACGGTCACCTCCACGAGAAAGCGGGGCGCGTCGTCCTCCGCGGTCACCTGGGCGCCCTCGGGTAGCTCGGTCAGGTAACTCCACGCCTGGGCGCGAAAGAAGGCGGTGTCCGGCGCGCCCTCCCAGCGCAGCAGCACCCGGGCAAGGTCACGCTGAACGGTCGCGCGTCGCTCATCGGTGAGGACACCGGCCTGGACGGTCAGCCTGATCATCGGCATGGCAACTCCTCCATCTCGCGACACCGCCGCGTTATGACAGTCGTTATGGCCGCGCGTCCCGCAGGGCGCTACCGCTCGGGCCGCCTTCTACTGGTCGGTGACGCCGCGCGAATCCACATCCACATCCACATCCCCGTCGGACCCACGTGCCTGGCACCGGCCACCACACCGTGCTGTCCCGATCGCATGGCCATGGCGTGGTTGAGGTGGAAGAACGGGCGCGCCAGTGGCATCCAGCGTCGCAACGCGGCCTTCCTGACGCTGACATGCTCGGTGAAGGAGGCCACGCAGCCGTGCCCACCGTCGTCTCCCACGCGCCATCGCACGTTGCCCGCGATGTCCCCTTCGAGTTCCGCCTCCAGGACACGCTCGACCGGATTCTGGACGAGCGGTCTCAGTCGTACCGTCAGCTCGTAGGGCAGCATCGACCTGATGACGATCTCGCACTCCTGCCCGCCGGTCGCCTTCACGGAACGGAAGGCCGGCCACCATGCGGGATAGTGCTCGATGTCGGCAAGCTTCGCGTACATCGTGTCGGGCGGGAGCGGTGCCCTCCAGAGTCCGGCGAAGCGCATCTCGTGGCGGCTCACGTCAGCCTCCTTGCCGGCTGTGTACTCCGGGGCAGTCGGAGGTGGTTGCGGGTGCGAGCGAAGAAGGCGGCGGTTCCGAGTCCCCACATGAGGAGGAACCAGAGTGGGCCGAGCAGGAGGTGTCCGTACGGGGTGTCCGCGGAGGTGAATCCTGCGGCAACGCTGACCTGTGTCGGACCGTAGCCGGGGAGCAGTTGGAGACCGTCCTTGTCGGCTCCCGTGTTGCTCATGGGGTTCTGCAGCATGGTGTCGAGCAGGCTGGCCATGATGATGACGAACAGCCCCGCCAACTCGTTGCGCAGAAAGGCACCGAGGAGGACGCCGATACCGCCATAAGCGACCGCGGCGGTGAACAGCCCGAGTGCGAGGAGTCCTGGCCGGACGGGATCCCAGTACCAGCACATGACGGCCGTGGCGTAACCCGCGATGAGGGCGGAGGCGACCGTCATGGCGATGACTTTGCTCAGGAGCAGAAAGGTGCGGGGATAGCCGGCGAGCGCGAGCCTGCGGTCGAAGGCGAGGGACTTGAAGGTCGTGATGAACATCATGAAGCCGACGATGAGCGTCACTGTGTTGACGGCCCCGGACACCATCGTCAGATGGTTTCCGTTGACGATGACGGTGTGTCCCGTCGCGCGCAGCAGGAACCGCGCCGGCGCCGGGGTGACGAACAAGTGCTCAAGCGTCAGCCAGAGAGGGATGTACACGACGATCAGCACTAGGGCGAGACGGTTGCGAGCGTGCTCCAGGAGAGCGAACGAGGCGCCTGTGCGGAGCCCTCTCGGAGTCCGGCTCAACGGTTCGTTCCTCGCGTCGTCAGCGCGTACTTCACGTCGGGCTCCGAAGGCGCTGCCACACCGTGGCGCAAACGGTGGACGACGTCGAGCCGCTGCGTGTCCCAGGCCAGGTGCGACACGACGAGGACGCAGCGTCCCCGGTCGCGGAGCCGGGCCGCGACGTCCCAGAAGCGGAGGTACGTCTCCCAGTCGAAACCCTGGTACGGCTCGTCCAGCAACAGCACGTCCGGGTCGTGCATGAGCGACAGAGTGAGATTGAGCTTCTGCCGTGTGCCGCCGCTGAGGGCGTCCACGCGAGTGTGCCGGTACTCGGCGAAGCCGAGTTCTTCCAGCAGTTCCTCGGCTCGGTCGGGCCCCTCCAGGTCGTAGGCGGTCTGGAACCAGCTCAGATGCTGGTCGACGGTGAGAGAGTCGTTGAGGACGGTTTCCTGCGGGCAGTACCCCAGGGAGCCGCCGTGCTCGACATGGCCGGAGTCGGCGGCGATCTGGCCACACAGGATGCGCAGCAGCGTGCTCTTGCCGGAGCCGTTCTCGCCCACGACGCCTGCCAGTGTGCCCGGCTCCAGGCTGAAGGAGACGCCTTGGAGTACGCGACGTGACCGGTAGGACTTGTGGAGGTCGTGCACGCGCAGAGCGTGCGGAGTTCGGGGCACGGCGAGTGTTTCCTCCTGCGTGACGATCGGCGGCGAGGCGGCTGTCAGCTGCGGCGGCGGGACAGGTCGGTGATGAAGTGCCGCCACTGTTCCCGTACGTCGGCAGGGATGGGCGCTTCGGCGAGGGCCGCCAGTGCCGACGCCACGTGGCGGACTGCCGCCTCCTCGGAACGCCGCCTGCTGTCTGTCTCCTCCAGCAGCCGCATGGCTTCGGGGACGTCCCCCGGAGCCAGGGGACCGGAGCCCAGGAGGGTCTCGAGCCGCTGGCCGGCGGCGGTGCCCGAGCCGACCGCGAGCAGGAGGGGCAGGGTCTTCTTGCCACGCATCAGGTCCGCTCCGACGGGCTTCCCGGTGACCGTGCTCTCGCCCCACAGGCCGAGGATGTCGTCGAGGATCTGGAAGGCCACCCCCAATTCGCTCCCCGCGGAGTGGAGTGCCCGCACCACGGGGGCCGGCGCGCCGGCCAGCACGGCGCCCAGAGCCGCCGCACAGCCGAACAGAGCGCCGGTCTTGCCGCGCGCCATGTGTACGAACCGGTTCGGCGAGACCTGGCTCACGGACTGCCCTTCGAGCGAAAGGTCCTCCGCCTGTCCCTCCACCATCTTCTCCACGGCCACGATGAGAGCGCTGGTGGCCGCGGCGGCCCCGGGCGCCTGCGCGTGGTGGATCCCGGCGACCGCATGCACCACGAGGGCGTCACCGGCGAGCACCGCCGGGCCCGTACCGAACGCGGCCCAGGCGGCAGGCCGACCGCGACGCTCGGCGTCACCGTCCATGACGTCGTCGTGCAGCAGGGAGAGCTGGTGCACGAGCTCGACGGCCGTTCCGGCAATGGTGGCGTACCGCTCCGGCGCTCCGACGGAACGGACCGAGAGCACCGCCAGCGCCGCGCGTACGCGCTTGCCGGCTCGCTGCAAGGGAACTGCGGAGTCGTCTACGTCCCAACCCATGTGGTGGCGACACACCTGGGCCACGGACGGATGAAGCCGTGCCACGATCCGGCGCAGCTCGGGCTCGACGAGCGCCATCCCCCGCTGGAGGATGTCCTGACTCACCGGAGGCCGCCCAGGCAGGTCATGCGAGATGCTGCTGTGCAGCAGAACGTGTGTCATCACTACCTCGTCCCGCGCCTTGGACCGCAGCTCGAATGGGTTGTTTTCGGTCTGTGCCCATCGCATAACGACACCGCTGATCGTGAGTTACGGCAGCGGGTCCGAGCGGATTCGGCGGCCGGCGTTCTCGGTGACGTGGAGCTTCCGAAGGATCAGGTCCTTGACGCGTGCCGCGTCGGCTTGGCCGCGGGTCGCCCTGGAACGCTCCGTTCTTCCAGGTCTTGTTGGGACCGGCTCCGTCGCTCGAGGTCTGCTCGTCCTGGTTCTGAGGGAGTAGCGGCGCGAGCGTGGGCGGGAGCCTTCCTACGTGTCGTGCTGTCGGCGCACCATCTCGGTGATCCAGATGGGCGCGAACGGAGACGTGCAGCCCGGGGAGGTCGGGTAGTCCTTGAGTACCTGAAGGCGCTCACCGATGTCGATTGCGCGGGTGCGGTACTCGGCGTGCTCGATCCCGATCTGAGCCAGGCAGTGGTTCATCGCCCACTGCAGGCGATCCGGGGCGTCCTTCATCTCCGCCTCGATGACGTCGAGCAGCCCTGCGAGGTCGAGGCCCTCGGGCTTCTTCTTCACGCGCTCGGTGGTGAGCGCCCAGCCTGCACTTGCGACGACTGGATCCGGATCGGCGAACCAGGCCAGGCGCAGCTCGTCGGAGTGCGGGTTCTTCTTCACCACGTAGTTCACGAGCCAGTCGTGCACCTTGGGTGTGCGGGTCTCGCGCACCATGACGTCCAGCTCGTCACGCTCGAACGCCTTCGGGCGGCAGATCAGGATCGCCAGCAGTCTTGCCGCGGTGTCATCCGTCTCCCAGAGCCGGGTGGCGAGTTCCTGCTGCGTCTTCAGCCGCTTCGCGAGCGCGCGCAGCTTGCCGAGGTTCACACCGTGATCGTCACCGTGTTTCTCGTTCACCTCGCGTGCCTTCGGATCCTCCAGCTCGGCCAGCTCGGCCATCACCTCGGCCAACGCCGTCTCGGCCACCTCAGTCTCCTGTCCGTCACGTGCGAGATTCAGCCTACGACGGGCGGCGTCCTTCCATGAGATCTCGTGATTCATCTGGCCAGTGAGGGCCGCCGGCGTCCACTGGCCGTTCTGAATGGCCCCAGGACAGTGGGGTGACGCTCCGCAGTTGATCACCGTCTTGGACCGCATCCGAGTTCCGCGTCCAGCCGGTGACCGTCAGCGGACGAGCCCGGACCATGTGTGGGGCGGCACGGCATCACCTCATCGGGACGCCCGGCGCGGGTCCTTCCACGCGACCGGGACGGTGGAAGAGCTCGCCGAGCGGTGCGCGCCGGAGGGAGCAATCCGCGCGTTCGCCACGACCGCTGCGTCCTGGTCCGCGGCGCCACGGAACGGGGGAAGGCCCCCACATGCCGCCGGGCAGCACCCGGCCGAGCAGCACCGCCACAGTGGGCTGACACCCCTGAAACCTCTGGACTGCTGGTCAGAGCACCTGTCAGGCTCCGCCTCGTGGAGATACTCGATGTCCTGACCGACGTGGCGAAGACGGGCCGACTAGGTCCGGTGTTCAGTGGAGCCGACTGGAGCGATGTGACCGCAGCCCTCGGCGAACCGTGGGACATCGGAACGATGAGCCGGAAAGGGACGTGGCCTCGGCTCTTCGCCTACGGAGACCTTGAGCTGAGTGTCTGCCGCTGTCGCAAGGTCTCTCTCATCTGCATACAGACCTGGCGCGACATCGTGGAACTCCCTCAGCCGGTCGTCGGGGGGACGGGCATCTTCCCCTCAAGGCTCACGTACGCGGACGTGGTTTCCGCCCTGGACAAGGCCGGCTGTCCCTGGCAGCCGTACCCTCCGCTGACCTTCGGCGACCAGTGCTCGCTCGTGGCGACCCCGTCGGGAGCCAACTTCACCTTCGAGATCCCGCAGGGCGGAGAACCCGTGCTGAACGTCGCGGGCCTGCCAGGCGACGGGCACGACTGCTCGGCACAGACCGCAGGTCGAGATCACTGAGGAAGGCAGCGGAGATGTACTGCCCCAGCTGGGCCGGACCCTGGGACTGCGGCAGCGACACCCGCGAAGGTCTCCGTGGTCGTCCGCGCTTGGGAACGCCGGTTCGGTGCTCGTGTCGTCGCGGTTGAAGGAGGAAGACGCACTCCTGCTCGCGGCCGAGCGCTTCGCCTTCTGCCCGGACGACGTCTGGCAAAGGAGTTGACCGTACACAGTGGCCGCGCGTACGCCGGACGGATTCCTGGTGCTCACCACTGGCACTTCTGGTGGGACGGATCCATCCCCGCCTCGGACGACCTTCAGACCCTTCTCGCGCCCGAGTCGGGGATGCTTGCGTCGCAGCCGTCAGCGGTTCACGGTCAGCGGGATGGTGTCGGAGATCACGGGGCGGCCATCTTTCGGGGAGTCCCAGTACGCCGTCAGCAGGCCGGGGCCCGAGCGGGTGGCGGTGTACGGGATCGTCACGTCGAACGTGCCGCGGGTGCCGGAGCCGGAGGTGGCCGTGGCGTGGATGTTGGCCACCGTCGTGCCGGACGTGTCGGTGATCTTCAGGCGGAGGGTGGCCTCGAAGGTGTTCGCGCTGCCCCACACCCGGACCGGGGTGGGGATGGTGTCGCCGATCAGGGGCGACTCCACCAGGACGTCCGGGGCCAGATCCTCGAAGTCCGCCCGGCCGACGGGCTTGTTGAGGGCGATGCCCTCGCCGCCGAGGCTGGTCACCGGTTTGCCGTCGAGGGCGAACCGCACCTTGTCGATGGACGGGGACCGCGTGGCGGTGAAGACGACCTGCGCGATCCTGGCCCGCATGGACAGGGTGCCGCCGCCGTCGTCGTACCGGCCGGAGAGGTCGACGGTCGCGATGCCGTCGCGGACGGCGACGGAGTTGAGCGTCGTGCCGACGGGGATCGCCGTCGTACGACCATGGCCGCGTTCGTACGCGCTGGGGCCGGCGAGCAGGGCGCGCAGGGCTCCGGCGGCGGTCGCGGGCGCGGTCACGGTACGGGGTGCGGGGGAGACCTGTTCGCCGTGGAGGAAGTAGACGGCGGTCCGCACCTGCTTCGGCGAGGGCCGGGGCGGAGGAGTGGGTGTCGGCTGGGGTGTCGAAGGCGTCGAAGGCGTCGAAGGCGTCGTCGGTGCCGGGACCGGCGGCTTCGTGGGCTCGGTCGTGCCGGGGGTGGGGGCGGGGGTGGTCGGGGAGGGCGTCGGTGTGCCGTCCGTAGCCCTGCCTCCGCCCCCGTCGCCGTTTCCGCACGCGGTCAGCGTGAGCGGGAGGATCAGCACGGCGGCGAGCGTGGTGGAACGTATCCACCGGAATCCTGTGCGGGTCGTGCGGCGCGCTTCGCTCATGGCAACCTCGCACGGTCACAGAGTTAAAGATGCCTTCTAGAAACATATTCTGGACCTGGCCAGGGTGAAAGGCACGCCGAGACGACCTCTCACCGGCGAAGGGACGTCATCGCACAGCGGCGGCGGATCCGATGGCCACCACGCGTGCCCACTCGGGCGGTGCGTCGGGGACGTACTCGGGATCGTGCTCCCGCCACGACCGGCCCACGTGCGGGCGGGGGAACAGACCCACCACTGTCCGGCACGGCGGTGGTGTGTCCGGCCAGGGCGTCTGGCCGTCGGTCAGGACCACGACGACATCCGGGCGGGGCCGGGTGCGCAGCGCCGTGGCGAAGCCCGTACGCAGGTCCGTACCGCCGCCGCCCACCAGCGGAATGCCCTCCGCGCGGCACAGCGGGTGCACGACCTCGGCGGAGGCGTCGCACGGCAGCACGGTGATCAGGTCGCGACGGCCGCCCACGGCGCGGGAGATCGCGGCAACCTCCAGGAGCGCGCTGCCCAGTTCGGTGTCACTGACCGAGCCGGACGTGTCGATGACCACGGAGACCCGGGGCGGCCTGCGCCGCAGGCTCGGCAGAACGGCACCGGGCACCCCGGCCGAGCGCCGCGACGGGCGGCCGTACGTGTAGTCCTCGCCCGCGCCGGAGCCGGTGGTCGCCGAGCGGACCGCCGCTCCCAGCAACTCCCGCCACGGCTGGGGCGGGTGGAACGCCTCCCGCGCCCACCGCTGCCAGCCCTTCGGGGCGGTCCCCGGGCGGCCGGTGATGCCCTGCGCCACCCGGAACCGCACCGCGTCCCGTTCCTGTGCGCTCAGCCCGTGCGCGCCGTCCGGCCCCAGGTCCCACTCCCGTTCCAGCCCGTCGGCGCCGCTGCCGCAGTCCAGCCAGGCAACGCTCTGCGTGCGCGGCCCGAGCCGGAACTGGCGCAGGTAGTCCTCCATGAGCTCCCCTTCGGGGAGCCCCAGAGACTCCGGATCGACGGCACCGTCGGGACGGACCAGCCCGTCACCGAACACGTCGTCGTTGATCTCGCAGTCCGCGGCGATGTTGATCCGCAGCCGCTCCCCGGCGCCGGTCAGCCCGCGCTCCCGCGCGACCCGGTCGCCGCGCCCGTGATGGTCGCGCAGCAGGTGCGACACCTCGTGCACCCACACCCCGGCCAGTTCCTCCACCGGCGTCCGGTCCACGAACGCCGGCGAGACGTAGCACCGCCAGTGCCGGTCGACGGCCATGGTCGGGACCCGCCGTGACTCCACGGTGTGCAGGGCGAACAGAGCCGTCGCCAGATAGGGCCGGGCCCGGGCGGCCTGCAGCCGGGCGGCGAAGAGCTTGTCGCGGTCCAGGCCCAGGCCCAGGCCCAGGCCCAGGCCCAGGGGTGGTGGGGTCTTCGCGGGTTGTGGTGCGCCCGCGGTCCGCAGTGTGGTTCCGGCCTGCCGTGTGTCCGCTGTCATCGGGCCGCCTTCGCCGCGCCCGCGCCCGCGCCCGCGCCCGCGCCCGCGCCCGCGCCCGCGTCCGCGACAGCGGCCGCACGGGCCGCCGCGTGGTCCGCTCGCCGGGACAGCTTCACCGCTCCGGCGAGCCGTTCGATCGACGCCGGTACGTCCCAGTCCTCCTGGCGGAGCGAGGCAAGGGTGGTCGCGGGGACGACCACCAGGTCCGGCGCACCGGTCTCCAGCGCGTGGACCAGGAGCTTCCACGCCGCGTCCCAGCGGGACTTCTCCGGGCGGTTGCGGACCGCCGCCACCACGCCGTCGAGCACGGCCTGGCGCAGATCCCCCCGCTCGGGCAGGACGGCACCCGCCGGGTCGGCGAGCAGCATCTCGGGATCCGGGAGGTCCATCCGGTCGAGGCTTGCCAGCAGCTCCAGTCCCGGACCGTCGCCCACCGTGCCCCTGACGAGCGCGGACAGCACCTCGCGGGAGGAGCCCGCGGCGGTGGCGAAGGCGATCAGGTGCAGCGTCATCTCCCAGCTCCGCGGTGAGGGCCAGGGGCCGCCTCGGCGTGTCTCGCTGCCGGGCATCCGGTGTACGAGCCCGGGGCGGGCGGAGAGGAGCCCGCACACCGCACGGCGGGCGAAGTCCACGGCCTCCGGCAGCCGCTCCGGAGCGAGCCTCGGCAGAGTCGCCCGGGGCCACGTCCCGCCGAGGCCGCGGACCACGACCTCGTGGTCGTGGGTCCACTGAAGATGAACGAACCGGTTGGCCAGGGGCGGACTCAGCTCCCAGCCGTCCGCCGCCGAGGACCGTGGATTGGCCGCCGCCACGATCCGTACCTCGGGCGGGAGTCGAAGGGCGCCGATCCGTCGCTCGAGGACGAGCCGGAGCAGGGCGGCCTGAACCGCCGGCGGGGCCGTAGACAGTTCGTCCAGGAACAGCAGCCCTCGGCCGGCCCGTACGAGTCGCACCGCCCAGTCCGGCGGTGCCATCGGGACACCGTGCTCGGCGGGGTCGTCTCCGACGATCGGCAGACCCGAGAAGTCGGACGGCTCGTGGACGCTCGCGATGACGGTGGTCAGGGGAAGGTCCAGGGCCTCGGCGAGCTGCGTGAGGGCCGCGGTCTTGCCGATCCCCGGCTCACCCCAGAGGAGTACGGGAAGGTCGGCGGCCACGGCCAGTGTCAGGGCCTCCAATTGGGTGTCGGGGCGGGGTTCGGTGGTGGTGTCGCGCAGCAGGGCGAGAAGCTCGCCGGCGACGTCGAGCTGGGCATCGGGGTATGCGGGCATGGTGATCACCTGTGTGTTCGTGGTCGAGCGGAGTGGGCCGGGGGGGTGGGGGGAGGGCGCGGGTCAGTCGTCCCTCGCGTGGCGCGGGTGCGAGCGGTGGGCGCGGGGACGGGGCCCGCCCGGGTGGATGCGGTCGGGGCCCGGGCCGACGAGGCCCGCCCTGAACAGTCCGTACGTGATCCGGCGCTGCGCGGCCGCCCGCAGTGCGTCCCGTAGAGCACCGCCGCGCATGGTCGCGTCGGGGCCCAGCAGGTCCTCGACGACGGCCAGCGCGCCGGCGGTGTCGCCATGGTGGAGGCGTTCACGGACGCCGGTGAGACAGTCCGGTTGACGGTGTGCCATGTCGATGGCCCGCAGGCAGGGGAGTGGGGTCCCGGTCAGGGCGGCCAGCAGCTCCTCGCGGTGGATCTCGGCCGGATCGTGGTCCAGGGCGGCCAGCACCCCGTCGACGAAGCCGATCCTGTGGAGGTCTCCCCGGCATTCGACGAGGCGTGTTCCCCCTGCCCGGTCCGGAGCATGGTCGGGAGCCCCGTCCCGCGTCCCGTCCACCGCCCGGTCGGGACCGGCCGGTGCGTGATCCGATACGAGCGCCGAGGCGACCAGCGGGTGCAGTCGGTCGACCTCGATCGAGCCGGTGCGGAGCAGCTCCAGGTCGGGCAGCACCCACGTCGCCGCGTCGGGCAGGACGGGTAGCGCGGAGTCGCTGCCGTCCGTGGGCGTCGCGGCGATCCGCAGGACGGGCGGCAGGCCGAGGCCGTCGCTGTCCGCGACCAGGTCCAGGAGCAGCCGCTGCCGCGCCCCGAGTCGTACGGCGAAGGTTCGGGCGGGCCTCCCCTCGGCGTGGAGCAGGATCTCCGCCTCGGCCGCCCACCGGTCGACGTCGCAGTGACGGTCCCGCGGCACCATCGCCGGCGGTTCCGGGTCCGACCCAGGCCGGTCGTCGCCGGTCGGCGGCCGGTCGGCCCCGGAGCGTATCCGCAACTCGTCGGTCCTGCGTGCGTCCCACAGGTGGCGGTGCAGGTCGAGCCGGAACCGCCGGTTAGGGCGGGGGTGCGGATGGCGTCGGGCGTCGGCCCCGGAGCGGGATCCGTCCCACAGCGCGAGGCTGATCCGCTGGCCGGCGTCCGCCCACGCCGGCGCGGTCCGGGCCACGAGGTGCAGCGGGTGTGGGGCGTGGTGCCCCTCGACCTCGTATCGCGCCAGAGGGATCGTCAGGCCCGGGCGCAGCAGGCCATGAGGAGCGATCCTCGGCATGTGCCAGCGCAGCAGGTCAGGAGCCAGATGGCGGAGGTCGGCCCGGATGCGGGCCGCGAGTTCGCGGCCGTGGGTGCGCGCCACCGGCCGGAGACGGAGATCGACATCCACGCCTGCGGCGGCGCACGCCCCTGCCCAGTCCCCGGCACGCCGGCGGACGGTCGCAGTCTCGATCATGGAGGCCGGCACGGCGAACTCTCGCACGCGCAGCCAGAAGGAAAGGCGGGAATCCTCGTTCGCGGTCCAAGGGAGCATCAGCACTCACCTTGCGCGGACGGGACCCCCAATCTGATAGCTGAGTGAATCGTCATCGAGGGGAGCGTATCGACGTTGGCCTCGACCTGCCACGGGTTTTCGACCCGCCACGGTTTTCGGCGGGAGCGCCACGGCCATCCGCTCGACCGCCCGGGCCTTCCCGACCCGTTCTCCGCCGTCCTGATCCGGCTCCCTCGCGCGGAGGCCCCCCGCTCGTGAGCGTCCGCAGATGCGCGGTGTGCGGTCAGTCCAGTGTCTGGACCAGCTCGTTGCGGGTCGAGGAGCGGACGACGCGGCCCCGGGCCCCGTTGACGAGGGGGAGATACGGCGGGACATGGCCGCACTCCATGTCGGCGATGATCGGTACGCCGAGGCTTCCCAGCGCGTCGAGGACCGCCTCGTGCTGGGTGAGCGAGTCCCTGTCGGGCGCCGAAGTGCGACCGACGAGGATCGCGTTGGCGTGGTCGAAGAACCCCGCCAGCCTCATGCCGTGCAGGGTGCGGCAGATGGTGAAGGCGTCGTGCTCCGCCGCCTCGACGTACACGAGCAGCCCCTCGGGAGCGTGCGCCCGGGCGAACGCCGAGACGTCGCCGTAGGGCGTTCCCGCCGCGTTGGACAGCGTCTCGATGCAGCCGCCGATGAGCCGCCCCTCGACCTCCACGTCTCCGTCACCGTCTCCGTCGCCGTCGAGCCGGGTCCATGAGCCGGTGGCGTTGAGCGTGTACTCCCGCACCTCCGGGAACGTGCGGTAGTCGTCCCAGCCGTCGGAGCGGTGACGGCCCGGCGGGGTCTGGACGAACCGGCTCCCTTCGGGCAGGGCGGCGATGTCCAGCCACGACAGCAGCCCCTCGGGGACCCGATAGGGGGTGTCCATCATGTTGGAGCCGTGCAGTGTCGCCATACCGGTCAGGAGTGTCAGCGGGGTGAGGACGGTCGACATGTCCGAGTACCCCACCAGCCAGGTGGGTTCGGCCTGACGGATCCGCTCCCAGTCGAGCAGGGGCAGCAGGTCGATGGCCGTCTCCCCACCCCACGGCGGCACGACCGCCCTGATGGAGGGGTCGGTCAGCATCTCCGTCAACTCGCTCGCGCGCTCCGCGGCGGGGGCACTGACGTGTCCGGTGCCGTCCATGCAACGACCGACGACGACCTCGTAACCGCGTTCCTCCACCGAGCGGATCGCGACGTCCAGGCGTGCGCGCAGCTCCTTTCCGATACCACTGGAAGGAGAGGTGACGGCTATGCGGTCACCAGGAAGCAGAGGGCGGGGGTAGCGAATCGGCATGCCGGGATTCTGCCGGTAGTCGTCCCCGGCCCGCGCCCCCGGCAGGCCAGGGGCGGGCGTCAGTCGCGCGCGGGGAACCGCTTCGCCAGGAACTGTTCGAACGTGCCCTTGCCCACGGCCCGTTCCGGCGGCGTCAGATGCCCACCGGCCCGGAACGCGCGGTACGTCCTGCCCGCCAGGCGCACGTTCAGGAGGGGGCGGTGTCGTCCGACCGCGCGGAGATAGGCCCGGGCCAGTTCCGGGAACGTACGGACCTCGGGGCCGCCCATGTCCGGCACCCGCCCCGCGGGCGCCCCCGCGGCGAGCTCGGCCAGTCGGGCGGCGACCTCCGTCACCTCGATCGGCTGGTCGGCGACTCCCGCGGGAAGCAGCATGACGGGCAACTTCGCCGAGCCCTCCAGGACCTGCAGCACCAGGTCGTGGAACTGCGTCGTGCGCAGCACGGTCCAGCCGAGACCCGACTCCCGGATCATCCCCTCCACGGCGAGCTTGGTCCGGTAGTACCCGAGCGGCACCCGGTCGACGCCGACGATCGAGACGTACACCAGATGCCGCACCCCGGCCCGGCGAGCGGCCTCGATCAGATGCCGTGCCGCCTGCTCGTCGCCGCCGCGTGGCGAGCTCGCGCAGTGCACGACCGTGTCCACGCCCGCGACGGCGGCGGCCAGCCCCGTGCCCTCGCGCAGGTCCACGGCGTAGGGCCGGGAGTGCCGGCTCAGCACGCGTACCTCGTGCCCGTCCGCGCGCAGCCGCTCGGCGACGGGCCGGCCGAGCGTTCCGGTGCCGCCGGTCACCAGGATCGTGGTCATGGCAGATGTCGTCCCTTCGATGGGAGGACGCTCCCCGCTGGAGCGCCCGTCAACCATGAAGAACCGACGAGCGCCCGCGGATGTGACAGCCCGCCCGCGAGCCCCGGTCGCCCCTGGGTCATACCCCTGGGGTCATGGCGGCGAACTGCCGGCTCGCGAAGCGGAGCTTGTCCGGGTTCATCACCGCCCGTGCCTGGGAGATGAGGCCACCCTGGAACTCGAAGGTGGCGACGCTGGTGATCTGCTCCGCCGTGTGCGCGATCAGCGCCGGCGCCCCGTTGACCTCCGCGAGCGTGAGGGTCCATGCGCCCGGGGACCGCTGCGCGCTGCCCACCAGGAAGCGCATGACCTTCTCCCGGCCGATGATGGGGCGCCGCGCCGCCGTGACCCTGCCGCCGCCGTCGCTCCACCACGTGATGTCCTGGGCGAGCAGCTTCTCCAGCCCGGCCAGGTCGCCCTCGCGCGCCGCCGTGACGAAGGACTCGACGAGTTCGTGCCGGCGCTCGACCGTCGGCGCGAAGCGGGCCTCGGGCGTCGCCACCCGCTGGACGGCCCTGCGGTACAGCTGGCGGCAGTTGGCCTCGCTGAGTTCGACGACCCCGGCGATGTCGCGATGGCTGTAGCCGAACGCCTCGCGCAGCACGTACACCGCACGCTCCGTCGGTGTGAGCCGCTCCAGCAGCACCAGCAGCGCCGTCGACACGGCGTCGCACTGCTCGGCGGACTCCATGGGGCCGAGCGAACCGTCGTGCGTGAAGACCGGTTCCGGCAGCCACGGCCCGGCGTACCGCTCGCGCTGCGCACGGGCCGAGGTGAGCCGGTTGACGCAGAGGTTGGTGACGACCTTGGCGAGCCAGGCCCACGGGTGCTCGATCGCCGCACGGTCGGCGCCGCTCCAGCGCAGATAGGCGTCCTGCACCGCGTCCTCCGCCTCCTCCGCGGAACCGAGCAACCGGTAGGCCAGGCGGAACATCCTGGGGCGGTGGGCCGTGAACTCCTCGGCGGTCCCTGACATCATGCGCCCAGCCTGCCAGAGGCGCGCGGGTGCGCGGACGTCAGGACCCGCGCGGGACGACCAGGCCGGACTCGTAGGCGAGCACGACGAGTTGGGCGCGGTCGCGGGCGTGGAGCTTGGTCATGGCCCGGTTGATGTGGGTCTTCGCGGTCATCGGGCTGATCACCATGCGGTCGGCGATCTCGTCGTTGGACAGGCCCTGCGCGACCAGGGCCACGGCCTCGCGTTCGCGGGCGGTCAGTTCTTCCAGCCCCGTGCCGGTGCGGGTGCCGGTGCCGGTGTCGAGCGGCTGGGTGACGTACCGGTCGATCAGCTTGCGGGTGATCGACGGTGCGAGCAGGGCGTCTCCGCGCGCGGCGACGCGCACGGAGTGGAGGAAGTCCTCCGGCTGGATGTCCTTGACGAGGAATCCGGCCGCGCCGGCGCGCAGCGCGTTGAAGACGTATTCGTCGAGGCCGTAGTTGGTCAGGATGACGACGTGCACCCCGGCCAGGGCCGGGTCCGCGGCGATGCGCCGGGTCGCCTCGATGCCGTCGACGACCGGCATCTGGATGTCGATGAGCGCGATGTCGGGCAGGTGTTCCCTGGCCAGGAGCAGGCCCTCAAGTCCGTCGCCGGCCTCGGCCACCACCTCGATGTCGTCCTCGATGTCGAGGAGCGCGCGGAATCCGCTGCGCAGGAGCGGCTGGTCGTCGACCAGCAGGACGCGGATCATGACGTCGTCCGGTCGACGGGAAGTTCGGCCTGTACGGAGAAGCCGCCCTCGCCGCGCGGTGCGGCCCGCAGGCGACCGCCGAGCGCGGTGACCCGTTCGCGCATCCCCAGCAGTCCGACGCCGGGCGCCGGCACGGTCTCCGGTGTGGCCGTGCCGTCGTCGTCGACCCGGATGACCAGGGCGTCGGGACGGTAGTCGATCCGTACCGACGCCGTCGCGGCGGCGGCGTGCCGGGCGACGTTGGTCAGCGACTCCTGGACGATCCGGTAGGCGGTCCGCTCCACCGCGGCCGGCACGTCATGGGGGTCGCCCTCGATCGTCAGCTTCGCGTCCAGGCCCGTCGTCCGCGCCCGTTCCACCAGGTCCGGGACGTGGCCGAGCCCGTGCGGCGGGTTCTTGTCGTCGTCGCGCAGCGCCTCCAGGGTCGCCCGCAGTTCCCGGGCCGCCTCACGGCCGGCCTCCCTGATCGCCAGCAGGGACTCCGGCACCTGTTCCCCTCGCTTGTGGGCCAGGTGGACGGCGACCTCGGCCTGCACCTTGATGACGGAGATCTGGTGGGTGAGCGAATCGTGCAGCTCCCGCGCGATGTGCAGCCGCTCCTCGTCGGCCCGGCGTCGCGCGGTCTCCTCGCGGGTGCGCTCGGCCTCGTCCGCCCGGCGCTCGGCCTGGCGCAGCGCTTCACCCGCCGCACCGGCGGCGATCAGCCAGGCCAGCTGGAGGACGTCCCGGGTGTGCGTGAACGCCTCACCCACGGACAGGTCCTGGGGAGAGACCAGGAGCGCGAGCGGAAGCGCGACCAGCATGATCACCGAAGCGACCACCGTGACGGCGCGGTGCCCCGCCCGTACCGAGGCGTACACCGCGAACAGGTACGCGACGGCCGGCACGTCGATCCCGAGGGCTTGGTAACCCAGTGCGCACAGCCCGGTCACGGCCAGCACGACGAGCGGCGCCCGGCGGCGCGCGGCCAGCGCGAGACCCCCGGCTGTCAGCAACACGTAGCCCAGCGGGTCGAGATGCGTGGGGGAGTGGTCGCCGGACAGCCCGGTGACCAACAGGAACGCCGCCACTCCGGCGGCGATCAGCCAGTTCCCGGCATCGAATCGTCCCCTGTTCATGCGTGCACCCTAGCCGGACGCCGGCGCCGGGTAGTCCTGTGTACGGATGCCCTGCCGCCTACCGCGGACGCGGTACCTGCGCGGCTTCTGCCGCGTCGGCGGCAGCGCGAAGTGTCCGCGCTCGGGGGACGACCGGCGGTGGGGCCGCGGGACATGCTCGAACAGCGCCCGGTCGTAGAGGGAGGGCGTCCCGCCGTAGGAAGAGAAGGAGCACCTCATGTCCGTCCGTCGCCTGCTCGCCGCCGCCACAGCCGCTCTGCTCGGAGGCTTCCTGCTTGCCGCACCGGCGGCCGCGCACGTCGCGGTCCAGCCGGTCGCCGCCAGTGTCACCACCATGAGCGCCGGGCGGCTCGGGGCCAGCACAGCCGCGCTGGTGGGCCTGGTCGGCCTGGTCATCGGTGGACTGGCCCTGGCCCGGCCCGCCGGTCGTTTCGGCACCGACACCGGAGGACTCGGGGTCGCCGTCGCCCTGGGGGCGGGGCTGATCAGCATGGCCCTCGGCGCAGTGGTCGTGGCCACCTCCGACGGTGGCCTCGGCACCGGCAACGGGCTGGGCGGGGCGGTCGTGGCCCTGGTGGTGGGCCTGGCCGCCGTGGTCCTCGGCGGCCTGGCCCGCAACCGCTCCCGCAACCGCTCCCGCTCCCGCCGCGCCGGCTGAGCCGAGCCGCGTGAACGTCACCGCGTGAACGTCGACGGCGCGGGTGGGCGTGGTCCATCCGCTTGCCGGTCCACGGGTTGCCGCTAATGTCGTATTAGGGCCATATGTGCACCCTCGTCTCCCGCGCTCTCCCGGTGAAGGGGAGGGGGGCGTACGAAAGGAGCCTCCCATGACCCGCACATGGCGTGGCGCGGTAGCGCTGGCCGGAGCCGCGGCTCTGTCCCTCGGGGCGCTGGCGACCGGCTGTACGGACGACGACTCGGGGACGGGTACCACGGGGCAGGGCGATGTGAAGATCGGTCTGCTGCTGCCCGAGAGCAAGACCACGCGGTACGAGAAGTTCGACCGGCCGTACATCGAGCAGAAGATCAAGGAGCTGGCACCCGACGCGCAGATCGACTACTACAACGCGGCCGAGAGTGCCACCACCCAGCAACAGCAGGTCAACACCGCCCTCGCCAAGGGCGATCGGGTCCTCATCCTGGACGCCGTGGACGCCAAGTCCATCCAGTCCTCCGTGCAGAAGGCCAACGCCGCGGGCGTCAAGGTCGTGGCGTACGACCGCCTCGCGCAGGGCCCCGTCGACGCGTACGTCTCGTACGACAACCGCAAGGTCGGCGAGTTGCAGGGCGAGGCCCTCCTCGCGGCGCTCGGCGACAAGGCCGGGACGGGCCAGATCGTGATGCACAACGGCTCGCCGACCGACCCGAACGCGGCCGAGTTCAAGGCCGGAGCCCACTCCGTCCTCGACGGCAAGGTGAAGATCGGCAAGGAGTACGACACCCCGAACTGGGACCCGAACAACGCCAACCAGCAGATGGCGGGCGCGATCAGCGCTCTGGGCGCGAACAACATCGTCGGTGTCTACTCGGCCAACGACGGCCTGGCCGCCGGCATCGCCACCGCCCTCAAGGCGGCCGGTATCAACGTGCCGTTGACGGGCCAGGACGCACAGCTCGACGCGATCCAGCGGATCCTCCTCGGCACCCAGACCATCACGGTCGAGAAGCCGTACAAGCCGGAGGCCGACGCCGCCGCCACGATGGCCGTGAACCTGGCCCAGGGCAAGGAGATCCCCGAGTCCCTGACGCCCACCACCGTCACCAGCGGCAGCGGCGAGAAGGTGCCGGCGAGCCTGCTGACCCCGGTCGTGGTGCACAAGGACAACATCAAGGACACGGTCGTCAAGGACGGTCTGTACACCGTCCAGGAGATCTGCACGCCCACGTATGCCGCGGCCTGCGAGGAGGCCGGTCTCGAGTAGCCGCGAGCGTTTCATGCCGGTGGGGGTGAAGCGGCCCGTACGGCGGGAGCGGCCCGTACGGCGGGCGAGCGGAGGAGGCGGTTGAAGTTGCCGGAAGCACCTGTGCTCACACTGCGGGGAGTCTCCAAACGGTTCGGCGCCGTCCAGGCGCTGTCGGACTTCGATCTGGAGGTCCATGCCGGCGAGGTCGTCGCGCTCGTCGGTGACAACGGCGCCGGAAAGTCCACCGCCGTCAAGGCGATCGCCGGGGTGAACCCGCCCGACGAGGGCGTCATCGCGTGGGAGGGCCGCCCGGTCACCATCAACCGGCCCCACGACGCGCAGAACCTCGGCATCGCCACCGTCTACCAGGACCTGGCGCTCTGCGACAACCTCGACGTCGTCGGCAACCTCTTCCTCGGCCGCGAGCTGCGCCGGTTCGGCGTGCTCGACGAGGTCCGCATGGAGCAGCGCTCACGCGAACTGCTCAACACCCTGTCCATCCGCATCCCCACCGTCCGCATCCCCGTCGCCTCCCTCTCCGGCGGCCAGCGCCAGACGGTGGCGATCGCCCGTTCCCTGATCGGCGAACCGAAGGTCGTCATCCTGGACGAGCCGACCGCCGCCCTGGGCGTGGAGCAGACCGCCGAGGTCCTCGACCTGGTGGAGCGGCTCCGCGACCACGGCCTCGGGACCATCCTGATCAGCCACAACATGGTGGACGTGATGGCGGTCGCGGACCGGATCGCGGTGCTGCGCCTGGGCCGTAACAACGGCTTCTTCGAAAAGCGCTCCACCACCACCGAGGAGATCATCTCCGCCATCACAGGCGCGACCGAGAGCGCCGTCACGCGCCGCGAGGCCCGTAAGCGGGAGGAGGGGTGATGAACCGCGACAAAGGCCCCGACGACTCCACCCAGGAACCGGCACCCGATGCCGTACCCGCCGTCGACACCCGTCTGCTCGTCCGCGAGGAGGGCCTGAAGGGGTACCTCGGAGAGTTCCGGCGCAAGCTGCGCAGCGGTGAGCTGGGATCGCTTCCCGTCGTCATCGCCGTGATCATCATCTGGACGGTGTTCGGCAGCCTGGACAGCGCGTTCCTCTCCGCCCAGAACCTCTCCGACCTGAGCCAGCAGATCGTCGGCACCGGCATGATCGCCGTCGGTATCGTCTTCGTCCTGCTGCTCGGCGAGATCGACCTCTCCGTCGGTTCCGTCAGCGGCCTGTGCGCCGCCATCTTCGCCGTACTCAACGTCCTGAACGGCATGAACGAGTGGCTGGCGCTGCTGATCGCCATCGCGGGCGGAGCCGCCGTCGGCCTCATCCAGGGCTTCTTCTTCGCGAAAGTCGGCGTGCCGGCGTTCGTCGTCACCCTGGCCGGCAATCTGGCCTGGAACGGCCTGATGCTGCAGGTGCTCGGCACCAGCGGCACGGTCAACATCCCCAGCGAGAGCATCGTCTCCGAGCTCTACTCGACCATCTTCCACAGCTCCGCCGCCGCCTACGTGACCGCGGCCGTCGGGGTCGGGCTCTTCCTGGCGGCCTCGCTCCTGGACGCCAGGCGCCGCCAGGCGGCCAGGGTGCCGTTCCGCCCGGTCGCCGAGATCGTGCTCCGTACGGTCGTCATCGCCGCGATCGCCTTCGCGGCCGCGTACATCCTCAACCAGTACCAGGGTCTTCCGCTGGCGCTGCTGATCTTCCTGATCGTGCTGGTGCTCCTGGACTTCGTGCTGCGCCGCACCTCCTACGGGCGGCAGATCTTCGCCGTCGGCGGCAACATCGAGGGCGCGCGCCGGGCGGGCATCAGCGTGCCGTTCGTCCGGATGAGCGTCTTCTCGATCGCCGGGACCATGGCCGCGGTCGGCGGTATCTTCCTGGCCGGTCAGATCCAGTCCGCGAGCCAGACCTCGGGCGGCGGCAACCTCCTGATGAACGTCATCGCCGCGGCCGTCATCGGTGGCACGAGCCTGTTCGGCGGGCGCGGCTCGGTCTGGTCCGCCCTGCTCGGCGCCCTGGTGATCGGGTCGATCCAGTCCGGGATGAACATCATGGGCGTCAGCAACGCCGTCCAGTTCATGATCACCGGAGCGGTCCTGCTCGCCGCCGTGGTCATCGACTCGCTGTCCCGCAGGAGCCAGAAGGCCGCGGGACGCGCCTGAGCTTCGGTTGCCGTGCGGGCGGGCCGGGCGGCCCGCCTCAGGCCCGGGAGATCTCCGGTTCCAGGGACACCGCCACGAGCCGGTCGCTGGGGGTGGCCGGGTTCCGTCCCGTCACCGCGGCGCGGTGGGCGCGGATCGCGGGGTCGGAGAGCGTGAGGGTGACCACCGGGCAGTTCGCGGCGTCGTTGGTGTCCGCGGGGAAGCACCGGCCCACGTCGAACAGGGCGTAGCCGGGGCAGAGGGCGTCGGCCGGGAGTTCCACCTCCAGGCGGAGTTCCTCGCCGGGATCGACACGGAAGCTCCCGGACGCCGGGGTCTTCACCGGCTCCGCCGGATGGCCGTCGTGCACGACCGTCGCCGTGAGCCCGCGGGCGGAGGCCCGGCGACCCTCGCCGTGCGGGCCGTGGATGTCGAGGGTGACCCGGCCCTGGGCGACCGGCGCGTCGAGCAGCAGCGCCCGGTCCTCGGCGCCGACCGTCGCGTGGACGGTGAAGCGGGGCCGGCCGGGCGCCTTCGATCCCGGGTCGTAGGCGCCCCAGCCACGGAGCACCAGCCGTGGGTCCAGGCCCCGTTCGCCCTCTCCCAGGGCCGCCGGCCGGGGCCCGTCGTCCACCCCGCACTTCGAGAGCCGGGCCGTGCCGCCGCCGGGGAGGGGGGCGTCGGGCAACGGGGTGGCGGGGCGCGGGGGAGGGGCGAAGGCGCTGTCACCGGAGGGGGCGGCGGGGAACGACAGCAGCGCCACCAGGGCCAGGAAGGCGACGACGGTTACGGCGAGGATCAGCCAGGAGCGCGGCGACAGCCGGAACATTCAGGCCTCGCCCCGCAGCCGGTCGCACTGGAGCCGGTGGGCGAGGGCGCGGCGCACCGAGGCCGAGCCGGAGCCCTGGGGCGAGCCCTCGGCCGGCGCCGGTCCGGTGACCTTCGGAGGGTCGTCGAGGCCACGGCTGATCTCGTCGTACGCGGCCCGATAGGCGGCGGGCAGCTGTGCCTGGTGGTGCGTCAGGTCCTCCTCGACGAGCCGCCGGAGCTCGTCGACGGTCCGCGGCGTGAAGCGCTTCCTCCCCCGGGCGGCGGCGTTGACGAAGCGGGTGCAGCGGGCGGTCTCGTAGCAGGACTCCGCGATCTCCTCGGCGAGGCCCCAGAGGCGACCCTCGAGCCATGGGGTGTCGTACTGAGCGAGGGCGAGCCGCATCGGAGGTTCCGGATCGTCCGTCCCGCGCTCCGTCCGGTACTTCGTCACCTGCTTGGACACGGCGGGCTGACTCATGTCGGTGAGCCGGGCGATCTTCTCCTGCGTCCAGCCGTAGCCCGCGAACACCTTGATCATCTCGGCGCGCAGCTTCCGCATCTCCTCGCCCGCGCGGATGACGTCGTTCATGGTGGCGAGCATCCGCCGCGCCTGGTCCTCGGTGAGCCTCTCGGGTGTCCGATGCCGATGCATGTTCTCCTCGCCTGCCATGACTCGGTTATACACCCGAGCGGCGTCGTCATAACCTGGTTGTAAAACCTGGTTATGGCTGGCAGGATCCCTCCCATGCCCTACTTCTCCGCCTACGACGGAACCCGGCTCGCCTACCGCACGGACGGAGACGGCGACCCCCTCGTCTGCCTCCCGGGAGGTCCCGCCGACTCGCGCTATCTCGGCGACCTCGGCGGGCTCTCCGCCCATCGCCGCCTCATCGTTACGGACCTGCGCGGGACCGGTCGGTCCGCGATTCCCGAGGACGTCACCTCCTACCGCTGCGACCGCCTCGTCGACGACGTCGAGGCTCTGCGCGCCCACCTCGGGCTGACCCGCATGGACCTGCTCGGCCACTCCGGCGGCGCGAACATCGCGGTGCGGTACGCGGCCCGGTACCCAGGAAACGTCGGCAGGCTCGCTCTGATCACCCCCGGTCCCGCGGCCGTCGGCATCACGGTCGCCGCGCGGATGCGGCGCGAGGCGGCGCGGCTGCGGAGCGACGAGCCCTGGTTCCCGGCGGCGTTCGACGCCCTGTCGGCGATCACCGAGGGCACCGGCAGCGACTGGGAGGCCATCGCCCCCTTCCTCTGGGGCCGGTGGGACGCCGCCGCCCGGCGGCACCACGCGGAGAGCCGGCCCGGCAACGCCGAGGCCGTCGCCGGCTTCGGCGCCGAGGGGGCCTTCGACCCGGAGGCCACCCGCGCGGCCCTCGCCGCCTTCGGCGCCCCCGTCCTGCTCCTCGCCGGCGAGTTCGACCTCAACACCCCGCCGGAGGCGGCGGCCGAGTTCGCCGGGCTCTTCCCCGACGCCTCCTTCGTCGTGCAGCCGGGCGCCGGCCACTACCCGTGGGTCGACGACCCCGACGGGTTCGTGGCGACGGCGGCCGCCTTCCTGCGCTGAGCGCGTAAGGTACGCCCTCGGCGCGTCGTTCGCCGGGCCGAGCGCCTCGTGGTGGAAGATCCTCGACGCATCGAGCGCTTACCGGTGCAGCGATCGCACGCGACGGAAGGAACGGGCGCCGGCCATGAAGATCGATCTCACGGACACCACCTCCAGCAAGATCAACAAGGCGATCGTCGGGGGCCGCCGCGCCATCGGCACACCCGCCGTCGGCATGGTGCTCACCCTCGTCGTCGTCACCGACGAGGAGAACGCCTACGACGCGCTCAAGGCGGCCAACGACGCGTCCCGCGAACACCCTTCCCGCACGCTCGCCGTCATCAAGCGCCACGCCCGCTCACCCCGCGAGCGCCACGAAGCCCGCCTCGACGCCGAGATCCGCATGGGCGGCGACGCCGGCGCGGGCGAGACCATCCTGCTGAGGCTGCACGGAGAGCTCGGCGCCCGCGCCGACTCCGTCGTCCTGCCGCTGCTGCTCCCGGACGCACCCGTCGTCGTCTGGTGGCCGGTCGACGCCCCCGACGTGCCGTCCACGGACCCGCTCGGCGCGCTCGCCCAGCGCCGGATCACCGACATGTACGCCGTCGAGGAGCCCCTCGCCGCGCTCGCCGCCCGCGCCGCCTCGTACGCCCCCGGTGACACGGACCTGGCCTGGACCCGGCTCACGCCCTGGCGCTCGATGCTCGCCGCGGCGCTGGACCAGGCCCGTACGACGGTCGTCTCGGCCGCGGTGGAGAGCGAGCCCGACAACCCCAGCGCCGAACTGCTCGCCCGCTGGTTCGAGGACCGGCTGCGGGTCCCGGTCGAGCGGGTCGTCAGCGACGGGCCGGTCGTCACGGCCGTGCGCCTGGGCACCCCGGACGGCGAGATCCGCATCGACCGGCCCGAGGGACCCGTCGGCATGCTGTCGATCCCCGGCCAGCCCAGCCGGGTCATCGCGCTGAAGGTCCGCACGACCGCCGAGCTCATCGCCGAGGAACTGCGCAGGCTCGACCCCGACGAGGTGTACGCCTCCGCCCTGCGGACCCAGGCACCGGCGGCTCCGTGACGGCCGGAACGCCGGCGTGCCGCGCCGCGTGCCCCGCGCCGGTCAGGCGGTGAACCGCCGCACGTACCGCTTCTGCCAGGGCGTTTCGACGGCGCGAGGGTGATAGTTCCGGCGGACGAACTCCACGGCCCGGTCGGCCGGCACGCCGTCCAGGACGGCGAGACAGGCCAGGGCCGTACCGGTCCGGCCGACACCGCCGCCACAGGCGATCTCGACCCGCCCGTCGGCGGCGCGGGCCCAGGCCTCACCGAGCAGGGACCGGGCCTGCGCCGGGCTGCTCGGCAGCCGGAAGTCGGGCCAGCGCAGCCACCGCGCATCCCAGGGCACCTCGGGCGGCCGCGCGCCCAGCAGGTACAGGGCGTAGTGGGGCGTCGGTCCCGGGGGCAGGGGGCGGCGCAGTCCGCGCCCGCGGACCAGGCGCCCGGACGGCAGGCACAGGACCCCGGGGTCGGTCGCCTTCCAGAGATCGCTCACGGATCCACCGTAACGGGCCCCGTTCGTTCCCCCTCCCCGTTCGTTCATCCTCGCGGTTCGAGCGGCAACCCGACGTAGTTCTGCGCCAGTTCGGCCGCGGCGTGCGGCGAGGTGGCGATCCGGTCGAGCTGGGAGAGCTGGAGTCGGGTGTCGAACGGCGACTGCCCGGGGTCGCTGTGCAGCGTCGTCGTCATGGCGTACGAGAAGTGCTCGGCGCGCCAGACCCGGCGCAGGCAGGTGTCGGAGTAGGCGTCGAGCAGCTCCGTGGAGCCCGTGGCGGACCGGTGGGCGAGCGCGCGCGCCAGGACGATCACATCGGCGGCGGCGAGGTTGAGGCCCTTGGCGCCGGTCGGAGGGACGATGTGCGCCGCGTCCCCGGCCAGCATGAGCCGCCCGTACCGCATCGGCTCGGTCACCGAACTGCGCATCGGCAGCACCGACTTCTGTGTGATCGGGCCACGCTCGAGCCGCCATCGCGGCTCGGCGCCGAGCGCGAGGCGGGCGTCGAGCTCGTCCCAGATCCGGGCGTCGGACCAGTCGGCCGGATCGGTGCCGTTCGGGACCTGCAGGTAGAGCCGGCTCACGGCCGGCGAGCGCATGCTGGCCAGCGCGAAGCCGCGCTCGGAGTGGGCGTAGATCAACTCCTCGTACACGGGCGGGGCTTCGGCGAGGATGCCGAGCCAGGAGTACGGATACGTGCGCTCGTACGTCGTCCGCTCGCCCTCCGGGACGGCGGTGCGCGCCACTCCGTGGAATCCGTCGCAGCCGACCACGTAATCACAGGTCAGGGTCTGCTCGCGGCCCTCGTGGGCGTAGCGGATCACCGGGCGGTCGGTGTCGACGCCCTCCACCGCACGCACCTCGGCGCCGAACAACAGCGGTCCGCCGTCCGCGAGCTGAAGGGCGATCAGGTCCTTGACCACCTCGGTCTGCGCGTAGACCCAGACCCGGCGGCCGTCGGTCAGCGAGGGGAAGTCGACCCGGTGGGCACGCCCGTCGAAGCGCAGCTCGATGCCGTCGTGGGGGAGCCCCTCGGTCTCCAGACGGGCCCCGGCTCCGGCGGCGCGCAAGGCGTCGACGGTGGCCTGTTCGAGGATTCCGGCGCGCTGGCGCTGTTCGACATAGGCGCGGTCACGGGACTCCAGGACCACGCTATCGACGCCGGCGTTGTGCAGCAGGCGGGCGAGCAGCAGGCCGGAGGGGCCGCCGCCGATGATCCCGACGGTGGTGTGCATGAGTCTCCTGTTCGTATAGTGAAGAAAACTTCACCGAAGAGTGGGCAGAGTCTGCGCCCGCGACCGTCGGCTGTCAACGCCCCGCCCGGACGCACCCGCCCCCTCCCTCGTCCTTCCTCTACGGTGTCCCCAAGATCCGCCAGGGAGAGTCCATGCCACCGACCGAAACCGCGACGGCGCGGGGCACCGGCGCGCCGCGCGAGGTGCCACAGGAAGCCGTCGCCCCGCTGATGCGCGGCCTCCTGGTGCTGCGCAGGCTGACCGACGCCGACGGAGCCCTCAGCCTCAGCGAGCTGGAGCGCACCACCGGTCTGGCCCGCTCCACCGTCGACCGGGTGACCGGCACGCTCGCGCGCATGGGATACGTACGCCTCGACGGCCGTGACGTCTTCCTCGCCCCCCGTCTGATGGAACTGGGCAACGCCTATCTGGCCGCGCTCCGGCTCCCCGGCCTGCTCGGCCGCCAGGCCGACGCGCTCGCCGACGCCCTCGACGAGTCGGTCTCCCTCGCCGTCGCCGACGGCGGCGGCATCCGCTTCGTCCATCAGGCCACCCGCCGGCGTGCCATGTCCCTCAGCTTCCGCATCGGTGACCTGCTGCCCGCCGAACGTACCGCGCCGGGCGCGCTGTTCGCCGCCGACTGGACCGGCGCGGAGTGGGAACGCTGGCGCGCCCGCCGGGCCGCCGACCCGCGGAGCGCCGGCTTCCCCGCCGTACCACCCGGCCTCGGCCCGGACGACGAGGAGTTCGCCGCCCGCGCCGCACAGGCGGGCGAGCGCGGCTGGGCGCTGGACGACCAGCTCATCGAGCCCGGCCTGGTCGCCCTCGCCCTTCCCGTACGGAACGCCGAAGGCGCCGTGGCCTGCGTGGCGAGCGTGGTGAGCCACACCAGCCGCCACACGGCCGACTCCCTGCGCGAGGCGATGCTGCCGCGGCTGGGAGCCGCCGTGGAGGCCTGGGAGGAGCTGCTGAGGCAGGACACCATGGAGACGGCGGCAGCGACGACGGCGAAGGCGACGGCGAAGGTGACGTCGACGGCGACGGCGACGGTATCGGACGACACGCGGCGCGAGCAGCGGACCGAGGCCGAGGCCGAAACCGAGGGCGAGACCGGGAGCGAGAGCGGGAGCGGGAGCGAGCCGAGCCCGGGCCTCGCCGACTGGACCCATGCCTCGAAGCAGGAACTCGGCCGTGGTTTCGTCGAGTCCCTCGCCCGTGGACTCACGGTCCTCACCGCCTTCGGCGAGAACCGGGCCGCGCTTCCCCTGTCGGCGGTCGCCGATGCCACCGGACTCGCGCGGGCCACCGCCCGACGCGCGCTGATCACCCTGGAACACCTCGGCTACGTCGGCGCCGAGGGCAGGCTCTTCCGGCTCACCCCCAAGGTCCTCGCGCTCGGCTTCCCCCACCTCTCCCGGATGTCGCTGCCGCAGATCGCGGCGCCGCACCTGGCCGAACTGTCGCGGAGCGTGCACGACTCGGCCTCCCTCGCGGTGCTCGCCGGCGAGGACATCCGCTACACGGCGCGCGTCGCCACCCGCCGGATCATGAGCGTCCACATCACCGTCGGGACCCGCTTCCCCGCCCACGCGACCTCCATGGGCCGGGTGATGCTCGCCGGCCTTCCCCCCGAGGCGCGCGCCGCGTGGCTTGCGGGCATCGAGCCGCAGGCCCTCACCCCGCACACCGTCACCTCGCGCGCGGAGCTCGCCGCACTCCTGGAACAGGTGCGCGAGCAGGGGTACGCGCTCGTCGACGAGGAGCTGGAGCAGGGACTGCGGTCGATCGCCGTGCCGGTACGCGACCGGGCGGGCGCGGTCGTGGCGGCCGTCAACGTGGCCATGCACAGCAGCCGCCGCAGCGTCGAGGAGTGCGTCGGCGAGGTCCTGCCGGAGCTGCGCGCCACCGTCTCGCGGATCGAGGAGGACCTGCGCACGGCCGGCCGGTTCGCCCGCGTACCCGAGGTCTGAGGCCCGGGTCCGGTCTCAGGCGGAGGCGAGGGGCTCCGCCGGGGTGCGGAGCTGCTCCGCCGCGTCCGACACCCGCAGCAGCAGGCTCATGAACTGTGCCTGCTCCTCTGCGGAGAGCGGGGCGAGGAAGACCTGGTTCATCCGCGCCGTCCGTACGGTCAGCTTGCGGTGCGTCCGTTCCCCCTCCCCGGTCAGCCGCAGCAGGAAGCGGCGGCCGTCCTTCGGGTCGCGCACCTTGTCGAGCAGGCCGCGCCGGGTGAGCCGGCTGACGACCTCGGCGATGGTGGAGCGGTCGAGACCCACGCGCTCGCCCACGGTCCGCTGGTCGAGGCCGGGCTCGGCCATGAGCGCGTTGAGGACGCCGAACTGCGGGGACGTGATCTCCTCCGAGACCATCGTGGTCCACAACAGGTGGTGCGCCTGCTGGAGCCGCCGGGCCAGGTGCCCGGGATGGGTGGTCAGATCCACCGCGGCCATCGTGTGCCTCCCGTGTCCCGCAGATTTCGTCGGTGTACGGAACGATACGCGCCCGCGCTGCGTCGCCCCGGACGGGTATTGACGGTGACTGTGGCGGGTGCCAGCATGACGACGTTGCCAGGATGCTCAGTGCACTGACTAAATCGGAGGCTTCTCGTATGGACAAGGTGGTCGCCACCGCCGCCGAGGCGGTGGCCGACGTCGGGGACGGGGCCTCGCTCGCCGTCGGTGGCTTCGGTCTCAGCGGTGTGCCGAACGTGCTGATCGGCGCGGTGTACGGGCGTGGTGTCGGCGGCCTGAGCGTCGTGTCGAACAACTGCGGCGCGATGGACTCCGGTCTCGCGACACTCCTGTCGGCGGGGCGGATCGCCCGGGTCACCGGCTCGTACATCGGCGCGAACAAGGAGTTCGCGCGGCAGTACCTGGCCGGCGAGCTGGAGGTCGAGCTGATCCCGCAGGGCACGCTCGCCGAGCGGCTGCGGGCCGGCGGCTGCGGCATCCCCGCCTTCTACACCCCGGCCGGCGTCGGCACCCAGGTCGCCGACGGCGGACTGCCCTGGCGCTACGACGGCGAGGGCGGCATCGCACTCGCCTCGCCGCCGAAGGAGGTACGGGAGTTCGGCGGCGTCGACCACGTCCTGGAGCACGGCATCCGCACCGACTTCGCCCTCGTCCGCGCCGCCCGGGGCGACCGCCACGGAAACCTGGTCTTCAACAAGGCGGCCCGGAACTTCAACCCCCTCGCCGCGATGGCGGGGAAGGTGACGATCGCCGAGGTCGAGGAACTGGTCGAACCGGGCGAGCTCGACCCCGACGCGGTCCATCTGCCCGGGATCTTCGTCCAGCGCGTCGTGGCCCTCACCCCCGAGCAGGCCGCGGACAAGGGAATCGAACGGCGCACGATTTCCGCGCCTCCGGCACGAGGGACCACACGATGAGCTGGACCCGTGAGCAGATGGCCGCCCGCGCCGCGCGCGAGCTGAAGGACGGTCAGTACGTCAACCTGGGCATCGGCCTGCCGACCCTCATCCCCAACCACCTCCCCGAGGGCGTCGAGGTGATCCTGGAGTCGGAGAACGGCATCCTCGGCACCGGCCCGTACCCGACCGAGGACGAGGTCGACGCCGACCTCGTCAACGCGGGCAAGGAGACCGTCACGGTCCTGCCCGGCGCCTCCTTCTTCGACTCCGCGCTCTCCTTCGGCATGATCCGGGGCGGCCACATCGACGTCGCCGTGCTCGGCGCCATGCAGGTCTCGGCCCGCGGCGACCTCGCCAACTGGGCCGTACCGGGCAAGCTGATCACCGGCATCGGCGGCGCGATGGACCTCGTCCACGGCGCCCGCAGCGTCATCGTCGTGATGACCCACACCGCCAAGGACGGCACCCCGAAGATCGTCGAGGAGTGCACGCTCCCGCTGACCGGCCGGGGCTGCGTCGACCGCGTCATCACCGACCTCGGCGTCCTCGACGTCACCGACGACGGACTCGTCCTCACCGAGACCGCACCCGGCGTCGACGCCGCGGACGTCCTCGCCAGGACGGCCGCGAAGGTCCGCCTCCCTCTCGACCTCCCCGCCCGCTGACCCGACCCAGACCCCGGGAACCCTCATGGCCCTCACCCAGTCGGACATCGACACCGAGATCGACGACCTCCAGACCGCGTACGACAAGGAGCTGGCCGCCGGCGCGTCGGCCCGCAGCCACCCGGCCCGGGACTACGCCCCGTACCGCAGCTCCCTGCTCCGCCACCCCCACCAGCCGCTCGTCGCCGTGAACGGCGGCGACCCCGAGACGGTGGAGCTCTCCGGCCCCGTCTTCGGACCCACGGACATCACCGACATCGACAACGACCTCACCCGGCAGCACCCGGGCGAGCCCCTCGGCGAGCGGATCACCGTCTCCGGGCGGCTGCTCGACCGGGCGGGCCGGCCCGTGCGCGGCCAGCTCGTCGAGCTGTGGCAGGCCAACGCGTCGGGCCGGTACGCCCATCTGCGCGATCAGCACCCGGCCCCGCTCGACCCGAACTTCACCGGCGTCGGCCGCACCCTCACCGACGACGAGGGCCGCTACACCTTCACCACCATCAAGCCGGGCGCCTATCCGTGGCGCAACCACACCAACGCCTGGCGCCCCGCCCACCTCCACTTCTCCCTCTTCGGCACGGCGTTCGCCCAACGCCTTGTGACGCAGATGTACTTCCCGAACGACCCGCTGTTCGCCTACGACCCGATCCTGCGCTCGGTCACCGACAGGGCCGCCCGCGAACGGCTCGTCGCCACCTACCGCCACGAGCTGTCGCAGCCCGAGTTCTCCCTCGGCTACGAGTGGGACATCGTCCTCGACGGTCCCTCCGCCACCTGGATCGAAGAAGGACGCTGACCCGAGATGAGCCAGACGCCTCTCCCCACCCCGTCCCACACCGTCGGCCCGTTCTACGGCTACGCCCTGCCCTTCCCCGAAGGGGAGCGGATAGCCCCGAAGGGGCATCCCGGGCAGATCGTCCTGCACGGGCGCGTGTACGACGGCGAGGGCGCCCCCGTCCCCGACGCGATCCTCGAGTTCTGGCAGGCGGCCCCCGACGGCTCCCTCACGGGCGCGCCCGGGTCGATGCGCCGGGACCCCGTGACGGGCGGCCATCTCGGCCGCAACGGCACCGATTTCACCGGGTTCGGCCGGGTCGCCACGGACGCCGACGGCCACTACGCCCTCCACACGCTGCCGCCGGGCAACGCGGGGCTGCCGTACATCAGTGTCTGCGTCTTCGCCCGCGGCCTGCTGCACCACCTCTTCACCCGGGCGTATCTGCGCGACGGCTCCGACGCGCTGCTCGACTCGCTCCCGGCCGCGCGCCGGGCCACGCTGGTGGCCCGGCCCGACGAGAACGCCGCGCCCCGCACGTACCGCTTCGACATCCGCCTTCAGGGCGAGGACGAGACGGTCTTCCTGGAGTTCACGTGACACCGCACGAGTCGCCCCGCCCCACCGACGCCGGCCTGCTCGCCCCCGGGCCGGCCGGCTCCCCGGCCGAGGCTGCGACCGGGGACACCGCGTTCCTGCGGGCGCTGCTCGACGCGGAGGCGGCGCTCACCCGCGCCCAGGCGGCCGTCGGCCAGGCGCCGGCGGAGGCGGCCGAAGCCGTCACGGCCGCCGCCGACGCCGCCCGCTTCGACGTGCGCGATCTGGCCCTGCGCGCCCGCGCCGGCGGCAACCCCGTCATCCCGCTGGTCGCCGACCTCACGGCCGCCGTGCCGGGGGAGTGGCGGGCGTACGTCCACCGCGGCGCGACCAGCCAGGACATCATGGACACCGCGGCGATGCTGGTCGCCCGCCGCACGCTGGACCTCGTCCTGGGCGACCTCGACCGTACGGAAAGGGCGCTCGCCGCGCTGGCCGCCGCCCACCGGGACACGGCCATGCCCGGCCGGACCCTCACCCAGCACGCCGTCCCCACCACCTTCGGCCTCAAGGTGGCGGGCTGGCGCTCGCTGGTCCTCGACGCCCGGGACCGGATCCTGGCCGTACGGGACTCCCTGCCCGCCCAACTCGGCGGCGCGGCGGGGACCTTGGCCGCCTTCGAGGCGTACGGGAACGGTGCCGGCGCCGGATCCGGGGGCGCTGCCGAGCGGCTCGTCCCGGCGTACGCGCGGGAGACCGGACTCGCGGTACCGCTCCTGCCCTGGCACACCTTGCGCACCCCGATCGCCGACCTCGCGGGCGCCCTCGCCTTCACCGCCGGAGCCCTCGGCAAGACCGCCGTCGACGTCCTCACCCTCTCCCGTACCGAGATCGCGGAGGTGGCGGAGGGAACGGGCGGCGGCTCCTCGGCCATGCCGCACAAGGCGAACCCCGTGCGTGCCACGCTCGTCGCCGCGGCCGCCCGCCGGGCCCCGCACCTCGCGGCCACCCTGTACGCCGCGATGGCCGCAGAGGACGAGCGCCCGGCCGGCGCCTGGCACGCCGAGTGGGAGCCGCTGCGCGACCTGCTCCGCCTGGTCGGCGGCGCCGCGCGTGACACCGCCGAACTGGCCGGAGGACTGCGCGTCCACGCGGACGTCATGCGCGCACACCTCGACCTCACCGGCGGCTCGATCGTCTCCGAGCGGCTCGCCGCCGGCCTCTCCCCCCTGGTGGGGCGGGCCCGCGCCAGGGAGCTCCTCACGGAACTCGCCGGGCGCGCCCGCACCGAGGGCGTCGCGCTGGCCGAACTGCTCGGCGAGATACCCGAGTCCAAGGGCCTCGACCTCGCCGAGCTCACCGACCCCACCCGCTGCACCGGCTCCGCCGGAGCCCTGACCGACCGTGCCCTGGAGCGACCGTGACGACCGCCACCCCACAGCAGCCGTACGCAGGACTGCACCATCGCGCCGAGGGGCCGGCCACCGCGCCCGTCCTGCTCCTCGGCCCCTCGCTGGGCACGTCCACCGCCCTGTGGGACGCGATCGCACCCGAACTGTCGGCCACCCATCGGGTCGTCCGCTGGGACCTGCCCGGCCACGGCGGCTCCCCGGCCTCGCTCATCGGCCCCGGAGCGAGCGTGGGCGACCTGGCCGGTCTCGTACTCGACCTCGCCGACGCGCTCGGCGCCGACCGCTTCTCGTACGCGGGGGTCTCCCTCGGCGGCGCGGTCGGTCTCCACCTCGCCGCCCATCACCCCGACCGGGTGGAGCGGCTCGCGGTCCTCTGCTCCTCCGCCCACTTCGGTGGCTCCGCGTCGTGGGAGGAGCGCGCCGAGACCGTCCGGCGCGAAGGTCTCGCCGCGCTGGCGGAGACCGCCGACTCCCGCTGGTTCACGCCCGGCTTCACCGTCCAGGGGCTGATCGACGACCACCGCGAGGCCGACCCGGAGGCGTACGCCGCGTGCTGCGACGCGCTCGCCGCCTTCGATCTGCGGGACCGGCTCCCGTCGATCACCGCACCCACGCTCCTCGTCGCGGGCCGCGAGGACCCGGCGACCCCGCCCGCCCATCTGCGGGAGATCGCGGACGCGGTGCCCGGCGCCGCGCTCACCGAGATCCCCGGGGCCTCCCATCTGGCGCCGGCCGAACAGCCCGAGGCCGTGCTGGCCGCGCTGCGCGGCCACTTCACGGACGGCGGCGCGAAGCGGGGCATGGAGGTGCGCCGCCAGGTGCTCGGCGACGCGCACGTGGACCGGGCGCAGGCGCGCCAGAGCGAGTTCACCGCCCGGTTCCAGGATTTCATCACCCGCTACGCCTGGGGCGAGATCTGGACCGACCCCACCCTGTCGCGGCGCGAGCGGAGCCTGGTGACCCTCACGGCCCTGGTGGCCCGCGGCCACCTCGACGAGCTGGCGATGCATGTGCGCGCCGCACGGCGGGGCGGTCTCGGCCCGGAGGAGATCGGTGCCGTCCTGCTGCAGGCGGCGGTCTACTGCGGTGTCCCGGCCGCCAACGCGGCCTTCGCCGTGGCCCAGCGCACCCTCGCGGAGGAAGACGCGCCGGGGAGCTGAACAGGCGCGCCCGGGGTCTCCTGGGCGCCCTGCCGTCTTTCAGCGCGCGAGGCGCCGGTCCACCGCCTCGCGCGCCTCGGCGCGCCAGCCCTCCGAGACCCGGTCGGCCTCGTCGGCGCCGGCCACGCCGAGCGCCCCGTCGCCGGACAGTCCGCACCGAGGAGCCGCATGGCCGCCGCCGTCCCCCCGTCCACCCGTCCACCCAGCCCGTCAAACGCACCCGGGACGCGGCCCGGACGAGGGCCGAGATCCTCGACGTGGAGCATCTGGACCCGGTGTCCGCGATCCGCCGGCCGGCCGAGCTCACCTTCGACCACCACGAGGCGTACCCCGACTTCATCCGTGGTCATCGCCTATCTGACCTCGACGGACTGACGGACTGACGGACTGACGGACCGCCGGACCGGAGACCACCGCGCGGGACGAGCAGCAGACCCAGGAGCGGCACCGCGCCCAGGACCAGCCAGGGAACCGGGCCCTCGTACTCCAGCAGGGCCCCGGCGGGCGCGGCGGCCGCGAGGACGACCAGGCCGGACAGCGAGGAGAGCGCGCCCGTGAACAGGCCGAGCCGCTCGGCGTCGACGAGATCCGGGAGGAACGCCCGGGCAGCCGGGACCACCAGCATCTGGCCGAGGGTGAGCAGCACCGTGAAGCAGAGCGCCGGCCACAGACCGCCCAGCGGGAGCAGGGCGCCGGTCGCCGCGAACGCGCCGGCGATCAGGACGAGGCCGCCGCGGACCATGCCGGGCATGCTCAGGCGCGCCGCCGCCCAGCGCTCCAGCGGCACCTGGCCGGCGACGACCAGCGCGGAGGAGAGCGCGAAGAGCCAGCCGAGCGCCCGCTGGGAGCCGGTCGCGCGCTCCAGCTCGGCCGGCAGCGCGAGATAGAGCTGGTTGTACGCGAGCAGGTAGGTCGAGTACGCGAGCGCCAGGCCGAGGAAGGGGCGGCTGCGCAGCAGAGGGCGCCACGCGGTCGCCGTCCGGGGGCGTCGCGCGGCGGGCTCCGCCGGCGCCGGTGGCGGCATGAGGCGCCAGTGGCCGGCGAGGACGACGGCGAAGACCGCGGCCCCCGCCAGGCATGCCGCGCGGAAGTGCCCTCCGGAGGCGCCGTCCCCCGTGCCGTACAGCAGCAGAGCGCCCAGGACCGGTCCGAGCAGCGCGCCCGCCTGCCCGCCCGCCGAGAACAGGGCGAGCGTCCGCGTGCGGGCCGGGCCCCCGGCGCTCTCGATGAGTACGGCCTCGCGCGCCATCTCGGTCTCCACGGCGGGCGAGAACAGGGCCGCCGCGAAGCCGACCAGGACCACCGCCCCGATCACCGACCAGGTGGACGTGGCGAACGCGAGCCAGACGAATCCCGTCACGCGCAGCGCGCAACCGGCGAGCACGACCGGCCGGGCACCGTGACGGTCCGTCAGGGCGCCGCCGACGACGAACATGCCCTGCTGGCTGAAGGTGCGCAGCCCCAGGATCAGCCCGACCAGCCAGCCGCCCAGACCGAGGGCGCCGCCCAGATGGTCCGCGAGGTAGGGAAGTACGGCGAAGAAGCCGATGTTGAAGGCGAACTGACTGACGATCAGCAGCCGGGCGAGCGGGGTCACGTGGTGATCTTTCCATCGCGCATGGTGAGGACCCGGTCGCTCAGGTGCCGGACCGCCGCCATGTCGTGGGAGATGAACAGGCAGCCGAGGCCGAGCCGGTCCTGGAGGTCGAGGAGCAGGTTGAGGATCCCGGCCCGCAGCGACGGGTCCAGGGCCGAGACCGGTTCGTCGAGCACGAGCAGTTCGGGGTCGCTCGCCAGCGCGCGGGCGATCCCCGCGCGCTGGCACTGTCCGCCGGACAGTTCGTGGGGGAGCCGCTCCCCGAGGGCCGCGTCCAGGCCGACCAGGTCCAGGAGTTCGGCGACGCGCTCGGGACCGGCGGGCCGCGACCAGCGTCCCTGGACGCGGAGCGGCTCGGCGATCTGATCGCGGATCCGCCTGCGCGGGCTGAGAGAGCCGTACGGGTCCTGGAACACGGGCTGCAGGCGCGGCCGGATCGCGCGCAGCCGCCGCTCGCTCAGCGCGGTCAGGTCGAGGCCGTCGAACCGGACCACACCGCTGTGCGGCCGGCGCAGCTGCAGCACGGCGCCGGCGGTGGACGACTTCCCGCAGCCGGACGGTCCGACCAGACCGACCGTCTCACCGGCGTCCACGTGGAAGGAGGCGCCGTCGACGGCGATGGCCGCGCCGTACCGCACGACCAGGTCGCGGACTTCGAGCAGCGGGCTCATACGAACTCCAGGGCGGCGTGGTGGCACGCGACCGCACGCCCGTCGAGGGGCCGCGGCTCGGGCCGTTCGGTGTGGCAGGGGTCGGTGGCCCGCGCGCAGCGGGGTGCGAAGGCGCAGCCCGCCGGCAGCTCGCCGGGCGCCGGCGGCCGGCCGGGAAGCGCGGGCAGCCGGGTCCGCGGGACGCCGTCGGCGGTGGGGAGGGAGGCCAGCAGGCCCGCGGTGTACGGAGCCAGCGGCCGGTCGAGGACCCGGTCCACCGGCCCGTACTCGGCGAGGCTCCCCGCGTACATGACGGCCATGCGGTCGGCGTGTGCCCGTACGACGTCGAGCGCGTGGGTGACCAGGACGAGCGAGGCGCCCCGCGCCGAGCACCGCTCGCGCAGCAGGCCCAGGATCCTCTCCTGCGTCCCGGGGTCCAGGGCGGTGGTCGGCTCGTCGGCGACGACCAGCTCCGGCCCGTTGACCAACGCCATCGCGAGCACGGCGCGTTGCCGCATGCCGCCCGAGAACTCATGGGGGAACGCACGGGACTTGGCCGAGGGTATGCCGACCTCCTCCAGGGCCGCCGCGGCCCGCTGTCGCGCGTCCCTCCTGCTCAGTCTCCGTACCGAGCGGAGGGCGAGGGCGAGTTGATCGCCCACGGGATGGACGGGGGAGAGCGCGGACAGCGCGTCCTGGGGAACGAGCGCGATACGGCGGCCCCAGTCGGCGGGCGTGACCGGGGAGCCCCCCAGGAGCACGCTGCCCGAGACCGTCGCGCCGCGCGGCACCATGCCGAGCAGAGCGCGGGCGGTCAGGGACTTGCCCGCCCCCGACTCGCCCACCAGGGCCAGGACTTCACCGGTGCGGACCTCGAAGGAGAGGCCGTGGACCACCTCCACGCCGGCGAAGGCGACGCGGAGCCCGCGGACCGAGAGCAGGGGATCAGACTGCGGCACGGGTCGCCTTCCTTCGTCGATGGCCCGGCAGGGATACGGAACGGATGGTGCGGCGCGTCGTCGCCGAGGAGAGGGAGACCGCGAGCGCGGCGAGCAGCGCCAGCGCGACCGCCGGGGCGAGGGCGGCCACCGGTGCCCGCTCGACGTAGTCGGCGGACTCGTCGAGCAGCAGGCCCCACTCGGGGGACGGCGGCTGGGCGCCGAGACCGAGAAAGCCGAGCGAGGCGAGGGCGAGCGCGACGCCGGGCAGCCGCAGGACGGCGTGCCGGGCGACCGGCGCCGCCACCGACGGCAGGACGTGCCGGCCGAGGATCCACAGCGGGCTCGCGCCCATCGCCCGCTGGGCCATGAGGAAGCCGGAGGCCCGTATCTCCTGGGTGAGCGCGGCGGCATGGGCGGCGAGCGGCGGCCAGGAGACCAGCGTGACGGCGAGAGCCGCGGCGCCGGTGCCGGGACCCGTCGCGGCGGCGACGAGGATGCCGGCGACGACGGGCGGTACGGCGTTCGCGATGTCGGCGAGCCCGGCGGCCAGGTTCGGCAGGAAACCGAGCGCGAGGGCGAGCAGGTACCCGAGCAGGCAGACCGCCGCGGCCGTGCCGACCGTCGAGGCCGCGCCGTGCCCGAGCCGCGCGAGCACGTCCCGGCCGAGCGCGTCGGTGCCGAGCGGATGCGCCGCCGAGGGCGCGGCGAGACGGGCGGCGGTGTCGATCACGTACGGCTCGCGCAGCAGCCCCCACCCGATCACGGCGACGAGCACCGCGCCGAGCACGGCCGGAACGGCCGGGGGGACCCGGACGGGACGGGCGGCGGGCAGCGTGAGCCCCGCGTCGCGCAGCGCGGGGCCGAGGAGCCGACGGCGTACGGCGGCCGCGACCGCGCCCGTCAGGAGCCCGAGCGCGAGCAGGGCGAGGACCGTCCCCTGGAGCAGCGGCAGATCCTGGGACTTGGCCGCGCCCAGGGCCGTCCGGCCGAGTCCGGGGATCGCGAAGACCGTCTCGACGGCGACCGCGCCACCGGTCAGACCGACCGCCACCATCCCGAACTGCGGTACCAGGGGCGGGAGGACGCGGCGTACGGCGGCCGCGGCGAGCGGCGCCCTGGCGACGCCCGCCCCGCGCCACAGCTCCACCCAGCGCTCGTCGAGCACGGACGGGAGGGCGTCGGCGACCAGCCGGCCGAGCAGCGCGCCCGCCGGGATGCCGAGGGCGAGGGCGGGGAGGACGAGGTGTTCGGGTCCGGCCCAGCCGGAGGTGGGGAACCAGCCGAGCCACACGCCGGCCACGATCAGCAGACCCAGCGAGAGCAGGAACTCCGGCACGGCGGCGAGGACCGCGGCCAGGGCTCCCGAGCCGCCCCGTCCCCGCACGAGGACGGGTGCGGCGAGCGCGGCGCCGACGAGGAGCGCCACGCTCAGCGCGGCGCCCATCAGCGCCAGCGAGACCTGGAGGCCGGCCGTCACCGACGGCAGCACCTCCGTGCCGGACACCCAGGAGACGCCGAGCTCGCCGCGGAGCAGGCCGCCCGCCCACCGGCCGAGCAGACTCAGCGGGCCCGCGTCGAGGCCGAGGTCCGCCCGGATGGCGGCCAGGGCCTCGGGCGTCGGCTCCTGTTCGGCCGACCGCGCCCGCAGGAGACTGAGCGCGGGGTCCTTCCCCGACATCCACGGCAGCAGCCCGGCCACGGTCAGGACGGCGACCAGGCCGGCCGCCCGTGCGAGGGTCGCCCTCACGTGACGTGGGTGTCGAGGGTGACGAGCTCACGCTCCCGGGGATCGTGGGCGGCGCCGCGCACGTTCGCCGCGTCGCCCTGGATCACGCGCTCGTGCAGCATGGGCACGGCGGCGTCGGTGGCGAGCACCGCGGCCTCCGCGTTCATGACGGCCCGGCGCCGGGCGTCGCCCGTCCCGGTCCGCGACGCGGCGGTCAGCGCCCGGTCGACGGCGGGGTCGGCGAGCTGGGAGATGTTGAAGGAGCCCTCGCCCGCGAAGTCGCTGTACAGGTACGCGGCCGGGTCCCCGGAGTCGAGGACGGTGGCCCGGGACAGGATGAAGGCGTCGAACTTCCCGGCCAGGGCGTCCGCTTCGATGTTGGCGTACTCGCGGACGTCGAGGGTGACGGTGAAGCCGGCCGCCCGGAGCTGCTGCTGGAGGACCTGCGCGACCTCCGGCAGCTCGGCCCGGTCCGTGAAGGTGCCGATGGTGATCCGGGCGCCCTTGGGGGCACCGGCCGCGGCGTGCGGGACGGTCCCGCGCATCGTGGCGGCCCAGGGCAGCGCGGGGCCGAGCAGGCCACGGGCGACGTCGGCCCTGCCCTCGTACACGCCCTTGACGATCTGCCCGGCGTCGATCGCCTCGCGTGCCGCCGCGCGCAGCACCGGGTCCTTGAACGGCCCGGACCCGGTGTTGAGGTACAGCGTGTTGGTGCGCGGCATCGGCACCTCGGTGATCAGCTTCGGGTCCAGCAGCGCCGCCTGGGAGACCGGCACCGCCTCGACGATGTCCGCCTCGCCGCTGCGCAGGGCTGCCGCCCGGGCGGTGCCGTCGGGCACGAACTTCACGTCGATCCCGGAGGCCTTGGCCCTGCCGCCCCAGTAGCCGTCGTAGCGGTTCAGGGTGGCGGAGGCGGTGCCGTTCACCGTGACGAGCTCGAAGGGGCCGGTGCCGGCGCCGACCGGGCTGACGGTCTTCCCGCGATACGCCTTGGCGGCCAGGATCGACAGCTGCGGCGAGCTGAGGCGCTGCGGTACGAGGGGGTCGACCGCGGCCGTGGTGACGGTGACCGTGCGCGGGCCGGCGGCCCGGACGGTGAGGTCGACGCCGTCGAGGATGCGCGGCTTGGGGGAGGCGCCGGCGGCGACGGTCAGCGACTTCACGACGGAGTCCGCGGTCAGGGCCGTGCCGTCGTGGAAGGTGACGCCCTCGCGGAGCGTGAACGTCCAGGTCCGGTCGGACTGCTTCCACGCGGTGGCCAGGGCGGGAGTGGCGTTGCCGTCCCGGTCGAGCCGGACGAGCGTCTCGGCGGTGGACCAGCGCGAGAGCTTGAAGGCGTCGTCCGACAGCGGAGAGAGTCCGGAGCGCGGCGGCTGCATCATCGCGAGCCGCAGCCGGCCGTCGCCGGAGGCGTCCGCCGAGGTGCCGGAGTCGGCGAAGCAGCCGGTGAGCAGGGATGCGGCGGTGGTGACGGCGAGGCCGGTCAGCAGGGCGCGGCGGGGTATGAGGGGGATTTCGGGCATGCGCAAGGGAGGGGCCCCAACGGGAAGGTTGAAGGATGGACGAGGCACCGACCCTAGCATTATGACAATCGTTTTCATTCACACCCCTCGTGTACCCCGCGTGCACGCTCCGGCGTGCGGCGGATCGGCCGAGGGCGGAGCATGAACGTGGGGAGGATGACCGCGCGGCGATCCAGGAGGCGCTGACATGCCCGACGAGCTCGTCGTACTCAAGAACGTCGACAAACACTTCGGTGCGCTCCATGTGCTCCAGGCCATCAACCTGACGGTCGACCGGGGCGAGGTCGTCGTGGTCATCGGCCCGTCCGGCGGCGGTAAGTCCACGCTCTGCCGGGCCATCAACCGGCTGGAGACCATCGACTCCGGCGAGATCTTCATCGACGGCAAGCCGCTGCCCGCCGAGGGCCGCGAGCTCGCCGCGCTGCGCGCCGACGTCGGCATGGTCTTCCAGTCCTTCAACCTCTTCGCGCACAAGACCGTGCTCGAGAACGTCACCCTCGGCCAGATCAAGGTCCGCAAGAAGGACAAGAAGGCCGCCGAGCAGCGGGCCCGCCAACTGCTCGACCGCGTGGGGGTGGCGAACCAGGCGGACAAGTACCCCGCCCAGCTCTCCGGCGGCCAGCAGCAGCGCGTCGCGATCGCCCGGGCGCTGGCCATGGAGCCGAAGGTGATGCTCTTCGACGAGCCGACCTCCGCGCTCGACCCCGAGATGATCAATGAGGTCCTGGAGGTGATGCAGCAGCTCGCCCGGGACGGAATGACCATGGTCGTCGTCACCCACGAGATGGGCTTCGCCCGTTCGGCCGCCAACCGTGTGGTGTTCATGGCGGACGGCAGGATCGTGGAAGAGACGACACCCGACCAGTTCTTCAGCAACCCGCGCACCGACCGCGCAAAGGACTTCCTGTCGAAGATCCTGCACCACTGACCCGCGGCCGAGCCGCGCCCAGCAGCCCCCAGGGGTGACATCACATGAACCCGCGCAAGCTCACCAAGGCCGGGGTGGCCGCGGCCGCCGCGCTGGCACTCTCCTTCTCCGTGGCCGGCTGCGGCGACGACAACGGAGGTGGCGGCGGCGACCAGAAGATCACCGTCGGCATCAAGTACGACCAGCCCGGCCTCGGGCTGCAGACCCCGGACGGCACGTACACCGGCTTCGACGTCGACGTGGCGACCTACGTGGCCAAGCAGCTCGGTTACGATCCCGGCGACATCGAATGGAAGGAGGCCAAGAGCGCCGACCGCGAGACGCTGCTGCAGCGCGGTGACGTCGACTTCATCGCGGCGACGTACTCGATCAACGACCAGCGCGCGGAGAAGGTCGACTTCGCCGGTCCGTACCTCCTGGCCCACCAGGACGTGCTGATCCGCGCGGACGACAACAGCATCACCAAGCCCGAGGACCTCAACAACAAGAAGCTCTGCTCGGTCACCGGCTCGACGTCCGCGCAGAACGTCAAGGCGCGCATCGCCCCCGATGCCCAACTCCAGGAGTACGGCGGTTACTCGGAGTGCCTGACGGGCCTGGAGAACGGGGTCATCGACGCCGTCACCACCGATGACTCGATCCTCGCGGGCTACGCCTCGCAGCCCGAGTTCGAGGGCAAGTTCAAGCTCGGTGGTTTCGAGATGAGCAACGAGAACTACGGCATCGGCGTCCAGAAGGGCAGCGAACTCAAGGAGCAGATCAACGACGCCCTGGAGAAGATGGTCGCCGAAGGCGCCTGGGACGAGGCGGTGAAGAAGAACTTCGGGCCCGCCGAGTACCAGAACGAGCCCGCCCCGGAGATCGGTGTCATCGTCAAGTAGGGCAGGCCTAGGTGTTCGACTTCCTCGAAGGGTACGACATCCTGGGGGCCTTCTGGGTGACGGTGCAGCTCACCGTCTACTCGGCGATCGGCTCCCTGATCTGGGGGACGCTGCTGGCGGCCATGCGCGTCAGCCCCGTCCCCCTGATGCGGGGCTTCGGCACCGCCTACGTCAACATCGTCCGCAACATCCCCCTGACCGTCATCATCGTCTTCACCTCGCTCGGTCTGTTCCAGACCCTCGGGGTGAACATGGGCGCCGATGACTTCACCACCATCAACTTCCGGCTCGCCGTCCTCGGCCTGATCGCCTACACGTCCGCCTTCGTCTGCGAGGCGGTGCGGTCGGGCATCAACACCGTGCCCCTCGGGCAGGTGGAGGCGGCCCGCGCCATCGGGCTCAGCTTCCCGCAGGTGCTGCGCCTGATCGTGCTGCCGCAGGCATTCCGCTCGGTCGTGGGACCGCTGGCCAACGTGCTGATCGCGCTGACCAAGAACACCACCGTGGCCGCCGCGATCGGCGTCGCCGAAGCCGCCCTGCTGATGCGGGAGATGATCGAGAACGAGGCCCAGCTCATCCTCATCTCGGCGATCTTCGCGTTCGGTTTCATCTGCCTCACCCTTCCCACCGGGCTCTTCCTCGGCTGGCTGAGCAAGAAGGTGGCGGTGCGTCGATGAAGGCCCAACCCACCGTCCTCTACGACGTCCCGGGCCGGCGCGCCCGGCGGCGCAACGTCCTCTACACCGTCCTCTTCCTCGTCGCTCTGGCCCTGCTCATCTGGTGGGTCCTGCAGAGCCTCGCGGACAAGAACCAGCTCGAGGCGGACAAGTGGGAACCGTTCTTCACGGACTCCCGCAGCTGGTCCACGTACCTTCTCCCCGGCCTGAAGAACACGGTGATCGCCGCGGCGCTCGCCATGGTCATCGCGCTGCCCCTCGGCGCGCTCTTCGGCATCGCCCGGCTCTCCGACCACACGTGGGTGCGCGGCGCGGCCGGCACGGTCGTGGAGTTCTTCCGCGCCATCCCCGTCCTGATCCTGATGCTCTTCGCCAACGCCGCCTACGCCGAGTTCACCGACATCAGCCCGGCGAGCCGCCCCATGTACGCGGTCGTCACCGGCCTCGTCCTCTACAACGCCTCGGTCCTCGCCGAGGTCGTCCGGGCCGGCATCCTCTCCCTGCCCAGCGGCCAGACCGACGCGGCCAAGGCGATCGGCATGCGCAAGGGCCAGACGATGAGTTACGTCCTGCTGCCCCAGTCGGTCACCGCGATGCTCCCGGCGCTCGTCAGCCAGCTCGTCGTCATCGTCAAGGACACCGCGCTCGGCGGCGCGATGCTCGGCTTCTCCGAACTCCTCGCGTCCGTCCGCCCGATGAGCGCGAACTACGGCGCGAACACCATCGCCAGCTTCACCATCGTCGCCGTCATCTTCGTCATCCTGAACTTCGCCCTCACCACGTTCGCCGGCTGGCTGGAACGCCGGCTGCGGCGCGCCAAGAAGTCGACCGGCGCGGTCGTCGGTGCCGACGCGGTCGAGGAGCTGGCGAGGCCTGGCGAGCACATGGAGCCGGGCGAGGGCGAGAAATGACGGTTGTCTTACAGGGCGGTGTGTCCCGGTCCTTTCCCCCCGGCCCGCGGGCACGATGAGGCATGGCCACCTCCCAGCCCCCGCGTGAGCCCACGCGTACAGACCGCCTCCTGGCCGCGCTCGGCGGAATCCTCGCCGGGTACGTCTCCCTCGCCGTCGCCGAGCTCGTCGCGGCGCTGGTCCGCCCCGAGGCGCGTCCCGTCACGGCGGTCGGGGGCGCCCTCGTCGACCGGACCCCGGCCGCCGTCGAACAGTGGGCGATCCGGACGTTCGGGGAGAGCGACAAGGCCGTCCTCCAGCTGGGCATCCTCGTCGTGCTCGGCGTCCTGGCCGGACTCGTCGGCCTGCTGGCGCTCCGCCACCGTACGGCCGGGGTGTCTGCGGTGCTGCTCTTCGGTGTCGTCGGCGCGCTGGCCGCCGTGAGCCGGCCGGACTCCGAGTCCCTCGCCGACGCCCTGCCCTCGCTGATCGGCGCGGTGGCGGGTGCGGTACTCCTGTACGTACTCATCGGCCGGCTGCTCGCCCCGCGCCCGCTCGCCGGGGAACAGGCGGCCGCCGCCGCGGGCCGCCGCGGCTTCCTCCTGGTCGCCGCCTCCTCCGTCGTCGCCGCGACGGGCGCGGCGGCCCTCGGCAGGGCCACCGGCGGCACCCGCCAGGAGGGCGCCGTGGCCTCGCGGCGCGCGCTGCGGCTGCCCCGCCCCGCCTCGCCGGCGCCGGCCGTCCCGCCCGGTGCCCAGCTGCCCGTGCCCGGCATCAGCCCCTTCCTCACCCCGAACCGGGACTTCTACCGGGTCGACACCGCGCTCGTCGTTCCCCGGGTCGACGCCGACCGCTGGCACCTGCGCGTCCACGGCCTAGGCGTGACCCGGGAACTCCGCCTCGACCTCGCGGACCTGACGGGCCGTGAAGCGGTCGAGCGGGACATCACCCTGGCCTGCGTCTCCAACGAGGTCGGCGGGCCGTACGTCGGCAACGCGCGCTGGCTCGGGGTCCGGCTGGCGGACGTTCTGCGGGAGGCGGGTGTACGACCGCCGTCCGAGGGCGGCCCGGCCGACCAGATCGTGGCCCGCTCCGTCGACGGGATGACGATCGGCACCCCCGTCGAGGACGTGATGGACGGCCGTGACGCGCTCCTCGCGTTCGGCATGAACGGCGAGCCGCTCCCCTTCGACCACGGCTTCCCCGTCCGGATGATCGTGCCGGGGCTGTACGGCTACGTCTCCGCCTGCAAGTGGATCGAGGAGATCGAACTCACCACCTTCGACGCCTACGACGCCTACTGGGTGCCGCGCGGCTGGGCCCGCGAGGCACCCGTCAAGACCCAGTCCCGCATCGACACCCCGCGCTCCTCCGTCCGCCCGCAGGACGGCACCGTCATGGTCGCCGGCGTCGCCTGGGCCCAGCACCGGGGCATCGCGGGCGTCCAGGTGCGGGTCGACGACGGTCCCTGGCGGGACGCGCGGCTCGGGGCCGAGGACACCCGGGACACCTGGCGCCAGTGGGTGTACGCCTGGGAGGCCGCTCCGGGCCGCCACACCCTCACCGTCCGGGCCACGGACGGCGCGGGGGAGACCCAGACCGAGCGCCGCACCGACACCATGCCCGACGGGGCGAGCGGGTGGCACTCGGTCGTCGTGACCGTCGAGTGACGCCTCCGGTGTCCCCCGGAAGTGGATCACTGCTGCCCGGTGGGGTGACCGGGCGGCGTGCCGCGTTCACCGGAGCGGCCCGGAGGGCCTTGATGGGTGCGTGAGTACCGCGAGCACCGCACCGATACTGGCCGAGCTGCCCCAGCCCCATCCCCTCGTGCGTGACCAGGGCGCGGACGGCGCGCCCTGCTCCATAGTCGTCCACTCCTGCACGCACATCGGCGCCACGACCCTCCTCGTCCGGCTGACGGGGGAGGTCGACCACTACAGCGCCGCGCCGCTGCGGGCCATACTCGCCTCCGCCGCCGCGGACGGCTGCACCGACCTCGTCCTTGACGCCTCCCGCGTCACGTTCTGCGACTCCGGCCTGCTCGCCGTCCTGGACCAGTGGTCCCGGCTCGGCCGCCGCTACCGCATCGACGCCCCCACGGAGGTCGTCCTGAGGCTGCTGCGGGTCGCCGCGGGCACCCTGCGGACACCTCTCCGGGGCAGAAGGGCCTAGCGAGGCGGGCCGCGGCGCCGATCGCCGCGGCCCGCCCGTCCCCCGACGCGCCGGGGTCCGCTACTTCAGGTACGGCCCCGGGACGCCGATCCGGCCGGGCCCGTTCAGGACGTACACCCGCAGGTTGCCCTTGCCGGGAGCCGCGACGTTCAGCGTGCCGTCGGTGACGACCCGCTGCTCGCCGGTGACGGCGTCGGTGTAGGTGCCGTTCGGGATGCCGGTGAAGCCGGCCCCGTGGGTGACGGTGACCAGCGCGAAGCTGTCCGTCGTGCCGCTCGTCCAGCGGCGCTTGTACGCCATCGCCCCGCTGATGCCCTCGGTGGAGTACTGGCCCGTCTGCAGGGCCGGGATCGCCCGGCGGATCTGGTTGAGCCGCTGGACGTGCCGGGCCAGCGGCTGGGCGAGGGTCTGGGCGACGGCACCGGTCGCCGACTCGACCATGGAGAAGCCGGAGGCCTTCACGTCCCCGGCGAGATGGTCGCCGAAGTAGGCGCGGCCGGTGGTCGACAGCGGGCAGCTGGGCCCGCAGTCGATCTTCCTGCCCTTCTGGAACTCGATCTCGGAGCCGTAGTACAGCGTCGGGATGCCGCGGAAGGTCCACATCAGCGACATGTTCTCGGCCCAGGCGTCCGTGCCGCCGGCGTAGCGTTCGCTGCTCTTGTTGGGCCCGTAGTCGTGACTGTCGACGTAGACGACGTTGTAGGTGGCGTCGTTGTAACTGTCGTCGGAGTCCCTGCCGTTGCCGAAGGCGTTGAGCGCGTCACCGAAGTTCATGTGCATGCGCATGTCGATGACGTGCATCCCGGAGAACCTGCTGTGGTCCGGCGTGTGGTAGCTGTTTCCGTTCAGGAAGGCGTTGTTCGACGTCGGCTGGCCGGACGGGCCGAGCTGCTGCTCGTAGTCGTACATCTCCAGCGCGGCCGTGGCGTCGTCGAGCGCGTACTCCTTGCGCTCCTTCCATGTGTAGAACTGGGCGGAGTGGTTGACCGAGCCGCGGTTCCACTTGTCGTTGACGAAGGCGGCGACCTCGCCGAAGACGAAGAAGTTCTTCGCGGCCTCGGCCCCGAACCTCTGGGTGACGCGCTCCTGGATGGCGGGCAGGAAGCGCCGGTTCCAGGTGGTGCGCGGGATGTGGACGGCGGTGTCGACGCGGAAGCCGTCGACGCCCATGTCGATGTACTTGTCGTAGGCGCCGATCAGATGGTTCTGCACGGCCGCGGACTCGGTGTCGAAGTCGGCGAGGTCCTCGTGCAGCCAGCAGGAACGGGAGTCCTCGCCCTCCCAGTTGCCGATCCAGCACTGGTGGTAGAGCGACTTCGGGAACATGCCGGACGTCGGGTTCGGCCACTGGCAGTTGTAGATCCGGTAGCCCTCAGGGGAGGTGTACTGCGTCGGGGTGCCCCAGTTGACGCAGGTGTTGCCGGTCGGCTCGGCCGTCGACCACAGGTCGCCGTTGTAGTACGACTTCCCGGACTTCGGCTCGACGGTCAGTCCGTCGTACTCGAAGGAGGAGTTCGGCTCGTCGTAGTACCAGCTCCACTGGCTGTCGCGGACGCCGAACACCTTCGGGGTGAACAGGCCCTTGGCGCCCCAGCGGGAGGAGTGGTTGTAGACGACGTCCTGGTAGATCTTCATGCCCTTGGCGTGGGCCGCGTTGATCAGGTCCTGGTACGAGGCGCCCGCGGACTCCAGACGGGCGTCCACCTTGTAGAAGTCGTAGCCGTGGTACCCGTGGTAGTCGTAGTCGGACCGGTTGAGCACCACCGGGGTGATCCACACGGCGGAGAAGCCGAGGCCCTTGATGTAGTCGAGCTTGTTCACCAGGCCCTTGAAGTCACCCCGGAACATGGGGTCGCCGGCGGCCGCGTTCCCGGACTTCGTGTGCTGGCTGCCACCGCGGTTGTTGGCCGTGTCGCCGTCGTGGAAGCGCGCGGTCAGGACGAAGTAGATCGGGTCCTCGCGCGGGTCGGTGCCGAGCGGGCGGCCCGGGTCGGGGGCGGGCGGCGCGGTGCCGGTGGTGGCCTGCGCGGCGGCGGAGGCAGCCGAGGTGTTGCCGGCCGCGTCGACGGCCTTGACCGTGTAGCTGTAGGCGGTCCGCTCCGCCAGGCCGGTGTCGGAGAAGACGGTGGAGGCGACGTCGACGACGACGGTGCCGGCGGTGCCTCCGGTACGGGTCACCTGATACCGCGTCACCCCCTTGTCGTCGGTGGACGGTTCCCAGGTCAGCACGATCGAGGTGCCGTCCGCGCTCGCGGTGACCCCGGTGGGCACGCTGGGTGCCTGGGTGTCGGGGACCTCGGCGGCACAGGGGTTCGCGGCGTTGCCCGTGACGACCTTGTCCTTGACCGTGGTCGTGCCGGCGGGCAGCGCGTAGTTCGCGCCGTTGTTGTTGTCCCAGACGCCGTTGCCGTTGTTGAAGACGGCGCTCATGGTGGTGGCGGCGCCCAGGTCGACCGTCCGCTTCCACCAGCCGGTGCAGGCCGCCTCCATGCCGACGCCCGGGACGGTGGTCCAGGCTCCGCCGGCCGGCGCGTAGTGCAGGTTGGCGGTGGTCCAGCCGAGGGCGGCGGTGGAGTAGTAGACGGTGGCCTGGTTGCCGGGCTCGGTGGGCGTGGCGACGCAGGGGTCGGAATGGGCGACCACACCGTCCTTGACGGTGATGGTGCCGGTGCCCAGGGCGTAGTTCCCGCCGCCGTTGTTGTCCCAGGTGCCCGTGCCGTTGTTGAACGTGGCCTGGAGTCCCTCGGCGGAGCCAAGGACGACGGTCTTCTTCACCCAGTCCGTACAGGCCGCCTCCATCGCCACACCGGGGACGGTGGTCCAGGCTCCGCCGTCGGGCGCGTAGTGGAGGTTGTAGGCCGACCAGTTCTTCGTCTTCGTGTAGTAGAAGACGGTCGCGGTGTTCTCGGCGGCCGCGACGGGCGCCGTGTTCTCGGCGGCCGGCTCGGCCGGTGGTGCGGCGGAGAGCAGCCCGAGCAGGCAGGCGGCGGCCGCGACCGTCGCCGGGGCGCGTCCGAACCGCCGGAAGGGAGTGCGTCGCATGCGTCTCTTCTCCGGAGCAGGGCCGCGGCGGGGAGGCCGCGGCGGTCGATGAACCCGCTCGCCCCGAAGCGCCTCGGACCGGGAACGGGAGAGCTGCCACACGGTGCTGAAAGATCGGTCGGCAACTTGCTGCAAGCACTTGCGGGCCGAAAGTTACCCGTGCATGACAGAGACGTAAAGAGTTCGGACGCGATCCGCTCCGAGCGCGTGAGCCCGCCCGCCCGCGAGGGCCTGTGCGCCACCGCGGGCGCGAGCCGCATAGAGTCGACCCCGGCTCGGGGCCCCGCCCCTCCCCGGCGTACCGGGACCCGCGCCCGCATCCGTACCGCCGAATCACCCCCGAGGAGCACTCCGTGACCGACCCGGCGTCCACCGCCCTGCAGCAGCAGATCGCCCGGGAACTCGAGGTTTCCCCGACGTTCGACCCGCTCGTCGAGATCGAGCGCCGGGTGGCCTTCCTCACCGAGCGCCTCACCTCGACCGGGCTGCGCGGCCTGGTCCTCGGGATCAGCGGCGGTGTGGACTCCACGACCACGGGCCGGCTCTGCCAGCTCGCCGTGGAGCGGGCCCGGGCCGCGGGGCACGACGCCACCTTCTACGCCATGCGGCTGCCGTACGGCGTCCAGGCCGACGAGAAGGACGCCCAGCTCGCTCTCGGATTCATCGCCGCCGACCGGGTCCTGACGGTGGACGTCAGGCCGGCGAGCGACGCCGCCCTGGAGGCCTGCCAGACCGGTGGAACGGCCTTCAGGGACGCCCACCACCAGGACTTCGTGCACGGCAACATCAAGGCCCGGCAGCGGATGATCGCGCAGTACGCCGTCGCGGGCGCCCACGACGGCCTCGTCGTCGGCACCGACCACGCGGCGGAGGCGGTCTCCGGCTTCTTCACCAAGCACGGCGACGGCGCGGCCGACGTCGTCCCCCTCACGGGTCTGACCAAGCGCCGGGTACGGGCCGTCGCCGAGGCCCTCGGGGCCCCCGCCGAGCTGGTCTGGAAGACCCCGACGGCCGACCTGGAGACCCTCGACCCGGGCAAGCCCGACGAGGACGCGCTCGGCGTGACGTACGACGACATCGACGACTTCCTGGAGGGCAAGCCGGTCGGCGAGCCCGCCTTCGCCTCGATCGTCCGCCGCTACGAGCTCACCGAGCACAAGCGCAAGCTGCCGATCGCGCCCTGAGGGTGACGTGCGGCGACCATCCGGACGCGAGCCCGTGTGGCCCGCGTCCGGACGGTGGTGCGCTGGGTGTGCCCTCGGAAATCCCGAACGGCACACGTGAAGGAGACAACGGCATGTTCGGACAGTCGAAGGCGTTCAGCGGCTTCTCGGTCGACGACCTCGACAAGGCCCGCCGGTTCTACGGCGAGACCCTCGGCCTCCAGGTGGAGGAGAGCGGGGAGGGCGACATGAGGATGCTCACCCTCAAGCTGGGCACCGGTGCCGGCGTCTTCGTCTACCCCAAGGACAACCACACGCCCGCGAGCTTCACGATCCTGAACTTCCCCGTGGACGACATCGACGCGGCCGTCGACGAGCTGGCGAAGCGCGGCGTGAGCCTGGAGCGCTATCCGGAGTTCGAGGCCGACGCCAAGGGTGTCGTCCGCGGCACCGAGGGTCCGACGGCGATCGCCTGGTTCACGGACCCGGCGGGCAACGTCCTGTCCGTCCTCCAGGACTGAGCGGTACGCCGGGAGGCCCGGCCCCCCTCGGGGGACCGGGCCTCCCGGCCCCGCCGGCACGCGGTCGCGCGGTGGCGTCCGGCTTCCGCGGTCCCGGCGTCGGGGGGCGGGTTTTCCCGCGTGCGGCGGGGGAAGCCGCTGGCCGAGGAGGTGCGTCGTGACCGGAAGCCGGGACAGCGGACGCCAGGACGGCGGACCGGAGAGCAGGGGGCGCGAGAGCGAGGGCGCCCACGCCCACGCCCAGTACCAGCGGGACAAGGCGGAACATCTTCTGCAGCGGGCGCGGCAGAGCACCGACCCCGACGAGGCGGCGCGCCTGCGGGAGCAGGGGGAACAGCTCAAGGAGCGCAGCGAGCGGGCCCTGCGCGAGGAACACGAGCCACGGCCCGACGACCTCCACGAGCGCTACCCCGGCCCGGAGGCAGCACCATGACGCCCGACCACACCGCCGCCCTGCTCCTCAAGGGCTACGCCTGGCTCCCCGACCTGCGCCGCCGCAGCGACGGCGCGCTCGTGCGGACCCGCGTCCTGGGCCGCCCGGCGTTCGTCCTGCGCGGCCCCGGAGCCGTCGCCTTCTTCTACGACGAACGGCACGTGCGGCGCCACGGAGCCCTGCCCGGCCCCGTCCTCGACACCCTCTTCGGCCGCGGCGCCGTCCACACCCTCGACGGCGCGCCGCACCGGGCGCGCAAGGCGCTGTTCGTGGCCGAGCTGAAAGCGCCCGCCGCCGTCGCCGACCTGGTCGACCGGGTCAGGGCCGAGTGGCGGCGCGCCTTCGCCCCGCCGCACGGCCGCGAGGTGGTCCTCTTCGACGAGGCCGCGCTCGTCCTGGCGCGGGCGGTCTGCGCCTGGAGCGGCCTCGCACTGACGCAGAAGCAGACCGTGCGCATGGCCCACGACTGTGTCGCGATGGTCGACGGCTTCGCCACCCCCGGCCCCCGCCATCTGCGCGCCCGGCGCGCCCGCGCCCGCCAGGAGAAGGTGCTCGCCCGGCTCGTCGAGGAGGCCCGCGCCGGAGCGGCCCACGCCCCCGGCACCCCGTTCGACGCGGTCGTGCGCCACCACGACGCCGACGGCGAGACGCTGGACGCTCGCACGGCCGCCGTGGAGCTCCTCAACATCGTGCGGCCCACCGTCGCCATCGCCTGGTACGTGGTCTTCGCCGCCCACGCCATGGACCGCTGGCCCGGGCAGCGGCAGCTGCTGCGCGAGGACGTCGGCACGTACCTGGAGCCGTACTCGGAGACGTACGCCGGGAGCTACGCCGAGCCCTTCGCGCACGAGGTCCGCCGCTTCTACCCCTTCGTGCCGTTCATCGGGGGCCTCGCCGCCGCGGACCTGAGGCGGGACGGCCGGGACATCCCCGCCGGCACCCTCCTGCTGCTCGACGTCTACGGCCAGAACCACGACCCCGAGCTGTGGCACGACCCCTACCGCTTCGACCCGGAGCGGTTCCTGCGCCGCCCGCCACTGCCCGACGAGCTGATCCCGCAGGGCGGCGGCGACGCCAAGAACGGCCACCGCTGCCCCGGCGAAGACATCACCGTCGCGGTCCTCGCCGCCCTGGCCACCGAACTGGCCCGGCTGGAGTACACGGTTCCGGCGCAGGACCTGAAGATCTCCCTCCGCCGCATCCCGACCCGTCCCCGCAGCGGCTTCCGCTTCGTCCCCCACCCGGAGTGAGACGCCCCGGCGACCGCACGGCGATGGCCCCGGCGACCGCACGGCGACCGCCCCGGCGACCGCACGGCGATCGCCCGGGCGGCGGCCCGATCGGCCCGGCCCGGCGTGCGCGGGGCCGGCCCGCCGCCTGAAATGGGGGATGACCGCGCCTCCCGACGACTGCCTCGCGCGTAACGAGTGGATCTGCGGCGCCTGTCTGTCCTCCCGGAGCGAGATCCTCGGCGACGCCGTCCTGCAGCACGTGCAGCTGACCGCCGTCTCCGTCGCCTCGGGCTGCTGCTCGCCGTCCCCCTCGCCGTCAACCTCGCCAACATCGGCCGCGCCGTGCCCACCTTCGCCGTCCTCGTCCTGTTGCTGCTCAGCCCCGTCGGAGCGTACGGACAGTGGCCGACGATCATCGCGCTCGTCCTGTTCGCCGTACCGCCGCTGCTCACCAACGCCTACGTCGGCATGCGCGGCGTCGACGCGGATGTGGTGCGGGCGGCGCGGGGGATGGGGATGACCGGCCGGCAGATGCTGGCCCGGGTCGAGGTGCCGCTCGCGCTGCCGCTGATCCTCACGGGCGTGCGGATCGCCGCCGTGCAGCTCGTCGCGACCGCGACGGTCGCCGCGCTCGCCGGCGGGGGAGGACTCGGCCGGATCATCACCGCCGGGTTCAACCTCGCCTCCACCCCGCAGGTCGTCGCGGGAGCCGTCCTGGTCGCCCTGCTCGCGCTCGTCGTCGAGGGCGTCTTCGAGGGGGCGCAGCGTCTCGCGCCGGCCTGACCGACGCGACGCTCGACGACTTCGGCCTCGTCCTGCTCGCCGACGACAAGCACCTCCAGAACGCCGACTTCATCGTCCCGGTCGTCAACCGCTCGCGGGCCGGGAGCGAGGGTGTGACGATCGCCCTCGGCCGTCTCAACACGGTCCTGACCACGGCCGATCTGGCGACCATGAACGAGCAGGTGGACAGCTGGCGCCGCCTCCCGGAGGACGTCGCGAGGAACTACCTCCGGGCCAGGAAGCTGATCCCGGCGTACTGGAACCGGCCGCCGACGGGTTGTCCCCGTGATCGACCGTCCTCCAACTGCCTTGGGTACTATCGGTTGTTCCTGGTGGTCGGCGTGAGGGAAGGCGGGCATGGTCGCGAGGTATCTCGTCTCGCCGCACGGCCGTCGCCGCGCCTACCCCGACATCTCGTCCGCGCTGCGCGCGGCGGCCGGCCGGGGCCGGGCGGCCTTGATCGAGATCGCGCCCGGCCGCTACGAGGAGGAGCTCACCGTCCACGGCGAGGTCCAGCTGGCCGCGGTCGACGGCCCGGGCTCCGTGGTCGTCAGCCGGCCGCGCGGAGCCGTCCTGGACGCCTCCGGCGCGGTGAGCGTCCACGGCCTCGTGCTGATCGGCCGTGACGCCGACATCGTCGGCTGCCACGCGGGAACCCTCACGCTGGAGCAGGTGGAGATCCGGGCGGACAACGGCGTCAGCGTGCACGCGCGGCCGAACACGTCCGTGACGTTACGGGACAGCGTGATCGTGCACGGCCGGACGCTGTTCGCCGGGGCGGCGGGGCTCGTCGAACGGTGCCGGTTCGCCGACGCCGCCGACAACGCGGTCGCCGTGATCGAGGGGGCCCGCGTCTCGGTCCGCGACAGCTGGATCGGCGGCAGCCGGATCCACGGCGTGCGCGTCAGCAACGCGTGGGCCCAGGTGACCGGGTGCGAGCTGACCGGCACCGGACAGGCGGCCGTCATGGCGGACGCACAGGCGGAACTCACGGTCGCCGGCTGCGTGATCACCGCCGTGCACGGAGAGGGGATCGCGTACATCGAGCAGTCCCGGGGCTCCGTGGACGACACGCGTGTCACCGACGCGCAGCACGGGATCGCCGTGACGAGCGGCGCCGATCCGGTGGTGCGTGACTCCGTGTTCAGCGAGTGCCGCGACACGGGCCTCATCATCCGGACGTCGGGCCGTGGCAGGTTCGAGAACTGCGAGATCCCCGGCGCGGGCAACGTCGCGGTGGTCTCCACCGAAGGCGGCGTTCCTGAGGTCGACGGCTGCCGCATCTCGGGAGGCAACGTCGGCATCGCCGTCACCGAAGGTGCCCGAGGCCGCTTCACCCGGATCCGGATCGAGGATCTGACCAGCACCGCGCTGCGGGTCTGGGACGGATCCAGAGCCGCGTTCGAGCACGTCCGCGTGGACCGCTGCCCGTCCGGCCTGGAGACGCGCGGCAACGGCGGCACCACGGCCGACCTCGCCGACACGGCGTTCCACGACCTCTCCATGGCTGCGGTGACCGCCCTGGGCGAGTCCAGGGTGACGCTCACCGGCGTGACGGCGGAGCGCGCGGTGATGGGCTTCTGCGCCGGCGACGACGCCCAACTCTTCGTGCGCGGCTGTGACGTCAGCACGATGAGCACGGGCGGGGCCATCGGATTCGGCAGGGCGAGGGTCGTCGCGAGGGACCTCACCGTGACCGGTTCGGACGGCATCGGACTGTGCGGCAAGGACACCGCCTACCTGGACGTCGCGAACAGCACGTTCGCCGACTGCGCGCTCGCGGGTGCGGTCTTCCAGGAGGAGTGCGGCGGCCGCCTGGTGGACTGTTCCGTGAGCGGAACGCAGGGTCAGGCTGTTCAGCACAACGGCCGCGTCGACCTGGTCGCGCTGCGCACCACGCTGGCGGTCGTCCGGACAGCCGATCACCCGGCCGAGCCCGCGCCGACGATCATCCACACCGGCCCGGTCATCCACGGCGACGTCCACAACTCCCAGATCGCCTGGGGCAACGAGAACGTCACCCAGCAGCAGACCAACGAGGACGGTTCCCACACATGAACGACCCGCAGAACGTCCACCACCACGACGGGCCGGTGTTCAACGGCGACGTCCACAACTCCCAGATCGCCTGGGGCAACGAGCAGGTCACCCAGAACCAGCAGAACACCAGCGCCGTCGCCCCCGGCCACCAGGCGCTCGCCGAGCTGGTCACCGACCTGCTCCGGCAGCTGCCCCAGGCGGGCCTCGCCGACCGGGAGCGCGAGGACGCCGAGTCCGCCGCCAGGGAGGTCCTGACGGAGATCACCCGGCCGGAACCCGAGGAGGGCAGGCTCCGCCGCGCTCTCGGCATGCTCAAGGGAGCGCTGGCCCCGGTCGCCACCGGTGTCGCGGCCGGTACGGCGGTGGGGGCGCAGGAGTGGGCCCGGACGGCGATCGAGGGACTGACCCGCCTCGTCTGACGGCGGGCCGCCTCCACGTCCTGCGGCGAGATCAACCGCGGCCGGTTGTTCCGTCCCGCAACTTCCCCGGAATCCACCGTAGTTGGGCGGCCTGCTGGAACGCGGCGCCGCCCTCGTGGTCGTTGAAGTCGTAGACCTCGATGCCCTTCTCCTCGTGGGCGTACGCGTTGAAGGCCGCGAACACCGTCGACGGCGGGCACGTCAGGTCCTCCAGGCCGGTCGAGAAGAGCGCCGGGGCCGTGGCGCGGGCCGCGAAATGGACGCCGTCGAAGTAGGCGAGGGTCCGCCGCACCTGCTCGGTCCGGCCCCGGTGGGTCTTCAGATAGCTCCCGATCTCCCGGTACGGCTGCCGGTCCGTGATCGTCGTCGCGCGCGGGAAGTCGCACAGGAACGGCACGTCCGGTGCCACGGCCACCAGTCCCCGTACGAGCCCCGCGACCGCCAGCGTGATGCCGCCGCCCTGGCTCACCCCGGTCACCGCCGTGCGCGCCGCGTCCACCAGCGGATGCGAGCGGGCCGCCTCCACGGCGCGTACCGCGTCGGTGAACAGACGGCGGTAGTAGTACGCGTACGGGTCCTCGACGCCCCGGGTCATGAAGCCCGGGTACGAGGGAGCGCTGCCCACGGGGTCGGGGGTGTCGCCGGTCGCCCAGCCGCTGCCCTGGCCCCGGGTGTCCATCACGAAGTGCGCGAACCCGGCCGAGGCCCAGAGCAGATGGGAGTGGGGCAGGCCGCGCCCGCCTCCGTACCCGAGGAACTCCACGACCACCGGCAGCGGTTCGCGCGTCCCGGCCGGAAGGACGAACCAGCCCTTGACGGGGTGGCCGCCGAATCCGGCGAAGGTCACGTCGTACACCTCGACCGTCGCGAGTCCGGTCTCCACCGGGTCGAAGCGCGCGCCGAGTTCATGGTCCCGTGCCTCGTCGAGGGTCTTGGTCCAGAACGCGTCGAAGTCCTCCGGCTCCTCGGACACGCTGCGGTACGTGCGGAGTTGGTCGAGCGGAAGATCGAACCGGGACATGAACACCGCCTTTCCGTGAGAGGCCGCGTCCGGCCTCCTCGGCCGGTCGCTCCGGCCAAGATCACGGTACGGGGCAACGTGCCCTGTTCATAGGCGTGAACGAGAATCAGCGTGGCGGATTCTCGCGCGTCCGCGATCGAGTCGAACTCGACCTCGTCCCGCGCCACCCCCCCCGCGCGTCCGCGTCGACCGAGCGGCGCAGCGCCTCATGCGGCTTCGCCGGGGTGAGGACGCCGAGGAACCGGCTTCCGTCCAGGGCGGCCACCCAGCCGTGCAGATCCCCGTCACCGCCGAGCACCACGGCCCAGCGGCCCCCGTCGGCACGCAGCCGGGCGGCGGCAGCGGCGGCCGGCTCGTCCAGGCGGGCGACCGGCGGCTGTTCCAGGTCGTCCGGTTCGATCGTGGTGACCGAGAGGCGCTTGAGACCCCGGTCGGCGCCGACGAACTGGGCGACGTGCGGCGTGGCGGGTGTGCCGAGCACGGGGGCCGGCATGTCGAACTGCTCGATGCGGCCCTGGCCGTAGACGCCGATCTGGTCGCCCATCCGGACCGCCTCCTCGATGTCATGGGTCACCAGGAGGACCGTCTTGCGGACCTGCGACTGGAGCTTGAGGAACTCGTTCGCAGGTGCTCGCGGACGACCGGGTCGACGGCGCCGAAGGGTTCGTCCAGGAGCAGTACGGGCGGATCGGCGGCCAGGGCGCGGGCGACGCCGACGCGCTGGCGCTGGCCGCCGGAGAGCTGTGCGGGGTAGCGGTCGCCGTAGACGGCCGGGTCGAGGTCGACCAAGGTGACCAGTTCGCCCTCGGGGACGTCGAAGGAGAGGCCGTCGACGGCCGTGGTGCCGTCCGCGTACACCTTGCCGACCTGCTCGAACCGGATCATGGATCCACGCGGGGAGCCGCCTCGGCACCCCGCACGGGGGCCGGGACCGTACGGGGCGCCTTGTCATGACCCTTGCGAGCCGCTCCACCGTGCTGCTATCTATCCGTTAGGAAACTTTCCTTCCAATCCATCGTTCCGGGAGACCCCCATGACATCGGCACGATCGGTACGACTCTGGCTGCGCTCCCTCGGCGGCGCGGGCACCGCCACGGCAGCCCTGCTCCTCGGCCTCACCGCCGCCCCACCGGCCGCGGTCGCCGCCCCCGTCACCCACGAGGCGGAGACGGCCACCGTCTCCCAGGGCGCCGTCGAGTCCAACCACACCGGCTTCACCGGCTCCGGGTTCGTCAACTACGCCAACGTCAGCGGCAGTTACGTCCAGTGGAACGTCAACGCCGCCCAGGCAGGCACCGCCACCCTCACCCTGCGCTACGCCAACGGCACCACCACCAACCGCCCCATGAACATCACCGTCAACGGGGCCGTGGCCGCCTCCGGCAAGGCCTTCCCCGGCACCGGCGCCTGGACCAGCTGGGCCACCACCACCCTCACCGCCCCGCTCAAGGCGGGCGCCAACACCATCCGCGCCACCGCCACCACCGTGAACGGCGGCCCGAACGTCGACCACCTCAAGGTCGACACCGCCGCCGTCGTCGTCGACACCCCTGCCGCGATCAACGGACAGCTGAAGGTCTGCGGCACCAAGCTCTGCAACCGGTACGGCAAGCCCGTCCAGCTGCGCGGCATGTCCAGCCACGGCACCCAGTGGTACAGCCAGTGCCTCACCGGCGGTTCCCTCGACGCCCTCGCCAAGGACTGGAACGCCGACGTCCTGCGCGTCTCCACGTACGTCCAGGAGGGCGGGTACGAGACCGACCCGCGCAAGTACACCGACCTGGCCCACTCGCTCATCGACCAGGCCACCGCGCGCGGCATGTACGTGATCGTCGACTGGCACATGCTCGACCCGGGCGACCCGCACGCCAACCTCACCCGCGCCAAGACCTTCTTCACCGAGATCGCCCAGCGCCACGGTGCGAAGACCAACCTGCTCTACGAGATCGCCAACGAGCCCAGCGGCGTCTCCTGGTCCCGGATCAAGAGCTACGCCGAGGAGCTCATCCCCGTCATCCGCGCCAAGGACGCCGAGACCCCGATCCTCGTCGGCACGCGCGCGTGGTCCTCGCTCGGCGTCTCCGAAGGGGCCGACGAGTCCGAGGTCGTCGCCAACCCGGTGAACGCCGCCAACATCATGTACACCTTCCACTTCTACGCGTACTCGCACCGCGACGCATACCTGAACACCCTGTCCCGCGCCGCTGACAAGCTGCCCGTCTTCGTCACCGAGTTCGGCACCCAGAACTACGCCGGCGAGGGCGCCAACGACTTCGCGATGACCCAGCGCTTCCTCGACCTGATGGCCGCCAAGAAGATCAGCTGGGTCAACTGGAACTTCTCCGACGACAACCGCAGCGGCGCCGTCTTCACCGTCGGCACCTGCGGCAACAACGGACCGTGGGCCGGGACGAGCTCGCTGAAGCCCGCCGGCGTCTGGATCCGCGACCGGATCAGGACGGCCGACGACTTCCCGACGTCCTGACCCGACGTCCTGACCGGGCCTACTGACCGGGCCTCCTGACCAGGCCTCCTGAACCCACCTCGATGCGCCCCCGCCCCGCGCCCTGTGATCCACTGGTCGGGCGGGGGCACATCGAACAGGAGCAGCATTGACCAGCTACCGCCAGCCCGGCCTCGTCCTCACCGACCGCCGCTTCACCGTCCCGCTCGACCACGCTGCCCCCGAAGGCGAACGGATCGAGGTCTACGGCCGCGAGGTCGTCGCGAGCGACAAGGCCGGAGCGGACCTGCCGTGGCTGGTGTACCTGGAGGGCGGGCCCGGCTTCGGGGCCCGCCGCTTCATCGGCCGGCAGGCCTGGCTCGGCCGGGCCGTCCAGGAGTACCGCGTCCTCCTCCTCGACCAGCGCGGCACGGGCCACTCCACCCCCGCCAACCGCCAGACCCTGCCCCTGCGCGGCACCCCACGGCAGCAGGCCGACTACCTCGCCCACTTCCGCGCCGACTCGATCGTCAAGGACTGCGAGCTGATCCGGAAGCGCCTCACCGGAGGCGCCCCCTGGACCGTCCTCGGCCAGAGCTTCGGCGGCTTCTGCGCCACCCACTACCTCTCCACCGCCCCCGAGGGCCTGAGGGCCGTCCTGATCACCGGCGGGCTGCCCTCCCTGCACGCCACCGCCGACGAGGTCTACCGGGCCGCCTACCCCCGCATCCGGCGCAAGGTCGAGGCCCACTACGCCCGTTACCCGCAGGACGTCGAACGCGCCCGCCGGATCGCCGCCCACCTCGCCGAACGACCGGCCACCCTGCCGTCCGGCGCGCTGCTCACGCCGCAGGCCTTCCAGTCCCTCGGCATCCTGCTCGGCGGCGGCGAGGGGACCCACCAGCTCCACCTCCTCCTGGAGGAAGCCTTCGTCCTCACGCCCGCCGGGCCCGCACTCTCGGACGCCTTCCTGGAGAACGTCCAGGCCGTCCTCTCGTACGCCGGACACCCGCTGTACGCCGTGCTCCACGAGGCGATCTACGCGCAGGGGCAGGCGCAAGGGCACGGGCCCACCGCCTGGGCCGCCGAACGCGTCCGCGCCGAGTTCCCCCGCTTCGACGCCGACAAGACCCTGGCCGGCGACGAACCGCTCCTGTTCACCGGCGAGACCGTCCACCCCTGGCACTTCGAGACCGACCCGGCCCTGCGCCCGCTGCGCGAGACCGCCCAGCTGCTCGCCGAGCGGACCGACTGGGCCCCGCTGTACGACGCCGGGCGCCTCGCCGCCAACGCCGTACCGGTCGCCGCCGCCGTCTACCACGACGACATGTACGTGGACACGGCCCACTCGCTGGAGACGGCCCGTGCGATCCGGGGCCTGCGGACCTGGGTGACCGACGAGTTCGAGCACGACGGCGTACGGGCGAGCGGCCCGCGCGTCCTGGACCGGCTGCTCGCCCTCGCCCGGGGTGAGATCTGATCGTCCGACGATAGGATTCGCGGCGCGATCGGCCGGCGATCGGATGAGTCCGCAGGGGGGCCTGGGTGGCGCAGAGCGAGGTTCCGGCGTCCGGACGCGAGCTGAAGTTCCGTACCCTCATGGCCGAACTGCGGCGCGGCATCCTCGACGGCACCTGGCCGCCCGGCTCCAAGCTCCCCACCGAGCGGGCCCTGGCCACCGAGACCGGACTCTCGGTGACCACGGTCCGCCGGGCGTACGAGGACCTCGTCGCCCTCGGCCTCGTCGAACGCCGGCAGGGTGCGGGCACCTTCGCCGCACACCGCCCCGCCGACGACGGGCCCGCCGGCGCCGACCGCCGGGTCGTCGGCGTCCTCGTCCCCGACACCGCCTTCTACTACCCCCGTGTTCTCCAGGGCATCGAGCGGGAGCTCGCCGCGGCCGGCGCACGGCTCGTCCTCGCCTGCTCGCACTACGACCCCGAGGAGGAGGACGCCGCCGTCCGGCGGCTGCTCTCCTCCGGCGTCCACGGGCTGCTGCTCGTCCCCACCCTGCACACCGCCACCGATCCGGGCCGGCGCGCCGACGAACTCCTGGCGCTGCCGGTCCCCGCCGTCCTCGTCGAGCGCCGGCTCGCCGCGCACGGCCCCGGCGACCCCACCGAACACGTCTGCACCGACCACGAGGGCGGCGCCTACGACGCCGTACGCCATCTGCGGGACCTGGGGCACGAGCGGCTCGGCCTCCTCGTCCGCGCCGACGCGCCCACCACCGCGCCCATCGAGTCCGGCTTCGCCCGGGCCGTCGCCGACCTCGGCCTGCGCGAGCCGCTCCGCGTACGGGACGGGCGGCGGGGCTGGAACCCCGAGCGGGCCGACCGCGCCGTCGCCGACCTGCGCGCGGCCGGGGTCACCGCCGTTCTCTGCTTCGGCGACCGCGAGGCGGCGCTCGTCCTCGCCGCCGCCCGCCGCGCCGGGCTGCGCGTACCGGAGGATCTCGCGCTGATCAGCTACGACAACGAGTTCGCGGACGTCGCCGAGATCCCGCTGACCGCGGTCTCGCCGCCCAAGTTCCAGGTCGGCAGGCTCGCCGCGCAGATCCTGCTGCGCCGGCTCACCGACGGCGACGCCTCCCCGCTGCACCAGGTGCAGCTGCGGCCGCGGCTGGTCGTCCGGGCCTCGTGCGGCGCGGCGCCGGCGCGGACCGCGCGGGGGACCGCACGGGGGACCGCGCGCAAAAGTCCAAGCAGTGCGTCCTGATTGCGTATGGTGCGCTGCCGACCCAGGGGATAGAACTCGGTCCGGACCACCCATGAGGAGAGGACCCGGACATGACCACCCACGTCAGCGCCGAGATCGCCGGCCAGCCGGACTGCTGGCGGCGGGCCGCCGAGGCAGCCTCCGACCACGCCGACCTGTTGCCCCGGCGCGGTGAGCGGATCGCGGTCGTCGGCTGCGGCACGTCGTACTTCATCGCCCGTGCCTACGCCGCCCTGCGCGAGTCCCTCGGCGAGGGGGAGACCGACGCCTTCCCCGCCTCCGACGAGACGCCGCTCGGCCGCGGCTACGACCGGATCGTCGCCCTCACCCGCTCCGGTGCGACGACGGAGGTGGCCACCCTGCTCGCCCGCGCCGCCGGCCGCATCCCGACGCTCGTCCTGACCGGGGCCCCGGACAGCCGCGCCGCGCGGCACGCGGACCGGGTGATCGGCCTCGGCTTCGCCGACGAACGCTCCGTGGTCCAGACCCGGTTCGCCACGACGGCCCTCCAACTGCTGCGCGCGGGGCTCGGGGTGGACCTGACCCCCTCGATCGTCGACGCCGAACTGGCCCTGTACGAACCGCTGCCGGCGGCCTGGGAGCAGCGCACCCAGTTCACCTTCCTGGGCACCGGCTGGACCGTCGGACTCGCCGACGAGGCCGCGCACAAGCTCCGCGGTGTGGCCCGCGCCTGGGCGGAGTCGTACGCGGCGATGGAGTACCGCCACGGTCCGATCATCATCAGCGACCCCTCCAGTCTCGTGTGCTGCCTGGGACCGGCGCCGGCCGGACTCCGGGACGAAGTGGAGGCCACCGGGGCGCTGTTCGACGCCGACGCCATCGATCCGCTGGCCGCCCTGGTGCGCGCCCAGCGACTCGCGGTCACGCTCGCGGCCCGCCGCGGATTCAACCCGGACCGCCCCCGCCACGCGTCGCGCTCGGTGATCCTCTCCGGAGCGGTCCCGGTCTAGCCGCGGAAGCGTGTCAGACGTCGACCAGCGTGTCAGACGTCGACCAGGCGGGCCAGCTCCACCCGGGAGCAGATGCCGAGACGCGCGTAGATACCGCGCAGATGGTGGTCCACCGTACGAGGGCTGAGCACCAGGCGGGCGGCGATCTCGCGGTTGGTGGCGCCGTCGGCGACCATCTTGGCGATCAGTGCTTGCTGGGCGGTGAGATTCTGGATCCCCGGAACGCCGGCCGGGGTCTCCCCGGAGGTGTCCGCCGGCCCGGCGACGGGGCAGCCCATCGCCCGTAGCTCGGCGGCCGCCTGACGGGCGCTCGGCTGCGCGCCGAACTGTTCGAACGCCTGGTGGGCGGCGCGCAAGCGGTCGCGCGCCTCCGGGCGACGGCGCATCCTGCGCAGCGCGATGCCGTACAGCAGCTCCGTGCGGCCGCGTTCGAGGTGACGGCCGTCCGCGTCATGCAGGTCCAGGGCCTCGCGATAGTGGTCGAGGGCCTGTTCGCCCGAGCAGAGCAGCGCGCGGCACCGGGCGGCGAGGGCGAGATGCCCGGGGCTCGCGACCGTCGCCGCCCACTGCTCGTACCCGGAGAGGGCCGCGGCGGCCGCGGCCTTGTCCCCGGTACGGACGGCGGCCTCCACGTAGTGCGGCGTGGTGATGCGCCGGATGGCGGGGTGGCCGTGGCCCGGCCCCAGGCGAGCGAGCGCGCGCAGTCGGGAGACCGCCTCCGCGGGCCGGCCCATGGTGAGGTCGAGATAGGCCAGCGCCCACAGGCTCAGGGCGGTGGCCAGACCGATCCCGTGCTCCGCCGCATGGCTCTGCGCGCTCCGGGCATGGGCCAGGCAGGCGCCGGTATCGCCCCGGACCGCGGCCAACAGGGCCATGCCCGCCCGCACATGGCAGGCGATGTTGTCCTGCCCCGTCTCCTGGGCGAGACGCAGCGCGTGGACCGCGGTGGTGGTCGCGGCGTCGAGCCGCCCGGACCAGGCCTCGGCGTAGGCGCGGAACTCCAGGGCCTGCGGCAGCGCGGACAGCGCCCCCTGGGCCCGGGCGGCCGCCTCGGCCTGGTGGGACGCGGCGAGGGCGTGATCGTCGTCGCCGAGGTAGAGGGCCGCCATGGTGGCGTGCACCAGCGCCGTGGGGTCGTCGCTCTGCCGGGCCAGCATCACGGCCTCGCGCAGCCGGACCACGGCCTCGGCGTATCCGCCGCGGGCGGACGCGGCGACCCCGGCCAGGCCGGCCAGGAGCGCCCGGTCGGCCGGCGCGGACGGTGGCGGGTGCCGGCCGGAGAGAGCCGCCGCGAGGCGGGCCGCCTGCTGGCAGCGTCGCAGATCGCCCGTGTAGTGCCCGACTTCGGCGGCATGCGCGAGCGCGTACGTGGCGAACGCCGGGGCGAGTGGGGCGGCGGCATAGGAGGTGGCGGCACCAGAGGCGGCGGCACCAGAGGCGGCGGCGCCAGGGACGGCCACGGCTGAGGCGGCCGCGTCCGCCAGGTCGTCGTACGCGGCGGGAGCGTGCCCGCACCGCAGAGCGACGATTCCACGGAGCAGCGATATCCGCGGGTCGCGGCCCGCGGCGGCCGGTGCGATGCTCTGCGCGGCGGCCAGGAGCCTGCGGGCATGGTCGGACCGGCCGCCGCGCCAGGCGTGCAGGGCGGCGGAGGCAAGGTCGGCCAGGCGCCCCGCGGAGTCGGGGGAGAGCAGCGCGGCACGCTCGGCCCGATGGGCCGCGAGGCGGTGATCGGCGACGGGCGTCGCGGCGAGATCCCTCGCGAGCCGCCGGCTCGGGCCCAGCGAGGCGCACGCGCGGTGCCAGTTCCAGGGGAGCCGCTCGGTCCTCGCGTCCAGAACGCGCGCCAGCAACTGGTGGGAGGCACGGCGCTCTTCGGGCCGTGCACTGTCGTACACGACCGCCCGCAGCAGGGGATCGCAGAACTCGATTCCCGCGGCGGTGGACCACAGGAGGCCGGCGTCCTGGGCCGGCGTCAGGTCCGCCGTGTCGTATCCGGCTGCCGCGACGGCGCGCAGAAAGGCCCTGCTCTCCACCGGGTGCTGATCCGCGGCGGCGAGCAGCAGCAGGCGGCGGCCGGCCGCGGACAGCGGGGCCAGGCACGCACGGTAGGCCTCGACCGACGGCAGCCGGCGGCAGAGGGGATCCGGGAGCGGGTCGACACCGGCGCGTTCGCGGGGAGTGAGGGCGGCGGTGAGTTCCGCCGCGGCACGGGCGTGGCCGTGGACGGCCAGCATCGCGCGGACGGCGACGCCTTCGACCGGTGGTACGGGAGCTTCGCCACCCATCAGCATGTCTGTCTACGCTAATTGGAAGTTACTGGAGTGTAAAGACTGGCGATTCCGCCGATGGCGGGGAGGTTGCGCCGACCTCACGCTCGGACCCCCCTACAAGAGTGAGGAACTCCGATGCGTCGACTCGCCCGTGCTCTGTCCGCGGCCGCGACCGCCTGTGCCGCGGTGGCCGCTGTGCTGCTGCCGTCGGCTCCGGCCCAGGCCGTGGTGCCCGATCCGGTGCTCTTCGTCCACGGCTACAAGGGCGGTGCGTGGAACTTCGATCTCATGGTCTCCGACTTCAAGGACTCGGGCTGGCCCGCCGACCGGCTGTACGCGATGTCCTACAACCCGCTCCAGTCGAACCAGACGATGGCGGCGCAGATCCGCGACCAGGTCAACGCCCTTCGCGCGCGCACCGGCGCCGCCAAGGTCGACGTGGTGACGCATTCGATGGGCGGCCTGGGCTCGCGTTGGTACCTGAAGTTCCTCGGCGGTACCTCCTCCGTGGACGACTGGGTGTCCCTGGGCGGCCCCAACCACGGCACCAACGCGGCCCAGGTCTGCGACTGGGCGGTGGCGTCGTGCAAGGAGATGGCCGTGGGCAGTTCCTTCCTGACCCAGCTGAACGCGGGTGACGAGACGCCGGGCGCGGTGAACTACGGAACGTTCTGGTCGTCGTGCGACGAGCTGATCAACCCCGATACCAGCACGGTGCTCTCGGGTGCGACGAACACCAACGTGGGCTGTGTGGAGCACGCCTGGCTGCTGGTCAGCGAGAACGTCTCCCAGCTGACGCGGAACTTCGTGAGATGAGGCCGCGGGAGGCGGCGGCCGCGTGGGCCTGCCGCCTCCCGCGTACGCCGGTGACCCACGCCGATCCACCGCAGAGCCGCCGCAGAGCCGCCGGAGAGCCGACCGGACCGTATTCTGCGCCCATGATCGATACGAGCATCACACCACTCGAAGAGATGCCCGGTGACTGGCAGCGCGCGCTCGCGATCGTCGCCCACCCCGACGACCTCGAGTACGGCTGTGCCGCCGCCATCGCCGGCTGGACGGACGCGGGCAAGGAGGTCGTCTACGCCCTCGCCACCCGTGGCGAGGCGGGCATCGACTCCCTCGACCCGGACACCTGCGCCGCCGTGCGCGAGCGGGAGCAGCGGGCGAGCGCGGAGGTCGTGGGGGTGTCGACGGTGGAGTTCATGGACCACCGGGACGGCGTGATCGAGTACGGACTCGGTCTGCGCCGCGACATCGCGGCGGCCGTCCGCCGCCACCGCCCCGAACTGCTCATCACCCTCAACCACCGGGACACCTGGGGCCCGGCGGTCGGCGGGTTCTGGAACACCCCGGACCATCGCGCGGTCGGCCGCGCCACCCTCGACGCGGCGGGCGACGCGGGCAACCGCTGGATCTTCCCCGAGCTGACCGAGCAGGGCCTCGAGCCCTGGAACGGTGTCCGCTGGGTCGCGGTCGCCGGATCGTCCACCCCGACGCACGCGGTGGACGCCACCCCCGGCGTCGAACGCTCGGTGCGGTCCCTCCTCGCCCACAGGGCCTACATCGAGGCCCTCACGGACGAGGATCCGGAGGAGTACGTCCGTACCTTCCTCGCCGGGAACAACCAGCGCTTCGCCGAGCGCTTCGGCGGCCGTCCGACCGTCGCCTTCGAGCTGTTCCCGCGCTGAGCCGCCACGGTCGTGACCGGCCGGGGCGGCCGACCGGCCACCCCAGTCGGTGACGACCGTGGCCGGGCCCTACTCCTGCGGGGCGGGCTTGAGCACGGCGAACGGGGCCCCGAAGGGGTCCGTGAGCCAGGCGATCCGGCCCACGTCGGGGATGTCCGCCGCCGGCATGAGCACCGAACCGCCGTTCCCCTGCGCCCTGGCCACGAGGTCGTCCGCGTCCGCGACGGCGAAGTACGGAATCCAGCGCGCGTGGTCCCCACCTTCCTGGAGCTCGGCGATCCCGCCGAAGGAGGCGTCCTCCTGGTCGCCCTCGGCGGTGGACAGCACCCGGTAGGTCATGCCCGGCGCCTCCATCTCCTGCGAGCGCCAGCCGAACAGCTTCCCGTAGAAGTCGAGGGCGGCCTGCGGGTCGGGGACATGCAGCTCGGCCCAGACGAGGGCGTTGTTCTCGGAGGCCTTCTCCACGCCCTTCATCGAGCCGGGCTGCCATACGGCGAACTCGGCGCCCGCCGGGTCGGTGAGCTGGGCCAGCCGCCCGGCGTCCATGGCGTCGAAGGGCTCGGCGCGGACCGTCCCGCCGTTCTGCTCGGTGGCCTTCGCCGTCGCATCGGCGTCGGGGGTCTGGAAGTACACCATCCAGGCGGAGCTCGCCCCCTCCTCGGTCAGCGGTCCGAGGCCGGCGACCCTCTTGCCGTCCAGCGTGAAAAAGCCGAAGCCGCCCGCGTCAGGGCCCGCCGACCGGAAGTCCCAGCCGAAGACGGCGGTGTAGAACGCGGCGGCCGCCGCCGTGTCGGGGCTGCCCAGGTCGAGCCAGTTGGGGGAGCCCTTGGAGAAGTCCGTACCGAGCATGTGGTGAGCCCTGCCTTTCCGCTTCTGGAGGTCGTCCGGCCACCCTCGCCGATCCTCGCCGTTCGGCCCCGCCCTCGCAGCCGCAGACGCCCGGGTTCATCCGCGTGGACCACCGGAAGGCTCGCGCCGCGCATGCGGGCTTGACAAATATTCTTGCTGTTTCTGCAATGGGTACATGACCGAGGACGAACGCATCGACGCCGTGCTGGACGAAGTCGGCCCGAGGCTGCGCCGCATCCGGCGCGAGCGCGGGGCCACCCTGGGCGATCTCTCCGCCTCCACCGGCATCTCCGTGAGCACGCTCTCCCGCCTGGAGTCCGGGCAGCGCCGGCCCAGCCTGGAGCTGCTGCTTCCCATCGCCCGCGCCCACCAGGTCCCGCTCGACGAGCTCGTCGGCGCGCCGCCGGTCGGCGACCCGCGCGTCCGCGCCAAGCCGATCGTGCGCCACGGCCGCACGATGTTCCCGCTGACCCGCCAGCCGGGCGGCCTCCAGGCGTACAAGGTGGTGCAGGAGAAGCCGCACGAGCATCCGGATCCGCGGGTGCACGAGGGGTACGAATGGCTCTACGTCCTGTCCGGGAAGCTGCGGCTCGTCCTCGGGGAGCACGATGTCGTCCTCGGGGCGGGGGAGGCGGCCGAGTTCGACACGCGCGTCCCGCACTGGTTCGGGCCGACCCCCGACGGGCCGGTGGAGTTCCTGAGCCTCTTCGGGCCGCAGGGTGAGCGGATGCATGTACGGGCCCGCCCGAAGAAGTCCTGAGCGGGAAGAAGTCCTGAGCGGAAGAAGTCCTGAGCGTATGGTTCCACCCGGCACAAGCGACCGCTTAGTATGCGACGGACCGCGCAGTACGGACGACGGCTGGTGGAGGACCGCGATGCAGGCATGGCGAGTGCACGAGAACGGCGAGCCGGGCGAGGTGATGCAGCGCGACGAGGTGGACACGCCCACGCCCGGTGAGGGGCAGCTCCTCCTCAAGGTGCGCGCCGCCGACATCAACTTCCCCGACGCCCTGCTCTGCCGGGGGCAGTACCAGGTGCGGCCCCCGCTGCCCTTCACCCCCGGCGTGGAGATCTGCGGCGAGACCGAGGACGGGCGCCGGGTCATCGCCACCCCCACCCTCCCGTACGGCGGTCTCGCCGAGTACGCGGTGGCGGACGGGGCGGCGGTGCTCCCCGCGCCCGAGGCCCTGGACGACGCCGAGGCCGCGGCGCTCCACATCGGCTACCAGACCGGATACTTCGGCCTGCACCGCCGAGCCGCCCTGAAGGAGGGCGAGACCCTGCTCGTCCACGCCGCCGCGGGCGGCGTCGGCTCCGCCGCCGTCCAGCTCGGCAAGGCGGCCGGCGCCACCGTCATCGGTGTCGTCGGCGGCGCGGAGAAGGCGGCGGTCGCCCGCGCGCTCGGCTGCGACGTCGTCGTCGACCGGCGCTCCGAGGACGTCATCGCCGCCGTCAAGGAGGCCACCGGCGGCCGTGGTGCCGACGTGATCTACGACCCCGTCGGGGGCGAGGCCTACGCCCAGTCCGCCAAGGTCGTGGCCTTCGAGGGCCGGATCGTGATCGTCGGCTTCGCGAGCGGGGCCATCCCCTCGCCCGCCCTCAACCACGCCCTCGTCAAGAACTACTCGATCGTCGGACTGCATTGGGGCCTCTACAACCTCAAGGACCCGGCCGCGATCCTGCGCTGCCACGAGACGCTCACCGAGTACGCCGCCAAGGGGCTCATCAAGCCGCTGGTCAGCGAGCGGGTGCCGTTCGCCGGCGCGGCGGACGCCGTGCAGCGCGTCTCCGAGGGCGTCACCACCGGCCGTCTCGTCGTCCTCCCGGAAGGAGCCCGCGCATGACGGACGCCGCCGAACTGCGCACCCGTACACAGCGGTTGCTCGCCGAGCACCCGCCCGCCACCACCGCGCGCGAGGACTTCCTCCGGGCCCGCTTCGACGCCGGGCTCGCCTGGGTCCACTACCCCGTCGGCCTCGGCGGACTCGACGCCCCGCGCTCCCTCCAAGCCGTCGTCGACACCGAACTGACGGCCGCCGGCGCCCCCGACAACGACCCGCGCCGGATCGGCATCGGCCTCGGCATGGCCGCGCCGACCCTGCTCGCGTACGGCTCCGAGGAGGTGAAGCAGCGCTTCCTCAAGCCGCTCTGGGTGGGCGAGGAGGTGTGGTGCCAGCTCTTCAGCGAGCCCGGGGCCGGCTCCGACCTCGCCGCACTCGGCACCCGCGCCGTACGCGAGGGCGACACGTGGGTGGTGAACGGCCAGAAGGTGTGGACCTCCAGCGCGCACGTCGCCCGCTGGGCCATCCTCATCGCCCGCACCGACCCCGATCTGCCCAAGCACCGCGGCATCACCTACTTCATCTGCGACATGACCGACCCGGGCGTCGAGGTACGGCCGCTGCGCCAGATCACCGGCGAGGCCGAGTTCAACGAGGTCTTCCTGACCGACGTCCGTATCCCCGACGCCCACCGGCTCGGCGAGATCGGCGACGGCTGGCGGGTCGCCCAGACCACCCTCATGAACGAGCGGGTCTCCATCGGCGGCGCCCGCATCCCCCGCGAGGGCGGCATGATCGGCCGGGTCGCGACCACCTGGCGCGAGCGCCCCGAGCTGCGCACCCACGACCTGCACAGGCGGCTGCTCGACCTGTGGGTGGATGCCGAGGTGGCCCGGCTCACGGGCGAGCGGCTGCGCCAGCAGCTCGTCGCCGGACAGCCCGGCCCCGAAGGCAGCGCCATGAAGCTGGGCTTCGCCCGCCTCAACCAGGCCATCAGCGGACTGGAGGTCGAACTCCTCGGTGAGGAAGGTCTGTTGTACGGGGACTGGACGATGCGCCGCCCCGAGCTCGTCGACTTCACCGGCCGCGACGCCGGGTACCGCTATCTGCGCTCCAAGGGCAACTCGATCGAGGGCGGTACGACCGAGGTCCTGCTCAACATCGTCGCCGAGCGCGTCCTCGGCCTGCCCGCCGAGCCCCGCAACGACAAGGACGTCGCCTGGAAGGACCTCGCGCGATGACGGATCTGCTCTACTCCGAGACCGAGGACGACCTGCGGGCGGCGGTCCGCTCCCTGCTCGCCGACCGGGCCGACCCGCAGACCCTGCTCGGCCGGATCGAGACCCCCGCCCCGTACGTCCCCGGCCTCTGGAAGGCGCTCGGCGGCGAGATCGGCGCGGCCGGACTGCTCGTACCCGAGAAGCTCGGCGGCCAGGGCGCGAGCCACCGCGAGGCGGCCGTGGTCCTGGAGGAGCTGGGTCGCGCGGTGACCCCGGCGCCCTACCTCACCAGCGCGGTGATCGCGACCGAGACGCTGCTCGCGCTCGACACGGAGAGCGGGCCCGTCGCCGAACTGCTCGCCGGTCTCGCGGCCGGCCGCACGGTGGCGGTGCTCGCCCTGCCCCTGTCCGCGGACCCCGACGCCGAGTCGCCCGCCACCGGCACCGTGACCGGTGTCGCCGACGCCGTCGCCGCCGACGTCTTCCTCGTGCCGCGCGCCGACGGCCTCTACGCGGTCCCGGCCGCCGAAGCCACGGTCGCGCCGCAGACCCCGCTCGATCTGACCCGGCCGCTCGCGGCGGTGACCACGGACGGTACGGGCGGCACCCGCCTCGCGGACTCCGCGGCCGCCGCCCGCACGGCGATCGGGCGCGGACTCCTCGCGGGAGCCGGGTTGCTCGCCTCCGAACAGCTCGGGCTCGCCGAGTGGTGCCTGGAGGAGACGGTCCGTCACACGCGTAGCCGGTATCAGTTCAACCGGCCCGTCGGCTCCTTCCAGGCGCTCAAGCACCGGATGGCGCAGCTCTGGCTGGAGGTCGTGAACGCCCGCGCGGCGGCCCGTGCCGCCGCCGACGCGCTGGCCACCGGGGACCCCGAGGCCCGGCTGACCGTGGCCGTGGCCCAGGCGTACTGCTCGAAGGTCGCCGTCCACGCGGCCGAGGAGTGCGTCCAGCTGCACGGCGGCATCGGCATGACCTGGGAGCACCCCGCGCATCTGGCACTGAAGCGGGCCAAGTCCGACCAGATCGCCCTGGGTTCGGCGGGGCGGCACCAGGACGCGATCGCCGCTCTGGTCGGCCTCTCGGCGCCCGCCTGACGTCAGGCGTAAGGGGCCCAGGTGCCCACACCTCCGTACATGCTGTTTAATTGCGAGCTGTTCGCAATAGCAGTTGATCTTCAAGAGGGGTGTGGGCACGATGACCGCCCGATCCATACGCGGCGCGGCCGCCGCGACGCTGGCCGGGGCCCTGGCCCTCACCGCGGCGGCCTGCTCGAACCCGGGCGGGACCGCCGCGGGCGCCGGCGAACGCAAGGATTCCGCGGTCGTCGGCATCGCCTACGAGCCCGAGACCCTCAGCCCCCTCCTCGGCTACGGCAAGGACGGCAACTCCAAGATCTTCGACGGACTGCTCGCCTTCGACGCCGGCATGAAGCTGCGCCCCGCCCTCGCCGTCGAGCTGCCGCGCGTGAGCCCCGACGGGCTGACCTACACGTACAGGCTCCGCAAGGGCGTGACGTTCAGCGACGGACATCCCTTCACGGCCAAGGACGTCGTCTTCACGTACCAGACGGTGCTCGACCCGAAGACCAACAACCCTTCCCGCACCGAACTCGACGCCCTCAAGAGCGTCGAGGCGGTCGGCGACGACACCGTCGTCTTCCGCCTCAAGTACCCCTACGCGCCCTTCGCCGAGCGCACCGTCCTCGCCATCGCCCCCCAACACATCGCGGCGAAGCAGGACGTCAACAGTGGCCCCTTCACCAGCAAGCCCATCGGCACCGGCCCGTACGTCCTCACCTCCTGGTCCAAGGGCGAGAAGCTCAGCTTCGAGGCCAACCCCCGCTACTGGGACGGGGCCCCGCAGGTGAAGAAGCTCACCATGGCGATCATCAAGGACGACGACGTCCGCGCCACCCGGCTGCGCGCCGGCGACCTCGACGGCGCGATCCTGCCGCCCGACCTCGCCGCCGGTTTCGCGAAGGACACCGCGAGGAAGACGTACGCGGCGAAGACGTACGACTACCGGACCGTCACCCTCCCCACCCACCACCCGGTCACCGGGGACATCGCCGTCCGCCGCGCGCTCGACGTCGCCGTCGACCGGCAGGCCATGGTCGACAAGCTCCTCGAAGGCGCCGGAAAGCCCGCCTACGGCCCCGTCCCCACCGACAGCGAGTGGTTCGCCAAGGGCACCGAGCGCCGCCACGACCTCGACGCCGCCCAGCAGATCCTCGACGAGGCCGGCTGGAAGCCCGGTCCCGACGGTGTCCGGGTGAGGAACGGCGTACGCGCCGCGTTCCCGCTCTGGTACCTCTCCGGCGACAAGCTCCGCCAGGACCACGCCCTCGCCTACGCCTCCGACGCCAAGAAGGCCGGCATCGAGATCACGACCCAGAGCGGCACCTGGGAGATCATCGAGCCCCGGATGAAGACCGACGCCGTCCTCGCCGGTGGCGGAACGCCCGGCGACCCCGACTTCGACCAGTACCTCCTCCTGAAGTCCACCCTCGGCGGCGACGGCTTCAACAACATGGCCTGGTACGACAACAAGACCGTCGACAAGGCCCTGGAGGACGGCCGCCGGACCGACGACACCGTCAGGCGCCGGGCCGCCTACGACATCGTCCAGCGCGAGCTGGTGAAGAACCCCGGCTACACCTTCCTCACCCACATCGACCACCTGTACGTGGTGAACGACCGCTGGGAAGGCCTGTCCACCCAGACCGAGCCGCACGACCACGGCCTGGCCTCCGGCCCCTGGTGGAACGTCGAGACCTGGAAGCCCAAGCGGTGAGCCGGCGCCTCCCCTGGGGGGCCATGGCACGGATGACGGGACGGCGGGCCCTGTTCGCCGTCCCCGTCCTCCTCGCCGTCACCGTCGCGGTCTTCGCCGTCGCCGCGGCCTCCCCCTTCGACCCCGTCACGGCGTACGCCGGCACCGCCGGCCTCACCGCCTCGCAGGAGAACCTCGACCAGCTCCGCGACAACCTCGGCGTCGACCGCCCCCTCGTCACCCGCTGGTGGGAGTGGCTCACCTCCGCCCTCCACGGCGAGCTCGGCGACTCCAGCGTCATGCGCCGGCCGGTCGCCGACGTCATCGCCGAGCGGATCGGCTGGTCCGCGCTCCTCGCAGGCGCCGCGTTCCTCCTCGCCGTCGCGCTCGGCACGGGCCTCGGCGTCCTCGCCGGACGCCGCCGCGGCGGCCTCCTCGACCGGGCCGTCAGCTCCGCCGCGTACACCCTGGAAGCCGCCCCCGCCTTCTGGCTCGGACTGCTCGCCATCTGGTTCTTCGCCCTGAAGCTCGGCGCGCTGCCCGCCGGCGGACTCACCGACACCGCCGACGACACCGTCACGGCCGACCAGGTCGCCGGCCACCTCGTGCTGCCCGCCCTGGTCCTCGGCCTCTCGCAACTGCCCTGGTTCCTCCTGTACGTCAGACAGGGCGTCGGCGACGCCCTGGAGGAGGACCCCGTGCGCGGGGCACGCGCGCGTGGCCTGCGCGAGAGGACCGTGCTGCTCGGCCACGCCCTGCGCTCGGGAATGCTCCCCATGCTCACCCTCGTCGGCTCCCGCGTCCCCGAACTCATCACCGGGGCCCTGCTCGTGGAGACCGTGTTCAGCTGGCCCGGCATCGCCGCCGCGACCGTCCAGGCCGCCACCTCCGTGGACTTCCCGCTGCTCGCCGCGCTCACCGTGCTCGCCACCGCCGCCGTACTCCTCGGCAACCTCCTCTCCGACTTGCTGTACGGGCTGGCCGAGCCCCGGGTGGGCTTCGATGGCTGAGCTCCGCCTCCGGGTCTCCGCGGTGATCGTCGGCGCGGTCGTCCTCGCCGTCCTGCTCGTACCCCCGCTCGTCCCGCTCGACGAACAGGCCGTCGACCTGTCGCTGAAACTCCTCCCGCCGTCCTGGGACCACCCCTTCGGGACCGACGACGTCGGCCGCGACCTGCTCCTGCGCTGCGTGTACGGGCTGCGGATCTCACTCCTCGTCGGTCTGGTCGCGGCGCTCGTCGCCACCGTCATCGGCACCGCCGTGGGCGCCGCGGCCGCCTCCCTGGGCGGCTGGACCGACCGGCTCGTGATGCGGATCGTCGACGCCATCGCCTCCGTACCGCACCTGCTGCTCGGCATCTTCATCGTGGCCATGTTCCGGCCCGGGGTATGGCCGGTCATCGTGTCCGTCGCGCTCACCCACTGGCTCTCCACCGCCCGGATCGTCCGCTCCGAGGTGCTCTCGCTGCGCTCACGCCCCTTCGTCGACGCCGCGATCTCCGGCGGCGCCTCGCGGTGGCGGGTGACCGTACGCCATCTGCTGCCCGCCGTCCTGCCGCAGGCCGGACTCGCCGCCGTCCTGATGGTGCCGCACGCCGTGTGGCACGAGTCCGCGCTCTCCTTCCTCGGCCTCGGCCTGCCCGGCCATCAGGCCAGTCTCGGCAACCTCGTCCAGTCCGCGCGCTCCTCGCTGCTCGCCGGCCACTGGTGGCCGACCCTCTTCCCCGGCCTGCTCCTCATCGTGCCCCCGCTGGCGATCGCCGGTCTCGCCGGCGTCTGGCGCGACCGGCTCAACCCGCGCCGCCGATCGGAGCTGATGCTGTGAACACCCCGGACTCCCGCGTCGCACGCGCCCTGAAGGCCGTCACCGCCGAACGCGCCGGCGAGGCCGTCCTCAGCGTGCGCGGACTCACCGTCCGCTTCCGGATGCGCGGCGGACGGCAGGTCGCCGCCGTGAGCGACGCCGATCTCGACCTGTCGGCGGGGGAGTGCCTCGCCCTCGTCGGGGAGAGCGGCTGCGGCAAGTCCGTCCTCGCCTCCGCGCTCCTCGGACTCCTGCCGGGCAACGCCGAGGCCACCGGCACGGCGCTGCTCGGGGGCGCCCGCGGCATCGACCTGCTCGCCGCCGACGAGCGGACCCTGGCCCGTACGGTACGGGGGCGGCGCGCCGGCCTCGTACCGCAGAGCCCGGCCGCCCACCTCAGCCCGGTCCGCACCGTCCGCGCCCAGCTGGAGGAGACGGTCCGCGAACTGACGGGCGTGCCCCGGCGGGAGCGGCGCGCGGCGGCCGAAGCGGCCGCCGCGCGGGCCGCGTTCCCCGCCGGCCACCTCGACCGCCATCCGCACGAACTCTCCGGCGGCCTCGCCCAGCGCGCGGCGACCGCCCTCGCCCTCGTCGGCGACGCCCCGCTCCTCCTCGCGGACGAACCGACCACGGGCCTCGACCGCGACCTGGTCGAGCGGACCGTCGACGAACTGCGCCGCCACACCGACGAGGGCCGGGCCCTGCTCCTGATCACCCACGACCTGGCCGCGGCGGAACGCATCGCCGACCGGGTGGCGGTGATGTACGCGGGCCGGATCGTCGAGACCAGCGCGGCCCAGCGCTTCTTCGGCGAGCCGGGTCCCCGCCACCCGTACGCCCGCGGCCTGTTGAACGCCCTACCCGACCGCGCGTTCACCCCCATCCCCGGCATGCCTCCCGAGCTGACCGCCCTGCCGCCCGGCTGCGCCTTCGCACCCCGCTGCGCACGGGCGACGGAGGCCTGCGGCGCGCTTCCCGAGCCGCTCGCCGGGGTCGCCTGCCACCACCCGGAGGGCCCGCGTGCTTGACCTTGACGCCGTCACCGCCGGCTACGACCGCCGAGCCCCCGTCTTCAGCGGCGCCTCGCTCACGGTCGCGCCCGGCGAATCGGTCGGCCTCCTCGGGCCCAGCGGCTGCGGCAAGTCCACGCTCGCCCGGGTCGCCGCCCTGCTCCACCGGCCCGACGCGGGGCGCGTCACGATCGACGGGGAGGAGGTACGGGGCTGGCGCCACCGCGCGCCGCGCACGCTGCGGACCACCGTCGGCGTGGTGTTCCAGCAGCCCCGGATGTCGGCCGACCCGAGGCTGCGCCTGCGCGATCTGATCGCCGAACCGCTGCGCGCCACCGGCCGCCGCACGGAGGTCCCCGAACGGCTCGCCGCCCTCGCCCCGACCGTCGGACTCACCGACGACCTGCTCGCGCGCCGCCCCCACGAGGTCAGCGACGGCCAGCTCCAACGCGCCTGCCTGGCACGGGCCTTGGTGCTGCGCCCCCGCTGGCTGGTCTGCGACGAGATGACGGCCATGCTCGACGCCTCGACCACCGCCGCGCTGGTCGCTGCCGTGGAGCGCCACCGCGCGGAGACGGGGGCGGGCCTGCTCGCCGTCGGCCACGACCGCGTGCTCCTGGAGCGCTGGTGCGACCGCACGGTCGACTGGTCGGACTGCGTGGCCCAGGCCGGCTCCTAGGGGCGCTCCCGAGACCCGGGGGCGGGTCCGCCGGCGAATGTCACCCGTTCGGCAGGCATGCCGTACGGCCGGACGGCGCCGCCACTGCGCCACACTGGCCGCCGAACGCCGCGATTCCGGCGCGGCGCAAGGAGGGTGTGGGCGATGGCCGTGTCCGTTTCTGTCGTACTGCTGCTGCTCGTCCTGGCGGTGATCTTCCTCCGCAGTGGAGGCCTGAAGTTCTCCCACGCACTGGTCTGCGCTCTGCTCGGCTTCTTCCTCGCGGGCACGAGCATGGCGCCGACCATCCAGAACGGGGTCGCCGCCACCGCCAACGTGGTCAGCAGCCTCAAGCCCTGACGCCGTCGGGCGTCACGTTTCAGGATCACGAACTGCCCATGAATCAAGGGCAGTTGCATGTACATCTCACGGACTCGGGCTTAACGTCAGCCGCCGGCGCGACCGCCGTACGCACCCGAGGAGCCGCGATGACCACCCCCCGAGGCACCCCCCGAGGCACCCTCCGAGGCACCCCCCGAGGACGGGTCCGCGTGCTCGCCCCGATCGCCGCGGTGAGCGCGACCGCCCTGGCGTTCGCCACACCCTTCGCCCTCGCCGACGAGATACCCCTGGCCCCCGGCCACCGGCTCGTCGACCACTACGACGGCGCTCCCGCCACCGCCCGGCCCGTACCGGGCCAGGGGCCCGCCCAGCACCCGTACCTCGCCCCCAACGGGCGCAGCGGGATGCACGCCGACGGCGCGGGTAGCGGAACCCACCCCTTCCCCGGGCCGCTCGGGCGCGATCCGCGGGTCTCCAGCGAGAAGACGGCCGCTCTCGGCGGCGAGTGCGCCACCGTCACCTTCGACGCGGCGGGCCGGATCCTCACCGTGTGCGGGACGCTCGAAGGGTTCCTGCTCAAGCTGATGGACCCCCGTACCCTGGACACGCTCGCCGAGCGCCGGCTGCCGCAGCGCTCCTCGACCGTCGAGGCGATCACCCGGCTCGACTTCGAGAAGATCTTCAAGGACACCTCCGGCGGCGCCTACTTCTACCTGGACCACCGGGACCGGGTCGTACTCGCCGACTCCCGCCAGCACATCCTCCGTATCGCACACCGTCAGAAGACGGACGGCGACTGGGAGTTCGTCGTCGAGGACGACTGGGACCTGACCTCGCTCGTGCCGCACGACTGCGTCGGCTGGACCAACCTCTTCCCGAGCGGCGTCTGCGATCCCGTCACCTCCGTGATGCCCGACTGGGACGGTCGCATCTGGTGGGTCACCCGGCTCGGCCGGGTCGGCACGCTCGACCCCAAGACGGGCGCGCCGCGCTCGGTCCGGCTGGACGGCGAGGAGATCCAGAACTCCTTCTCGGTCGCCGAGGACGGCGTCTCCATCGTCTCCGACCACGCGCTCTACAGCTTCCGCGCTGACGCCGACGGCACCCCGAGGATCGTGTGGCGCCAGACCTACGACCGGGGGAGCGGCACCAAACCCGGCTCGGTGAACCAGGGTTCGGGCACCACCCCCGACCTCTTCGGCGCCGGTGCGACGTACGTGGCCATCACCGACAACGCCGACGACCGGATGAACGTCCTCGTGTACCGGCGCGGTGACGGCGTCCCCGACGCCGAACGCCTCGTCTGCAAGGTCCCGGTCTTCGGGTCCGGGGCCTCCACCACCGACAACTCCCTGATCAGCTGGGGCGACAGCCTCGTCGTGGAGAACAACTACGGCTACGAGAACCCGACCTCGCTGACCTTCGGACGCAGCGTGGTCGGCGGCGTGACGCGGATCGACGTCCGCCCCGACGGCAGCGGCTGCGACACCGTCTGGGAGAGCGACGTCCGCTCGCCCTCCACCGTCCCCAAGCTCTCCACCGCCAACGGCCTGCTCTACTTCTACGAGAAGGAGCCCCACCGCCTCGGCATCGACGCCTGGTACCTCACGGCGGTCGACTTCCGCACCGGGCGGCGCGCGTGGAAGCGGTTCACCGGCACCGGCCCGGCCTACGACAACAACTGGGCCCCGATCACCCTCGGCCCCGACGGCACCGCGTACGTCGGCGTGTTCAACGGGATCGTCGCCGTCCGCGACGGCGGCTGAGAACGCGACGGCGGCTGAACGCGACGGCGGCTGAACGCGACGGCGCCCGGGGCCGCGCGGGCCCCGGGCGCCGGTGTGTGTCAGGCTCAGATCATCTCGGGCACTTCGCCCTCGGTGGTCTTGAGGTCGATCACGGCGAAGGCCGCGCCCTGCGGGTCGACGATCGCCGCGAACCGCCCGAAGGGGCTGCCCATCGGCCCGAAGACCTTCTGTCCGCCGAGCTTCTCCGCCTTCTCGACGGCCTGGTCGCAGTTGTCGACGGCGAAGTAGATCTGGATGTACGACGGGATCTCGGCCGGGAAGTCCTCCGGCGTCATCGTCATCCGGCCGAGGACCGGCATCTCGCCACCCAGGTCGAAGACCTTGTAGTCGATGTGCTCGTCCTTCATCTTCTTGGAGTTGTAGCCGAAGACCGAGGCGAAGAAGTCGTCCGACTTCCCCGGCTCCCGGGTGAAGACCTCGGCCCACGCGAAGCTGCCGGTCTCGCCCTCCAGCTCGAAGCCCTCGTGGGCGCCCGGCTGCCAGACGCCGAAGAGGACGCCCGTCGGGTCCTGCGCCAGGCACATGGAGCCGAAGTCGCCGACGGCCATCGGCTCCATGATCAGGGTGCCGCCGCTGTTCTTGATCTTCTCGGCCGTGGCGGCGACGTCCGGCGACGAGAAGTACAGACACCAGGCCGACTGCGGTGGTGCGTCCTGCCCCGGCATGGGCGGGACGACGGCCGCGACCGCCTTGCCGTCGCGGTAGGCCTGGGTGTAGTTGCCGAATTCCGAGGAGGCTTCGCCGAAGGTCCAGCCCAGCACCTCGCCGTAGAAGCTCTTGGCGCCCTCGACGTCGGTGAACATCGCGTCGGTCCAGACCGGTGTGCCTTCAGGTCGTGCGGCCATGACGGTGACTCTCTTCCGATCGATGGTGGTTCTCGATGGTGGGTTGCCGAGACCCACGCTAGCCAGCACGGGCGCGCCGCGCTCGGTGACGGAGCGTGTTCACCCGGATCGCCGCACGGTGGCGGCGGGGCGGGCGAACGGCTAGGAGCCGACCAGGCGGGAACGGATGAGGAAGCGGACCCCCTCCGGGGCCTCCAGCGAGAAGCCGCTGCCGCGCCCCGGCACCACGTCCACGATGAGCCGGGTGTGGCTCCACACCTCGAACTGGGACGCCGACATCCAGAACGGGACCGGCTCCGCGACGCCGGCGACCTCCAGGGACGCGAGCAGTACGTCCGATCCGCCGGTGCGGAACTCCCCGTCCGGGTAGCACATGGGCGCGCTGCCGTCGCAGCAGCCGCCCGACTGGTGGAACATCAGCGGCCCGTGCAGCTCCCGCAGCCGCCGCACCAGCTCGGCGGCGGCGGGGGTCAGCTCCACGCGCGCCTCGGCTCGGTCCATCGGTCCGCCCCTTTCCTCGCGGTCGGCGTACCCAGCCAACTCCGTGCGAGGTTGCGAGAGGGTTGCGGCCGCCATGTCGCGGTCATCCGGTCCGTGCACGACCCTGGAAACTGACGGATCGTCAGGTTAGTCTCCGCGCATGATTCCGACCGTCGTCTGGGGAACGGGAAATGTCGGCCGCGCGGCCGTGCGGGCCGTCGACGCCCATCCGGCCCTCGCACTCGCCGCCGTGCTCGTCCACGACCCCGGCAAGGTGGGCCGCGACGCGGGTGAGCTCGCGGGACTCGGCCGGGCGCTGGGGGTCGCGGCGACCGACGACGTCGACGCCGTGCTCGCCGCCCGTCCCCGCGCCGTCGTGTACGCGGCGTCCGGCGACATCCGGCCCGACGAGGCGCTCGCCGACGTCGTCAGGGCGGTCCGCGGCGGTGCGGTCGTCGTGACCCCCGCGCTGTATCCGCTCTACGACCAGCGGAACGCCCCGCCGGAGTTCCGGGACCCGGTGCTCGCCGCCGTCGAGGAGGGCGGCGGATCGCTCTTCGTCTCCGGCGTGGACCCCGGGTGGGGCAACGATGTGCTGCCGCTGCTGATCAGCGGCCTGGGCACCACCGTCGACGCGATCCGCTGCCAGGAGATCTTCGACTACTCGACGTACGAGCAGGAGGACTCGGTCCGCCATCTCGTCGGCATGGGGCACCCGATGGAGTACGAGCCGCTGATGCTCGCCCCGTCGGTGCCGACCATGGTGTGGGGCGGTCAGATACGGCTCATGGCCAGGGCCCTCGGCGTCGAGCTCGACGAGATCCGCGAGACCTTGGAACGGCGCGCGCTCGACGCCACCGTGACCACCCGGACCATGGGCGTGTTCGAGGCCGGCACCCAGGGCGCCGTGCGCTTCGAGGTGCAGGGCATCGTCGGGGGCGAACCCCGGATCGTCGTCGAGCACGTCACCCGTATCCACCCCTCCTGCGCCCCCGACTGGCCGACACCGCCCGACGGCGCGGGCGCGCACCGGGTGATCGTCGAGGGCCGCCCGCACATCGAGGTCACGGTCGAGGCGACCGACGAGGGCGAGAACCGCTCCGCGGGCGGGAACGCCACGGCCGTCGGCCGGCTCGTCAACGCCGTCGACTGGCTCGTGGACGCCGCGCCGGGCCTCTACGACGCCCTCGACATCCCCCTGCGCCCGGCAGTCGGCAAACTGGGAAGGAAGCAGCCATGAGGATCGACGTCCCCGAGGGCAGGCACCCGATCGAGTACGTATGGGGCGAGATCGTCCCCGAGATCGGGACGGCCGCCTCGAACTTCTCCCTCTCCGTCTACGCCCACACCACCCTGGGGCTGCGCGAGTTCGAGGCCGCGCGGCTGCGCATCGCCCGGATCAACGGCTGCACGTTCTGTCTGGACTGGCGCACCGAGCGCGACGGCGTGACGGTCGAGGAGGGCTTCGCGGACGCGGTGACCCAGTGGCGCACCACCGATGCCTTCGACGACCGTACGCGGCTGGCCGCGGAGTACGCCGAGCGGTACGCCCTGGATCATCACGGTCTCGACGAGGAGTTCTGGTCTCGTATGACCGCGCACTACAGCCAGCCCGAGATCGTGGAGCTCAGCATGTCCATCGGCTCCTGGCTGGCCTTCGGCCGGCTCAATCATGTGCTCGGCCTCGACAGCGTGTGTGTGCTGCCCACGGGGTGACTCAGAGGTCGGTGGCGATGATCTTCTCGATGTTGCGTTCGGCGAGGGCGGTGATGGTGACGAACGGGTTGACGCTGGTGTTGCCGGGGATCAGGGCGCCGTCGATGACGTAGAGGCCGGGGTGGCCGTGGAGGCGGCCGTAGTTGTCGGTGGCCCGGCCCAGGACCGCGCCGCCGAGCGGGTGGTACGTGAGGTGGTCGCCCCAGATCTTGTACGCGCCGAAGAGGTCCGTGCGGTAGATCGTCCCCTCCTTCGCGTTGATCCTGTCGAAGATCGTCTTGGCGGCGTCGATGGACGGCTGCTTCCAGGCGGTCTGCCAGTTCAGCTCGACCCGGCCCGCCGCCGGGTTCCAGGAGAACTCGGCACGGTGCGGGTTCTTGGTGATCGACAGATAGAACGAGGCGTACGTCTCGATCCCGGTCGGCAGCGGCGCCACCTCGGCGAACGCGCCGCCCGCGGCCCAGTTGTCGATGCCGGCCGTGGGCATCGAGGCCTGGAGCTTTCCGGTCGCGTCCCACATGTGGTTCGCGCGGCCGCACATGACGTTGCCGTTGTCCCCCCAGCCCTTGCCGATCTCGCCGTTGAGGCCGGGCAGCGCGCCGGTGGCCTTCAGCATGGTGAGCAGCTTGCTCGTGCCGACGCTGCCGGCCGCGAAGAACACCCGGTCCGCGAGGAGGGTCTTGGTGGCCGTGGTGTTCCCGGCGGTGTCGAGCTGGTCGACGAGGACCGTGTAGCCGCCGCCGGCGGCGGGGGAGACCGAGGTGACCTTGTGCAGCGGGGAGACGGTGACCCGGCCGGTCGCGCGCGCCTGCGCGAGATAGGTCTTCTGCAGCGTCTTCTTGCCGTGGTTGTTGCCGTAGAGGACCTCGCCGGCCAGCGCCGACGTGGGGACGGCGCCGGCCGCCTCCTGCTTCATGTACTCCCAGTCGTACACGTTGGGCACGAAGACGAACGGGAAGCCGGAGCGCTCGGCGTGCTTACGGCCGACCCGGGCGTACTGGTAGCAGGCGGCGCTCTCCCACCAGGCGGGGTCGACGTGGTTCACGCCGAGCTCGGCGTTGGCGCGGGGGTAGTAGACCCCGTACATCTCGTCGGCGTCCACGGACGGCAGGATCGCGCCGAAGTTCTCCCGGCGTGGGGTGACCGCCATGCCGCCGTTGACCAGCGAGCCGCCTCCGACGCCCCGGCCCTGGTAGACGGTGATGCCGCCGAACTCCTCGGCGTCCAGGATCCCGGTGTGGCGGGGGACGTCCTTGTCGAGCGGGAAGCCGAGGAACTGGCTCAGCGGCTGCTTGGTTCGGGTGCGCAGCCAGAAGGAGCGGTAGTCGGGGCTGGTCGTGTTGGCGAAGATCTTTCCGTCGGCGCCGGGGGTGTCCCAGGCCATGCCCATCTCGACCATGTGGACGTCGACGCCCGCCAAGGCGAGCCGCAGCGCGGCGACGGAGCCGCCGTAACCGGTGCCGATGACCAAGGCGGGGATGCGGGTCTGAGCGGTCGAGGCGAACGCGTCGCCGGGGAGAGCGAGAGCGCCGAGAAGAGAACCTGTTCCCGTGATGAATCCACGGCGTGAGACAGCCATGTGAGTCCCTCACTGTCGGTGGAATGGGAACGAGTTCTACTGCCGCCCGCATGGGAAGTCACGGCATACCGATTGGTAACTTTTGACTGGATCGCGCACGAATGACTCAAGGATGAATGCCGCAAAGCCGACATTCTGATGAGTGAGAGATCCGCCGAGCCCGGAGCGCGCATGCCCCTGCCGACCACCGCCCCCGACGAGCTCGACCGCGCCGCGGCCCAGCTCTACGACACCGCCGCATGGCAGGAGATCGTCCGCCACTGGGACGCGCCCTCGGAGCGGCCCGCGCCCGCCCCCGATGACTGGCGCCGACTGCTCTCCGTCCCCGTCGACCAGCTCGTCGCCACCGCCCTCGCCGGCCTCACCGCGCCCTCGCCCGCCGAGCGCCCGCTCCCCGGCCGGCTCGGCGCGATCCTGCCCGACCGGCTGCACACCTGGCGCCGCATCGGCCAGGCCGACGTGCGCCCCTCCACCCACCTCGCCCACGCCCGCCATGTCCTCGTCGAGTGGGGCTGGCAGAACCGGGCGTACCGCCTCCGCGACGCCCGGGGCGCCCGCTGCCTGTGCGGCGCCCTGCTCACCGCGCACCGCCTCGGCTACGGCAGCGCCGACACCATGAACCGCTCCGCCGCCTGGATCGTCACCGAACTGCGCGCCCAGGGCTGGACCGGCCTGATCGGCCCCTGGAACCGCGCGCCGGGACGTACCGCGGAGCAGGCCCTGGGGCTCATCGACGCGACGATCCGCCGCGCCGCGCACGCGGGAGAGTGAACGCGCCCTCCCGGGCGCTCCCGCGCGGCGTCACTCCGTGTCCTCCACGCTGTCCGACACCGTGAAGAGCCCGCCGTCCGGATCGCGCAGCGTGACACAGCGTCCGTTGCCCGAGGGGCGGACCGGCGAGGTGGTCGTACCGCCCAGCCGGGTGGCCATCTCGATCGCGTCGTCGACATCGGGGACACGGAAGTGCACATGCCAGCGCGGCCGGATCTGGGGGTCGGGGGCCGCCTCCACGGCGCCCCCGAAGAGCCGCGCGACCGTGACGCCGGCGTGGCTCAGCACGACACGATCGTCCTCGTAGGCGACCTGGCAGCAGTCGGGCCGCTCGCCGGCCCAGTCCAGGACCTCGGCGTAGAAGATCGCCGCGTCGAAGGCGTCACGGGTCCGCAGCTCCAGCCAGGCCGGGGCGCCGCCCTTGCCGACGCTCCAGTCGGGGATGACCTCGCCCTCCCAGATGCCGAACACGGCACCGTCGCGGTCGGAGCAGAGCGCGGCCCGGCCCGTCCCGAACCGCAGCGGCCCCACGGCCACCGTGGCGCTGCGCTCACGGATGCGCGCCGCCGCCAGATCCGCGTCGTCGACGGCGAAGTACGGAGTCCAGGCGACGGCCACCGAGAGACGGGGCGCGAGCGCACCGATACCGGCGACCGGGGCCCCCTCGCTCAGAGCGACGGAGAACTCCTCACCGAGCCGGGTGGAGCGGAACTCCCAGCCGAAGACACCACCGTAGAAGGTCTCGGCGGCGCGCAGATCGCGGGCCATGAGACTGACCCAACACGGGGCGCCGTACACCGCATGGCTCGAGGTCGACACAGCCTTCATCCATCCGTCGTGGACGTGATCGTTCTCCATCCCACCGTACCCCCGGGGAGATCGCCATTCCGGCGGGCCGTCCCGGTACAGCGTGCGAAGAGACCACCCGTGCGAAAACCTGGGAGAGGGACCGGGGGAGAAGGGCAGGTGGCGAGGGCGGGGAGGTCGTGGCGACGCGAGCGGAAGGACCGTGGAATCCATGGTGACGGGCGTGCGCGGTGCGCTACGACGACCGGTGGCCGAGCTGCTCGAACGGCGCCGGGACCCGGCCGTCGTCCACACCCTGCGGTCCACCGCCGCGGCGGTGATCTCCTACGTCGTCGCGCTCCAGCTGAGCAACGAACCGGCCCCCCTGACGGCCCCGCTCACGGCGCTTCTCGTCGTCCAGGTCACCCTCTACTCCACGCTCACCACCGGAATCCGCCGGGTCAACTCCGTGGTCGTCGGCGTCGTCATCGCGATCGCGTTCAGCGCGCTGGTCGGCCTGTCCTGGTGGAGCCTCGGCCTGGTCATCCTGGCGTCGCTGGTGGTGGGCCGGTTCGCGCGCGTCGAGGAGTTCGTGCCCGAGGTCGCGATCAGCGCGATGCTCGTCCTCGGCGTCACCCAGGTCACCGACACCGCCTGGGACCGGGTCGTGGAGACCCTGATCGGGGCGACCGTGGGCCTGCTGTTCAACGTGCTGCTCGTCCCGCCGGTCTGGGTGGGATCGGCCGGGGAGTCCATCGAGGACCTGTCACGGCGCATGCGGCAGCTCTTCCTGCGCCTCGGCGAGGAACTCACCAGCCCCATCCCCGTCGAACACGCCGCCGCGCGCCTGCACGAGGCGCGCCGGCTCGACAACGACGTGGCCGACGTCGACGCGGCGCTGCGCCAGGCCGAGGACAGCCTGCGCCTCAACCCGCGGGTCAAGGAAGGGCTCCTGCACCGCATCGTGCTCCGCACCGGCCTGGACACACTGGAGATCTGCGCCGTCGTGCTGCGCGTCCTCGCCCGCACGCTCACCGACCTCGCCAAGGAACGGGAGGAGGAGGAACTCTTCCCGAAGGACGTGGCGATCGCGCTCGAGGATCTCCTGGCGCGCGTCGCCGACACGCTCGTGAGCTTCGCGATCCTCGTCACCGCCCGCATCAGCGCGGACGCCGACCGCGCGGAGGAACGCCTCGCCGGCGAACTCCTCGCGGCCCGCGCCGTCCGTGACCACGTGGCCGACCTGCTGCTCCTGATGGTGCGGCGCGATCCCCGGCAGTGGCAGCTGTACGGGGCGCTGCTCGCGGAGATCGACCGGATCCTCGACGAGCTGGATCTCGACCACCGCGGCCGTCGCCTGATGGAGGAACTCGACCGCCACTCGCGTGAACGGACCGAGCGGCGGCCGAGGTTGACGGCGATGCGAGACCGGCTGGGCGTGTGACGGGACGGAGGGGGGCGGGCTGGGGTCCTGCTGTCATCGCCGGTCGTTCATCAGCTCCTGGAACGAACTCATACAAGGCGTGCAGTGACGGTCGGTCCTCTCACGCTCTTCGAGGTGCTCCTCGTGGAGGGACTGCCCACAGAGGGCGGTCGCGGTACCCATGGCGGCAACGTGCCAGACGAAGACCCCGTCGCGGGGTGCTATGCCGACGTGCATTTCGTACATGGTCGTCTCCATGCTCGGCGGACGCTTGCCTCTCCAGTGCACCGGACGCGGGGGTGGTTGTACGCCGGAGGGCGGCTGTTCGGGTGACGCGGCCCGCGCCGCCGACCAGGCTGCCCCGGTGCCGGATGGCTACGCTGTACGTGGGGGCGTGGACGGCGACACCGGTCGGAGGCGACCCCATGAGACGACGCCACCATTTCCACATCGACCACGCGGGGCACTCCGTCAGCGCCACCGTCCAGACCGGCCGCACCGTGGTGGTGGAGGTCCTCGTCGACGGCAAGGAGACGGGCCACGCCACGACCGGCGCCGACCGCCCGGTGACCGTGCACACCGAGCTGCCGACCGATCCCCCCACGGAGGCGACGGTCCGGGTGGCGCCCGGCCCCGGAATCCCCCGCTGCGTTCTCGAAGTGCCGGGCGCCGAGCCGCAGGTCATGTCCCCCCGGCTCTACTGACGTACGGCGACGGGTGACGTGCGGCGACGGTGATGTGCGGCGACGGGTGACGGCTGACGGGCGGCGGCGGGCGGACCCGGCGGGTCAGCAGGTGGCGCCGGGGCGGACCGGCTTCAGGGCGACGAGGTAGTCGTCGACGGCGTTCGTCACGCAGGCGTTGGCGCGGCCGTACGCGGTGTGGCCCACGCCCTCGTACGTCAGCAGCATGCCGCCGGGGAACTGCGCCGCGAGGCTCTCCGCCTCCTCGTACGGGGTGGAGGGGTCGCCGGTCGTGCCCACCACCAGGACCGGCGGGACGCCCTCGGCCCGGACGCGGTGCGGCCGCTGCGTACCGGCCGGCCAGTCCTTGCAGGCCAGCGCGTCGATGACACTCGCGGCGCCGTACACGCCCGCGGCCTTCTCGGCGGGGGCGAGCGCGTCCCAGTACGGCTCGGCGCTCCGGGGGTGCGGGGTGTCCAGGCAGGTGACGGCGAGGAGAGCCGCGTCCTCGTTGTCCGCCGGGACCTCCCCACCCGCCGGGCCCTCCCCGCCCGGCGCGTCGGTCGGGGCTTCGGCCGGGGCGTCGCCGTTCTCACCTTCCCCGCCCTTCTCGCCGTCGTCCTCGCCGTCGTCGGAGGACCCGCCCCCGTCCGCCAGCGCGGCGAGCTTCGTACCGTCGCCGCCGTCCGCCGCGGCCAGCGCCTCCGAGAGGCCCTTCCACTGGTCCTCGGGCGTGTACATCGCCATGGACACCACGTCGAGGAGCACCCGCGCGTCGACCCCGATCTCCGACCCGTCGACCGGGAGCGGGGCGCGCGACGTCCGCGCGTACAGCCCGTCGATCAGCGCGCGTATCTCCTCCGGGGTCGTACCGGGGCATCCGCCGGCGCCCACGATCTCGGCGCAGTGCGTGGCGTAGTCGTCGACGGCCCGGCGGAAGCCCACGGCCTGGCTCTCGGCGCGCCCGCGCCAGTCCAGGGCCGGGTCCATCGCACCGTCGAGGACGAGCGCGCGGACCCGCCGCGGGAACTGCTCGGCGTACGACGTGCCCAGACTCGTCCCGTACGACCAGCCCAGGTAGGTGAGCCGGGACTCGCCGAGCGCGGCCCGGAGGACGTCCAGGTCACGGGCCGCGTTCTCGGTCCCGACGTGCCGCAGGATGTCTCCGCTGCGCTCCACGCACTCGGCCGCGGCGGACCGGGCGTCGGCGAGGGCGTCGGCCCGCTCGGCCTCGGTACGGGGGCGCAGCGGACGCTCGGCCGCCGCGGCGGCCTCCTGCTCCCCGTCCGGGGCTTCCTCCTCCTCGCCGCAGGTCAGGGCCGGAGTGCTCTCTCCGACGCCCCGCGGGTCGAAGGAGACGATGTCGAACCGCTCGCGGACCGGGGCGCCGAAGGAGTCCGCGGCGCCCTCCTTGAGGAACGCCACGCCGGCCGCGCCCGGACCGCCGGGGTTGTAGACGAGCGAGCCGATACGCCGGGCCGGATCGGCGGTCACCGCCTTCGCCACCGGCAGGACGAACGTCCGACCGTTCTCCGGGTGGGCGTAGTCCATGGGGACCGTCAGGCGCGCGCACCGGAACTCGCCGCACGCGGTCCACGCGAGCTTCTGCGTGTAGAACGACCGCAGATCGGGGCGCGTGGCGGGGTCGACGGGGGCGGCGGCCCGGCCGGGGTTCTTCGCCGCCGGCTCCGCCGTGCAGGCGGACAGGCTCGCGGCGCCGAGCACGGCGAGGGTCAGGGCGAGGGCGGGGTGACGACGGACAGCGCGCTTCAACGGAATGCTCCTGGGAGGCCTGGGTGCGGTGCGCCCCAGCATCGCCTGGCGATGCTGAGGTTTTCCTGAAGGAGCGTTCAGGCCTCGGTGGGCAGGCGCAGGACGAAGCGCGCGCCCCCGCGTTCACCCGGCCCCGCCGAGAGGCTCCCGCCGTGCGCGTGGGCGACCCAGGAGGCGATGGACAGGCCGAGACCGGTCGACCCCGACCCGCTGCGGAACCGCTCGAACAAGGAATCCGCCACCCCCGGAGGCAGCCCCGGACCGGCGTCCTCGACCGTCACCGTGCCCCCGCGCCCGACCTCGATCCGGACATCGGCCGGCACATCGGGGGCGTGGCCGTGGACGAGCGCGTTGCCCAGGAGGTTCGCCACGGCGCGCCGCACGAGATCGGGATCGGCCACGACGACCGTCTCCTCGGCCCGTACCGTCACCCGGTGCCCCTCCGCCGGGGTGTCCTCGACCACCGCCTCCACCAGCTGGTCCAGCCGCAGCGGCTCCCGCGCGAGCGTCTGCACCCCGGTCATCAGCCGGGCCCGGGTCAGCAGCCCGTCGACGAGGCCGCCCATGCCGTCCGCGAGCCGCATCGTCCGGCGCAGCACCTCGCCGCTGTCGGTGTCGCCGCGCAGAGCGGTCTCGGCGAGCATGCGCAGCGAGGCGACCGGGGTGCGCAGATCGTGGGCGGCGTCGGCGAGGAACGCCTCCTGCTGACCAAGCGCCGTCAGCGCCGGGCGGATCGCCCGCCCGGACAGCACATGGCCGACCGCCGCCGACAGCAGCACCAGGACCGCGCAGCCCGCCGTGAGCAGCCAGGTCGTACGACGGTGATCGGCAACGGCGGCGGAGGTCTCGTACAGGGTGACGACGGCACCGTCCCGGCCCTCGTCGCCCTCCGCGTCGGGCGCGAAGAACGGCTCGGCGAAGAGCCGGACGGGCCGGCCGTCCGCCGCGTGCCGGTCGACCGCGACGACGTCCTCCGTGCGTACGGCCGTCTCGGCCGCCGCCCGTACGTCGGCGGGTCGGGCCGCCAGACAGGGCCGGCCCGGGGCGTAGTCGACGGCCGGCCCCGTGGACCGGTCCCGCGGCACGGAGAGGACGGTCAGCTGAGGGCAGCCGGTGTCCATGGTCGCGACGAGGTCGGTGGTGTCGAGCCGGTCGTTCTCGTCGTACGTGAGCAGGCTGATCGCCTGCGTGGTGTCCAGGTTCATGGCCTGGTCGAGCTGCTCACGCCACCGCGCGTCGTCGCTGCGCACGGCGAGGACGGCCATCGAGACGAGCCCCACGGCACTGGTCAGGGCGAACAGCGCGGTGATCCGTCTGCGCAGCCGCCGGACCCGCCCGGTGGGCGTCAGCGCCTGAGCGCGCCTTCTCACTCCGAGTCCCCGGGAACGAGGCGGTAGCCGACCCCGCGCACCGTACGGATGAGCGGCGGATCGCCGAGCTTGCGGCGGAGCTGGGAGACCAGTACCTCAAGGACGTTGGACTGCGGCTCCGCCATCTCGTCCCAGCAGCTCTCGACCAGCTCGGCCCGCGACACGGCCCGGTCGCCGCGCGCCGCCAGGACCTCCAGGACGGCGAACTCCCGCCGGGTGAGCGTGAGAAGGACGCCCGCGCGACGGACCTGGCGCCGGGCGGTGTCGATCTCCAGGTCGGCGACCCGGTGGACGGGCGGCCGGACGACGGCGGCGCGGCGGCACAGACTCCCCACGCGGGCGACCAGCTCCGGCACGGCGAACGGCTTGACCAGGTAGTCGTCGCCGCCGCTGGCGAAGCCCCCGACCCGGTCGGCGACCGTGTCCCGGGCGGTGAGGAAGAGGACCGGCACGGCCCCGCCCCCGCGCCGCAACTCCGCGACGTACGCGGCGGCGTCACCGGAAGGGAGCATCCGGTCGAAGACCACGCAGTCGTAGGCCGTGACGAAGAGCGCCTCGTCCGCCTGCGGGAGATCCGCGACCTCGTCGACCGCGAACCCGGCGGCCCGCAACGCGGCGGCCACCCCGAAACGCAGATCCCCGTCGTCCTCGACCAGCAGCACCCGCACGGCGCTCACGATATCCGCCCGGCCCGCGCTCCCCGACGACGGCCGGCCGTCGTCGGAACGAAACGGTCCATCCCGGCGGAAGACGGCACCGATCGCCGGCCCGTCAGGTCAACACTCTGTAACGTCAACGGGCTTGTCGGACAGAACACTTCCTTCCGCACCACATCGTCTGGGATCTTGCGTCCACCCCACACATCACACGGCCCGGCGGGCGCCACCCGCGCCACCGGGCCATCGGAGGACGCATTGTTTTCCCACATATCCAGCCGTCTGAGACTCTCGGCCGTCGCTGCCGCAACCCTCGGATCGGCCCTCGCGCTCGCCGCGCCCGTCGGAGCCGCCCACGCCGCGCCGACGACCATCCCCGAGCCCTCCTCCGCCTCGGCGGCCACGACGGCGACGACCACGGCCTCCGCTCCGGCCCCGGCGGCATGGGCCGCGGGCACCCGGGCGTATCTGGTGATCACCGCTCCCGGTGACACGACGGCCGTGCGCACCGCCGTCGCCAACAACGGCGGTTCGGTCTTCGCCTCCTACGACGCCATCGGCGTGATCGTGGCCCACTCGACGTCGGCGAACTTCGCCTCGACGATGCGCGCGGTCAGCGGAGTCCAGCAGGTCGGCGCCACGCGCACCTCCGACATCCCCGCGGACGCCTACAACCCGGCGCTCCCCGCGAACCCCGCGCAGTCGGCGACGACGCTGAACGAGTCCAACCGCTGGGACATGACCCAGATCAAGGCCGACAAGGCCTGGGCCGTCACCACCGGTTCCGCCACGGTCAAGGTCGGCATCCTGGACACGGGCGTCGACGACCAGCACCAGGACATCGCGCCCAACTTCAACGCGGCCGACTCGGTCTCCTGCGCGTACGGCAAGGCGGACACCCGCGCCGGCGCCTGGCGTGACGTCGGCACCCACGGCACGCACGTGGCCGGCACCGTCGCCGCGGCCAAGAACGGCAAGGGCGTCATCGGCGTCGCGCCGGGCGTGAAGATCTCCTCGGTCCGCATCGCCGAACCGACCAGCAGCCTCTTCTTCGCCGAGAACACCATCTGCGGCTTCATGTGGGCCGGCGACCACGGCTTCAAGGTCACCAACAACAGCTATTACACGGACCCGTGGCAGTTCAACTGCCCGGACAACGTGGACCAGGCCGCCATCATCGAGGGCGTCAACCGCGCCCAGGCGTACGCCGAGGGCAAGGGCTCGCTCCAGATCGCCGCGGCCGGCAACTCCAACTACGACCTTGCGAACAAGACGACCGACAGCGAGAGCCCCAACGACTCCACGCCGGTCACCCGCACCATCACCAACGCCTGCATCGACATCCCGACCGAGCTCCCGGGCGTCGTGACGGTCGCCGCCATGGGCAACGGCAACGTCAAGGCCTCGTACTCCAACTTCGGCAACGGCGTCATCGACATCGCGGCCCCGGGCGGTGACGGCACCTCCGGCGTGTACTCGACGCTGCCCGGCGGCAAGTACGGCAGCAAGAGCGGTACGTCGATGGCCTCCCCGCACGTCGCGGGCGTCGCCGCGCTCCTCGCGAGCGTCAACCCGACGTACACCCCGGCCGACATCCGCGCCGCCCTGGCGAGCCAGGCGAACGACACGGCCTGCCCCTCCGACAGCCGCTGCACGGGCACCACGGTCAAGAACGGCTTCTTCGGCGAGGGCCAGACCGACGCGCTGAAGGCGGTCGGCGGCTCGACCCCGCCGCCCGGCGCGTACTTCGAGAACCTCACCGACGTCGCGATCTCCGACAACACCACGGTCGAGAGCCCCATCACGGTCAGCGGCGTGAGCGGCAACGCGCCGGCCACCCTCAAGGTGGGTGTCGACATCAAGCACACCTACATCGGTGACCTGAAGGTCGACCTGGTGGCCCCGGACGGCACCGTCTACACCCTGCACAACCGCAGCGGCGGCAGCGCGGACAACATCCTCCAGACCTACACCGTCAACGCCTCCTCCGAGGTCGCGAACGGCACCTGGAAGCTCCGCGTGAACGACAACGCGAACGCCGACACCGGCCGGATCGACGCCTGGAACCTGACCTTCTAGGTCCCTGGCACGACCGCGGGGCGGGGCCGGAGCATCCATCGCTCCGGCCCCGTTCCCGTTCTCCTTCCCGCTCCCGTTCCCGGGGGCTCAGCCGCGAGGGCGGCCCTTGCCCGTGCGCCGGGGCCGGCCCGGCTCCGGCGCGCTCGTCTCCGTACCGGGGTAGAGGTGATCGACCTCGGGCCGCAGGTCGAGTATGTCGAGGAACTCCGCGAGCTCGGCCCGGTCGGTCGTCCGGCTCGCGAGGGTCCGCCGGGCGGCACGACGGCGATCATCCGGACCCGCCTCCTGCGAACCGTCGTTCTCCTCTGTGAGGTCCATGACGCCGATCCGACCACACCCCGGCGCACCCCGCATCACCCGCGCCGCGCGACGGGAACAGGCGGACGCCGCCGCCCTGCGGCACCATCGAAGACGGACGCCCGTCTGCGAGAGGACCCCGCCGTGGACCCCGCCATGGGCCTCGGCCCCGACGTGCCCGCGCTCGCCCGGGAACTGACCCGGCGGGCCGATCCGCTGCGCCTGCGGCGCGACGTGGAGTTCCTCGCCGACCGCCCCCGCACCAGGAGAGGCGCGCCCGAGGCCATGCTGCGGGCCGAGACCCATGTGACGCGGGAGCTCGCCGCCGCGGGCTGGTGGACCGAGCGGCAGCCCTTCGAGGTGCGATGGCGCCCCGGCTGCACCGACCGCCCCGGCGTCCCCCTGTCGCCCCTCAGGGTCCGCCTGCACCGGCGGCTCGCCGGAACGAACCTGCTGGCAGGGCTGCCCGGAGCGGACGGTCGCCCCACCGTCCTCGTCGGGGCCCACCTGGACACCGTCGAAGGAAGCCCCGGCGCCGACGACAACGCCTCCGGGATCGCCGCCCTGCTGGAGATCGCGCGGCTTCTCGGCGGGCTGCCACGGCCGCCCGCGGTCGCCCTCATGTGCTTCGACATGGAGGAACTGGGCTTCATCGGCGCCCGGGTCGCCGCCCGCGCACTGCGCCGCGAGCGCAGGGTCACCGGCATGATCTGTTTGGAGTCGGTCGGCTGCTTCACGACCGAGCCGGGGACCCAGCTGCTGCCCCCGGGGTTCGGCGCGGTCTTCCCCGGCGTGGCCGCCGCGGTGCGCGCCGACGGGCTGCGCGGCGACTTCACCCTCGTGGTCCACCGGCGCTCGTCGGACGCCGCCGCCCTCCTCTGGGGGCGGGCGGCCGGGGCGGCCGAGCCTCCGATGCCCGCCGTCACCCTGTGCGACCCGCGCCCGGACGGCCCGCTGGGGGCCCTCGCCGGCCTCGCCGTACCGCCGGTCAACCACCTCGGCCGCAGCGACCACGCCGCCTTCTGGAACGCCGGGATCCCGGCCGTCATGCTCACCGCTACGGCGAACTTCCGGAACCCGCGCTACCACCGGCCGACCGACATCCCGGACACCCTCGACTACCGGCGCCTGACGGCCGTCGCCGTCGCCACCGCCGTCACCGCCGCGCTCTGGCGGCCCGCCTCGTGACCTCTCGTGACCCCCCGTGGCGGCCTCGGAGGCGGAAACGGCACCACGGACCTACCGTGGTCGAAGAGCGCGATCACAACCGATCCCCGTCTTCGAGGAGGCTGCGATGGAACAGCGCTTTGTGTGGGTGACCACGCGCCGCATCAAGCCGGGCTCCCTGGAGGAGTTCGAGAGGGCATGGCGCCCCGGGTTCGCTCCGGACGGACTGCTTCAGGCGTTCGCCTACTGGTCCGAGGACGGACAGGAGATCACCGGAGTCTCGCTCTGGAACTCGCAGGAGGCGTGCGACGCCTGGCGGTCCTCCGACGCGGAGCGAGAGCGGCGCGAGGTCATGGCCCCGTACGTCGTGGAGGAGAGCGAAGGCTTCTACCGGGGCGGCGAACTCACGCTTCCCGCACGCTGACCGCGTGGCGCCGCGGCGCTACGGATAGGTTCGTGCGTCGTCCGTGTACTCCCGCGCCCGGTCCCGTACGAGCGCGGGCAGGTTCCCCGACGCCAGGTCCGCGAGGGTCGTGCCCTCCAGGACCTGGCGCAGGCTCGCCCGCACGGCCCGCCACACATCCGGCATGGGCGCGGCCGCGCCCTGGTACTCCAGACCCGTCAGCTTCAGGTCACGCACGCTGACGAGCGGCCCGTCCATCGCCCGGATCACATCGGCGAGGGTGATGTCCGCGGGCGGCCGGGTGAGGATGTAGCCACCCTCCGGGCCCCGCACGCTCCGCACCAGCCGCGCCTGACGCAACTCGCTGAGGACGACGAAGAGGAAGCGGACGGGGATGTCCTGGCGGCCGGCGATGTCCTCCGCCTTCAAGGGCCCGTCGGGGGAGCAGGCCAGCTCCGCCATGGCCCGGACCGCGTAGTCCGTTCTTGCTGAGATCCTCACCGCCTCAATGTCTCACGGCTGGCGCGAAACCGACCCGACCCCCGCGACCGGGACAGGGCGGCCTTGTCATTCCACATTGTTCATCGACATAGTGAACAACGTTGTGCAGCGCCCGCCTTGGCCCGGAGGTGTCCGTGGTGTCCGTGGTACCCGCCCAGTCCGCTCGTCCCCGACCGACCGTGGCGATCGTCGGAGCGGGCGCCGCCGGAGCGCTCGTCGCCGTCCAGCTGTGCGAGACGGCCGCGCGGCGGCGCACCCCCCTCGACCTGGTCCTGATCGACCCCGCGGCGGAGGCCGGGCGCGGTACGGCGTACGCCACCGAGGTCCCCGAGCACCGGCTCAACGTGCCGGTCGGCGGGATGAGCTGCTACCCGGACGACGCCGGTCACTTCCAGCGCTGGCTCTGCCGCCACGGCGAACCCACCGTCACCGCGGCGGACTTCGCCTCCCGCCACCGCTTCGGCTCGTACCTCGCCGACACCCTCGGCCGCGCCATCATCACGGCACACGGCACGGTCGCCGTACGCCGCCTGCGCACGAGGGCGACCGGCTGTACGGAGACGGCCGACGCACGGCTCGAACTCCGGCTCGCCGACGGCGGAACCGTGACGGCCGACAGCGTCGTCCTGGCCACCGGACCCGCCGCAGGCACCGCCGGCTGGGCCACGGCGGAGCTGCGCGGCTCCGACCGGTTCATCGGCCGGCCCTGGGCGCCCGGCGCGCTCGACGCGGTGGGGGAGAGCGACGACGTCCTGCTCGTCGGCACCGGGCTCACCGCCATCGACCTCGCGCTCGTCCTCGACCGGCCCGGCCGCACGGTGCACGCCCTCTCGCGCAGCGGCCTGTTGCCCCAGCCCCACGCCGTCGCCCCGCTGCCTCCCGTACCCCCGCCGCCGGGGCTCACGGCCCTGCCCCTGCACCGGCTCCGTACGGCACTGCGACGGCACCTCACCGCCTCGCTGCGCGACCACGGCGACTGGCGGCCCGCCCTCGACGGGCTGCGGCCCGCGATCGTGGCGCTCTGGCAGGGCCTCACCGACGAGGAACGGGCCGAGTTCCTCGACCGCGACGCCACCCGCTGGAACGTCCACCGGCACCGGATGGCACCGGCCACCGCCGAGAGCATCGCCCGCGCCCGCGCCGCCCGCCGGCTGCGGATCCAGGCCGGCCGGATCGCCTCCGCCGCGCCACTGGACGACGGCCGGCTCGCCGTATCGCTCGGCGACGGCCGGGAACTGACGGTGGGCTGGGTCGTGGACTGCACCGGCCCCGGGCTCCGCATGGGCGCCGACGACCCCCTGTGGGCCGGGCTGCTCGCCGACGGCCTCGCGGCGCCCGGACCGCTGGGGATCGGCGTCGCCACAGACGAGGGCCGGCTGCGCGACGCCCGGGGAGGCAACCACCGGCCGCTGTTCACGCTCGGCGCGCCCCGGCGCGGCGAGCTGTGGGAGACCACCGCGATCCCCGAGATCAGGGCGCAGGCCAGGGACATCGCCGAGGCCGTGCTCGCCCCGCTCACCCCCGCCCCCCGGGCCACGCGCCGCCGGCCCACCGACCAGTTCGGGCTGCCGCTTTCGACCCACGCCGCCGCGGCGGCCTCCTTCCGCACCGGACTCGCCCGGGTCGTCACCGTACGGGCGAAGGCCGCAGAGTCCTTCGCGCGGGCCACCGAACTCGACCCCGGCTTCGCCCTCGGGCACGCCGCGCTCGCCCTGCTCGGGCACGAGGCGGGCGCGGACGTCGACGTGAACCGCGCACTCGCCGACGCCCGGCGCAGCGCGGCGGAACGCGGCGACGAGCGGGAACGCTCGTTCGTCGACGTCGTCGACCGCCGGATCCAGGCACACGACGGCGCCGGGGGAGAGGACGGCGACCGGGCGCTCGTCGACCACCTCGACCGCTTCCCCGCCGATGCCTTCGCCCTCAGCATCGCGGTGCCCACGATCGCGTTCTCCGGCGTCGGCGACCTCGACGGCACGCTCGCGCAGCGGCTGGTGGAGCGCACGGCGCCCGCCTACGAGGGACACTGGTTCCACACCTCGCTCCTCGCCTTCCTCCGCCAGGAGCAGGGCCGCATCGACGAGGCGGGCGCCCTCGCCCGGGTGGCCCTGGCCGCCGAACCCGCCTCCGGGCACGCCGTGCACGCCCTCGCCCACGTCCACTACGAGTCCGGCGACCACCGGGCGGGCCGCGACTGGCTCGACGGCTGGATCGGGGGTCAGGGCCGGGGCGCCGTCCACCGCGCGCACTTCTCCTGGCACGTGGCGCTGCACGAACTCGCCCTCGACGACTCCGACGCGGTACGCCGCCGCTGGTTCGCCCAGCTCGCCCCGAGCCAGGTCAACGGCGTACGGGCGCTCGTCGACTCCGGATCGCTCCTGTGGCGGGCCCGGATGTCGCGGAACTGGACGGGCCGCGTCCCCGCCGACGGCGTCCTCGACGCGGTCGCCGGCGATCTGGTCGAGCGCCCCGCGACCGCGTTCACCGCCCTGCACAGCGCCGTCGCCCTCACCGCCGCGGGCGATCTGCCCGCACTCCGCCGGCTGCGCACCCACGCCAGCGGCGCCGACGCCGTACAGCGGGAGGTCATCGTCCCGCTCTGCCGCGCCCTTGAGGCCGTCCTGGAGGAGCAGTGGACCACCGCGGTGGACGGACTGCGCGGCCTGCTGCCGACCCTGCGCCGCGTGGGCGGCAGCGCCGCGCAGCGCGAAGTCGTCGAGGAGACACTGCTGTACGCCCTGCTGGAGGCGGGCCACAGCGACGCGGCCCGCCACCTTCTGGAAGAGCGCCTGGACCGCCGCGCCTCCCCGCTCGACCGCCGCCGCCTGGCCGACCTGCGCGGGTGAGCACCGGGCTGGGCCGTGCTTG